>JACTND010000274.1 GCA_014584305.1 Planctomycetota bacterium | reverse complement strand
GCTCAGGCGCTCACATCGCCGATACGCGCATTTCAACAAGATTGAGCAATCGACCTACCGACGCCAAGCGGATTTCTTCAAGTGGCACAGGATTGAACTTGCCCGATGGTCAAATGCGCGGAGGTGGTCGCGACGGGAGCGGTTGCGCTAACGGTTGAGGCTGGGGTACGTTGGGCACGGCGTTGTTATTGTTATTGTTTTGCATATTGGGTTGCGGCGGCGGAGGAGTGTACCGCTCGACCCAGGCCCAACCCAACGGCGTAGCAAGTTCGCGCTCCGCCAACATCGCCCACGGCGTGCCCGGATGCTCGTCCACGACTCGTTGCAAATGGACCCGCGCCTTATCGGCCATCGCCACTGCCTGACTCCCTGTCGTAATCGTGTCGGCCGGTTGCAATACCCACGTATTGTTCCGTTCGTTTTGGAATTGCAATTTCGATTTGATCATGGCCAGCATCGCGTTGTACGCTTCCGCGCGGACCTTGTTCGCCAACACGCGACCGTACGCCAAATCGTAACCCGCTTGCCACCGCGGCGACGATTCGGTGGCCCGATCCGATTCGCCTTGACGCAAAATATTGTAGAGCTGGTCGAGCTTGGGCTCGAGCAATGCCGCCGAGCGCTGGGCACGGTTAACCAGGTTCACGAACACCGCTTCATCCAGTTTCGGAAAAACGGTAATCGGTGTTTCCAAGGCGCCGACGCGCGACACTTGGGCCGCTTGAACCAATGACTGGCGCGCTTTGCTGGCCGCCAACCGCTGCATGTAGGTCTGCTGCGAAACCAAATCCGGGCGATAACGCTTCATGATCTGCGGATCGAAAAAGTGCCGCAAATAGCTGGAATAGTCGTCGATGTCAGAGGCCCGCACCTGCCGCCCTAAATCGCGGCTCGAGTGCACGGCGAAATAAATCCCGCCCGTCTCATAACACAACCGCGTCAACGCAAACGGACCGAATCCCGAATCGATCATCTCCAAGTCTTGGAAATTCCCACCGACAAAGTCCAGTTTTAGACGCTCTGGCAGCAGTGATTCCGGCCCCTGGTTGACCACGGCCCATTGCGGCGTCTGATCAAAACGCGGATCGGGATCGACCCAGCGAACCTGAGTCTCCTCGCGGCCGAACGGTGCCGGAACGCCGATGACGTAAACCGGCACCTCCAAGCGAACGCAGAGAGCAACGCATTCATCCAAGCGATTTTGGTCGTCACCCGCTTCATCGGAAACGACGATAATCATCACATTCCGCGGCCGTTCACCGGTGGCGCGATTGACCTTGCTGAACTTCTGAAAATCGACAGCTGCCTGAATCACCGCCGAGAAAACATTTTCGATCCCCGAGGAATCCAAACCGACGTTGGCCACGGCCTCTTGCAACACCGCCACGTCGTCCGTCGGTTCCGGTAATACCCGCACGAAATTCTGTCCAAATGCATAGATGGTGCTCAACAACGGTTGATCGCTGTGTTTCGCGAAGGACGCATTCCCGGCCGCGGCCAGCACGGTCAACTCGCGATAAACGCGCTCAAATCGCTCCGCAATCTGTTGGCGTTGGCGGATCATGCTGGGCGATTGATCGAACAACCACACAACTAACGTCTTCCGTTCATCCAAGGACAACAAGATTTCCTGCGTGATACGATCGACCGCGCCGTTGGCGCTAGCCAGCGATTGACCGACGGAACCCTTGACGGGCATCGAACTGACTCGATTGGCCGTTGCTCGATCGAATTCGAGATGGGTCATGACTTGACCTAGATCGACTTCCGGCATCAACGATTCGATCTCATGCTCGATCTCCGTTTCAGGCATGGTGCTGATATCGGCCGCCAGTTCCAGCAAATCTGGACTGTCCATGCCTACAGTAGGCGTAATGACGATGTTCGATTGCAATGGCGGCAGCTCGTCCTCTAACGGCACCGATTCCTCGGTCGCTGCCGCCAAGCGCAGTTCGCGATCGGCCGGAGGTGGAACCAAAACGCGGGCCAGGACGACCAACAGCACGATGTGAAAAAAGAGGCTAAAGACCCAAAAAGGCGCATCGTAATCGAGCGGTGTATCCAACTCGCCGGTCCGAATCTGCCACCAGCGTTTGAATTTTTGGAGCATGACAGTCATGGGTAACCCCTACTCGGCTCTGCCTCCTGACGATCCTTTTTTCCATTGTTCAACGATTCTCCGTCGAACACAAGTAGAATCGCCCATTTCCTCAGAAAAAGCTCGAATTTCGCGGAGCGCGCCGGGGGTAATGTGTTCGCCACATCGGCAGCGGAAAGCGTCCTGGCCTCCCGACCACGTGTCCCGCGCGAAAGTGCCCACAAAGCCCGGCCCGATGGTACAATAGTGCGGGTACAGTTGCGAGCGGCAGCATCATGAATCAGAACAAAGGCAGGAACCAGTTGCGCGTGTTCGTCCTTGGTTGGTTGGGCCTATGGTTTGCGTCTCCAGCCTGGGCTCAGCCTACCACACCCAAGGACGCTGCGCCCCCCGCTCCCCGCGACATCCCCCCCAGCGAAACGATCACCTTGGAAACGAAAGACCGCGTGACCCTTCGCTGCGAATGGTTTCCTGGAGTAAACAAGAAAGAAACCGTCCCTGTCATTGCCTTGCATGACTGGGGTGGCTCTCGCCAGGAATTGTTGGTTTTGGCCGAACGTCTGCAAAAGGAACTCGGCTGTGCCGTGATCGTCCCTGATTGGCGCGGGCACGGCGAGAGCATCCATTTGGCTGGCGGCGGACCGCGCATTGACCGCGACCGATTCGGCAGAAACGAGTTGCTCTCCATGGTCGAGGACATCGAAACCTGCAAACGGTTTTTGCGCGACAAACACAATGCAGGGGAACTGAACATCGATATGCTCTGCGTCATCGCCTCGCATCAAATGGCCACAACAGCCACGAGTTGGGTTGTGACCGACTGGAGCTGGCCCCCCTTGGCTGGCAAACGGCAAGGCCAGGACGCCAAAGTGTTGGTGCTGCTGTCGCCGAATCGGCGATTCAAGACGCTGGTGATGAACGACCTGTTGCGCGTCCCCCCGCTCGCCGCCAGCCCCGCGCCGGGCGTCACGACGATGGTGATCTACGGCATCAACGACCCGACATCGGATCGCGAAGGCCGCGCCATCGTGGAAGCCCTGTCCCGCGGCCGGCCCGCCGACATTCCGGCGGACAAGAAGTACGAATTCCGCGAAGTATTCAACGAAGCCTTCGCCACTCACGAAATCGGCAGCGCGCTGGTCGCCAACGCCAATTCCAACGTCACCCTCGTCATCATGGACCTGATCAAAGGCAAGTTGATCGATCGCCTCGATAAATTTCCCTGGCAGGATCGGACGATTCAGTAGATCGGATGGTCGGACCGATCCGACGGTTCAAACACTACCCACCCAGCGTCGTTCTCCCTAGGTACGGATGCAAACAGGAAGGAACGCGGACGGTACCATCCGCCAACTGGTGATTCTCCAAAATGGCAATCAATGCGCGGCTCAGAGCGATCGCAGTGCCGTTCAACGTGTGTACGTAATGAGTCCCCTTTTCTCCGGCCCGCTTGTACCGAATGTTCAATCGCCGCGATTGGTAATCCGTGCAGTTCGATGTGCTGGTAACTTCGCCCCATTCGCCTCCCTGACCTCGGCCAGGCATCCAGGCTTCCAGGTCGAATTTGCGATGGGCCGGCCCGCCTAAATCGCCGGTCGCCGTATCGACGACCCGGTACGGAATCTCCAAGGCGTCGAACAACTCGCATTCAATCTGTTTCAATTCCTCATGCAGCGCCTCGCTAGTTTCCGGGGTGGTGAAGGCGAACATCTCGACTTTCGTAAACTGGTGGACGCGATATAAACCCCGTCCAGCGCGACCGGCGGCACCTGCTTCCGTACGATAACAATGGCTAATGCCGCAGATACGGATCGGCAACTGCGTTTCATCCAAAACCTGTCCGCTATACAACCCTCCCAAGGTGATTTCGGCTGTACCGATCAAAGACAACGTCGAATCGTGAATGCTGTACACCTGCGTCTCGGGACCGCGCGGCAGGAAGCCGATTCCTTCCAGGATCGAGTCTTGCGCCAAATCGGGCGTAATCGTGGGAGTGTAACCGCGGCGCAGCAACTCGTTCACTGCAAACTGCTGCAACGCCAGATCGAGCAAAACCAATTCGCCTTTCAAAAAATAGAACCCAGCGCCGGTCGTGCGCGCGCCCCCCTCGAAGTCGATCCAGCTCCATTTTTCGCCGATCTGCAAGTGATCGAGCGCAGGAAAATCGAAAACGCGTGGCGCGTGTTTGCCGCGGCTCAGCTCCACGTTGGCCAGATCATCGTCGCCGATCGGCGCGTCGGGATGGGCCATGTTCGGAAGTCGCAGTTGGATTTCATGCACCTGGCGATCGAGTTCGTCGTGTTCGCGTTGGACTTGATCTTTTTCCTCTCGCAAGCGGCGGCCTTCTTCCTTTCGGGCTTCGCGCGCTGCCGCGTCCGGCAATTGACCGATCGACTTAGCGACCTCGTTGGCCAGCCGGTTGAGCTCCTCCAATCGCTTCAGTTTTTCGCGCCGTTGGAGTTCGTAGTTGACCAGCGCGTCCACCTGTTCGGGGACGCCGCGCTGGCGGCAGTTCAACTTGACCGCTGCCGCGTTCTCCACAATGAATTTCCGGTCCAGCATGACCCAACAATCCGGTTAGATTTCGACTTTGCCCAGTTCTTCCCACAAATGCGCGCTGGTGACGATCCCGCGATGGAAATCCGCCAAGGAAAACTTTTCGTTGGGGCTGTGCAGATTGTCGTCGTCTTGGCCCCAGCCCAGCAACAGCGTGCCAATCCCTAGATGCTTGGCGAAATCTCCGACGACGGGAATCGAGCCCCCCGAACGAATAAATACCGGTGCTTTGCCAAACCCTTTTTCGATCGCTTGAGCGGCCGCGGTCATGAAAGGGCTATCCAGCGGGACCATCGAGCCCGGCGCGCCGTGCAATTCGATCAATTCCATTTTGATGCCCGGCGGGCAGGCCCGCTCCAAATGTTTGCGCACGGCCGCGGCGATTTTTTCGGGCGCTTGATTGGGAACCAATCGGCAACTGAATTTGGCCGCCGCCCGTGCGGGCAATACGGTCTTGGCCCCTTCGCCTTGATAGCCCCCCCAGATTCCGTTGATGTCGAACGTGGGTCGCGCCCAACGCCGTTCCAAAGCGGAGTAACCCGTTTCGCCGAACAACGCCGGCACGCCCAGTTGACGCATCATCTCGGCTTCATCGAAATGCAAACTGGCAAATTGTTGCCGTTCGTTTTCGGACAGGTCGATCACGTCGTCGTACATCCCCGCAACTTGAATTCGCCCTCGCGCGTCGATCATTCCGCCCAGCATCTGGCACAGAGCAATCGCCGGATTCATTACCGCGCCGCCGAAATTGCCGCTGTGCAAATCTTGGGCTGGGCCAGACAACCGGAGTTCGAAATACATGATCCCGCGCAGGCCATACGTGATGGCCGGTTGGCCCGGTCCGTATTGGGCGCAATCGCTGATGACAGCAATGTCGGCCTTAATGCGGTCCAGCGCGCGAAATCCATTATCAAGTTTTCCGTTGAGGAATTCGCTCAATCCCAATCCGCCGCACTCTTCTTCGCCTTCGATTAAAAACTTCAGTTGCACCGGGAGCGGTTTGCCGGACTTGATCCACGCTTCGGCGCTGAATACGTGCGTGATCATCTGCCCCTTGTCGTCCGTCGCCCCGCGAGCATAGACGTTGCCGTTGCGGATACTCGGTTCGAACGGCGGCGTTTCCCATTCGTTCAGCGGGTCGGGGGGCTGGACATCGTAGTGCCCATACACCAGCACGACCGGAGCGCCGGGAACCGGGGGCGTTTCCGCGTAGATCAACGGATGACCACTGGTCGCAATCTTCTCGCATGTCAAACCCAAATCTTGAAAGCGGCGGAGCAGCCAATCCGCGGCCCGCTCAACCTCTGGTTTGAATTTCGGATCGGTGCTGACGCTGGCCATCCGCAGCCATTCGCACAAGTCATCGACAAATCGTTGTCTTCGCCCGTCGATATAACCTTGAACCTTTTCCATTGCGTCAATTCCTCATCAGTGGACGGTATTCGTTCCTCACCTGTCGGCAACTCGCCAGATTTTCCACGATCGCCATACCAGCCGTCCTTGGCCGCCAAAAAATGCTTGCGTCGCCAGAAAAAAATGCTACTCTGGTGGCCAACACCTGGGTACAATATGGCTATCGGTGATTGTGTCGCGCCAGCGGACCGGAGACAATATATCCGCCAACGTACCGGCTTGCCAGGGTTTGCAGATTTTCAAGGGTGAGAGTCAAATGGCTGACGACGGAACCAGTGTGGCCGAACCGCAAGTCACAACGCGCAAACGGAAGAAAACCAAACCCGTTGCCAAACGGCAGCCGCGCTACCACGTGATCTTGTGGGATGACGATGACCATTCCTACGAATATGTAACGTTGATGATGCGCCAACTGTTCGCGCACAGTTTGGAAATGGGTTGGAAGATCGCCCGCGAAGTGGATACCACAGGCCGAGCTATTTGCCTGACCACGACCAAAGAACACGCCGAACTGAAACGGGATCAAATCCATGCCTTTGGCCCCGATGCGCTGATTGAACGATGTCGCGGCTCGATGCGGGCTTCGATCGAGCCGGAGTGCGACGGCCAGTGACCGCGGTTCTCAAGACCCTGACTTTGGGTTGCAAAGTCAATCAGTACGAAACCCAATTGGTCCGCGAAGGTTTGCTCGCGGCCGGATTTCGCTATGGCGACCATTCCGAACCCGCCGACTTGTGCGTCGTCAATACCTGCACGGTCACTTCCGAAGGAGACGCCAAGAGCCGCCAGGCTATTCGCCGCCTCCACCGTGAGAATCCGCACGCGCGGATCGTGGTCATGGGCTGCTACGCCACACGCGCTCCCGATGAAGTCGCCCGCCTCCCCGGCGTCGGGGAAGTCGTGACGGACAAACGCGAGCTGCCGGATGTGCTGGGACGTCATGGCGTCGTCGATTTGCCCAAAGGCATCTCGGGGATGGCGGGACGCCATCGGGCCTATGTCAAAGTCCAAGATGGTTGCCTGCTGCAGTGCAGTTATTGCATCATTCCGACCGTTCGTCCGCACATGGCCAGCCGCCCCGCGGAGGACATCGTCGATGAAGTGCAGCGCTTGGTGGAGAACGGCTATCGTGAAATCGTCTTGACCGGGATTCATTTGGGGCACTACGGCGTCGATTTTAACCGTGGCCGACCGCGCGAAACTTGGACCCGATTGGCCACTTTGTTGCGCGATCTGTGCTCGCGCCCGACCTCAGCCAAGTTCCGCGTCCGATTATCCAGCATCGAAGCCACGGAAATCACGCGACAGTTGTTGGACGTGATGGCGGAGTTCGCCGATCGTATCTGTCCTCACCTGCACGTTTGCTTGCAAAGCGGCAGCGATCGCATATTGCGATCGATGCGGCGGCGTTGGAACGTCAAACGAATTATCGATCGCGTGCGACAGGCCCAAGAACGGCTTCCGGCATTGGCCGTGACGACCGATGTGATCGTCGGGTTCCCCGGTGAGACCGAAGCGGACTTTGAACAAACGCTGTCGGCGTGCCGAGCGATCGGATTCTCCAAGGTTCATATTTTCCCCTACAGTCCTCGGCGCGGAACGGACGCAGCCAATTACCCCGATCAAATTCCCGCGGATGTCAAGAACGAGCGAACCTCGCGGCTGGCCGCTGTTGAGTCCGAGTTGAAACGCGCGTACTTTAGTGCCTTGATCGGCCGCCGTTTGGAGTTGTTGGTGGAACAAGTGCGTGCCGACGCGTTAGTCGGCACGACATGCCGCTATGCACCTTGCCAAATCCCTCTTGCGAACGACGGAGCGCATCGGTCGAACGAAGGGGACTTGGTCTCTTGTCAAGTATCTTCTGTACGAGATGGGCTCCTCGTCGCCTCGGCGCTGTTCGACTGATGAACGCCACGCGGCTCAGAAGGTCGCTGCCACTGTGAGTTTCACAATACGAACTCACATCGGTTGGCAGCGGAGCGCCTTCACCGGATATACTCGCGCCGCAATGCGCGGCGATTCGCGCGCTCTGCTGATCATTGGCGGCATCTGGCGTGGCAGATCGCCGCTGGCATTGTGGCACTGCGCGATAGCAATTATCGTGGGAAATAGGTCGAATCTCACACGCCCCGAACGGCGAGGAATGGCAAAGTGGATTTCACGTTAACCGAGGCGCAACGCGCTTGGCAAAAGTCGATCATTGACGTCGCGCAGTCCGAGCTGAACCCGGGGTTGAATGAGCGCGAAGCCGAGTCGCAGTTCAACTTCGCCGGTTGGAAGCGATGCGCCGCGTTGGGTATTCACGGGCTGCCGATCCCACGCAAGTACGGGGGACAAGAGACAGATCCGGTGACGACAGCCGTGGCCTTGGAAAGTCTCGGCTACGGATCGCACGATAACGGCTTGAATTTCTCGATCAACGCGCATATGTGGACCGTGGCGATTCCGCTGTTGGAGTTTGGCACGGAAGAGCAGCGGCAAAACTGGCTCCCTCGCTTGTGTTCCGGCGAACTGATCGGAGCCAACGCGGTTTCGGAGC
>JACTND010000175.1 GCA_014584305.1 Planctomycetota bacterium | reverse complement strand
CACCTCAGCCGACGGGCAGTGAAACGGATATCGGTTGGGCGCTGTTGTCGTCCATGCGGGAAGTTCGTGATCAACGGCTGATAGGCGTCGTCTTGCTCACCGATGGCATACAAAACGTAGCCGATAGCCCTGTCGAACTCCTCGACGCCGTACAGATGATGGCGGATCAAGAGATTCCGCTGTATGCCGTACCATTCGGTTTGCCCGCCGATACCGGTGAGCTAGCGGATCTAGCGATTACGAATCTGGCCGAGCAGCATCGCATTCGGGTAAAGAACCGGCTCAACGTCCAAGCGACGTTGCAGGCCCGCGGTTTCGTCAATCAACAAGTGACGGTGGAATTGTTGGTTTCGTCAAAAGATGAGCCGGAGCGGGTAGTTGATCAGCAGCTTTTGACCCCGCGCCAATCGTTGGAAGAGTTTCTGGTGAATCTCAGTTTTATTCCAACCGACGTGGGGCGTTACCGGCTGCGAGTCCGTTGCCGCGGCAATGCCACGGAAGTTGCGCTGCGGAATAACGAACTGCCTTCGTTTCTCAACGTGTACGAAGGTGGATCGCGGATCGTTTACATCGAAGGCGAGACGAACTTTGGACAGATGTTTTTGCGGCCGATGGTGCGCCGCAGCGCCGAGGGGATGGAGCTGGAGTTTCTGAAAGTGGATCGGGAGTTCCCCCCGTCGATTCGCAGCACGGCTCGCATCCTGGAATTAGTCAACGATCCGAGTGTCGATGTGTTCCTACTCGGTGACGTTGATGCGCGTTTGTTGGGGCAGTCGCAGACCGAGGATCCCGTTTTCCAGGTGTTGGCGCAAGCCGTGGCCAAGGGCAAGGGTCTGCTGATGATGGGAGGCTACCATAGTTTTGGCGCCGGCTTCTATCACGCGACGCCTTTGGCCGACGTGCTGCCGATTCGGATGAGTCGCACGGAAGGTCAACCCTTTTCGGGCGATATTCGTCGTGACTTACATATTGAGCGGGAGTTTCGTGTAGTTCCCGCGCGTCGCCATTTTCTGACTCAATTGGTAGCGTCCGAGGATCCGCACATCTCATGGGCGCGACTGCCGCCCTTGCCCGCCGCCAATCTCGTTCTGGGAGTCAAGGAAGCGGCGATGGTGTTATTGCAGACAGACGCCGGAGAGCCGATTTTGGTAATTGGCAATTACGGCGCTGGGCGCGTCGCTTGTTTGGCCACCGAACTGACCTATTTGTGGCGTCGCTCTGGGCATGCGGCGGAGTTTGACACCTTTTGGGAGCAGTTGCTCTTATGGCTTTCCTTCCGTGATGAGCTTCAGCAACGAACCATACAAATCGACTTGCCGCGACGCCGATTTCAACCGGCAAGCGACATCGGCTTCTCGGTCCTGGCACGCGATGACTCGGGATCGTCTTTGCCCGACGTCGAGTTTCGCGGAACGTTGACGTCCCCAATGGGCGAAACCAAGTCCGTGCCGATCACGAAAATGTCGGATCGTTACGGCGGCGAATTGGAGCGAGATTGGGTGCGCGAACCTGGCATCTACCTTTTGGAGATTGAAGGACGCGCGAACGAGCAGGAGCTGGGGCGTTCGGACATTGAGTTCGTGGTTTTCGATCACGATCGGGAGCGTGCCAATCCGGCGAGCGACCCTGTGCTCCTGGCGCGGCTGGCTGACCAAACCGCGAACTATGGTGGACGGAGCGTGTTACCCGAGGAATTGGAGACGTTGCTAACCGAACTGGCACAGAATCCGCCCGAAATGAAAATCGAAGTTCCATTGCGCTGGCAACTCGGTCAAACTGCCCTGGATGGCAGTCTCGTTCTGTTGCTATTTGTGGCCCTATTGACTACGGAATGGGCATTGCGAAAACGCTGGCAACTCGTTTGATACCAGCGGCCGGTCGTCCCCGGCTACAACTGCTGCATTATGCGTTCTCGTAGCTCCTGAATTTTTGCTTGTTGAGCGGCAATGGCATCAGCATCCCCTTCATGCTCCAGCAGCTTGAGATAGGTCATTTGCAATTGGAGCAACTCGACGTTGCCTTCCAGCAGAGGCATTAACAATTGGCGCGCTAATTGGAAATTATTTCGCAGCATTTCCACCTCGGCGCGGACGATTGTGAATGAAAGATTGTCCGGAAAAAGGCGTTCGGCAATGGACACCGCTTTCTCTATCCGATCGGCTCCGAACGCGTTTTGCTCGACCGATGTGAACATCAAATTGGCTACGACAAATGGCGCATTAGGAAAACTTTGCGCGGCAATCCGCCACATCCGCTCCGCTTCGGCAATTTCGCCTTGCAAACCCTCGGCGTAACCGACAAAGAGTTGGACAATTGGCCGAGTATCCGCATCGAGCATCGCTTCACGCAACATACGTTCACGTTCCGGTTCCAACAAATAGGCTTCCAGATACGGCAACAATAACAGATACGCTTGTCGGTTGAGGGGATTGGAAAGCAATGCCCGAGCGGCTGCATCGAGCCGGCCTCGATAGTCGGATTCGGAATTGAAGTCGGAAAACTCCTCCGCTCGAAAGACGTACAGTTCCGACTTCAGCACGGCGAGGCGGAATTTCACGCGTGGATCACGACTCAAAACCAGGGATTCTTCCATGAAGGTCTGCGCTTGGTCGAATTGTTTGGCCCGCAAACAACACAATATGATGGCCCGCCACAGTTCCACACTATCGGGTGCCTGACGTGCCAGCGGCAACAGGATATCCAACGTTTTTTGAAGCACCGCTGCCGTTCTTTCGGGACTTCCTTGACTATCAACTGCCTCCACCAACATCGGGTAAGCATCAAGTTGCACAGTAAACTGCAGGCGATTCTCCGCCAAACGAAGTAGGATCGGGATGGCCTCGTCATATCGCTTTTCGGTGAAATACAACTGTGCGAGACGCATATCAGCGATAGCCATTTCCACGGTGAACGCTTCCGAATCGACGGCTAATGCCAATTCCAAATGTTGTCGGGCGACCTGTTTCGCCGCTTCGATGTCTCCCTCCGGTTGACTCGCCCTCGACAATTGATAGTCGGCCAACCATAAGTGTGCTCTGGAGAAACCCGGCTTATCGAGCGAGGCCAAACTTCCCATCGTCCGCTTCGTGCCGTCGATATCGCCAGCGGCCTGATAAGCTAGTCCGACACGATATTTGAAAAACAGCTCGCCAGGGTTGCGGTCGCAACTGCGTAGCGCGCAAGCCAACGCATAGGGTGCTTGTCCCGGTGTGATCACGTAGTGGTCGTACCGACCCAAATACAACACGTCGCGTTTCTTGTCCAACCGCAACAACCACGGGGGAATCGTCGCCGCCGCAACGGCCGTCAAAACCATGATCATTGCCGGCACGCCCGCAACAAACGGCCACCAATGCCGGGACGAACTCCACGCGGAAACCAAAAAAATCCCGAAGGCGGCTACCAAACGGAACGGAAAGCTGATGATCGACGAAAGCCGCCACGGAGAATCGGGCATTCCAATCGGTGCGGCTTGGACGTCATCCGAACCGCGAAACAGATCGCGTAACGACGCCGACAATCGCCCCAACAGGGACCGGTCTTCAAAATCGTTGGTTGGCCTTCGGGCCATAGAAATCCCTCACACGCCAGGTACAAAATAATTCGATTAATTGGCTTGTCCGCCACCCGTGCGCCGCCGCACTTCCTCCAACTTGGTTCGATAGATGTCGGCCTGCGATGAACCTTGAGCCTCATACGCCCGCACCAAACCTTCTAAAATGCCGATGTTGTCCGGGCGCGTTTTCCACGCCTCGCTGAATGCGCCGGCAGCTTCTTCAAAACGCTGCAAAATCAACAAGGCAGTTCCTTTGGTGTGGAAAAAACTGGACCGCAAAATATCAAACTGAGGAGCAGGAGGCAAAATGGAAATCGCTTCATTGACTAAACTCAAAGCATATTCGGGGTCGCCCACTCCTGCCGTGAGATAGGCATAAGCAAGATTATTCAACATCTCTGGATTGCGTGTGTCGAGTTGCCGCGCGCGTTCAAACAGATCGATCGCGCTAGCGTAGTTTTTCTCCAGCAAGGCATGCTTCCCCAATTGATTCAGCACAACTGGTGGAGCTTCGGGGTCATTCTCTGGATTGTACACGGCCAGCACGCGGTCGCGCCATTCGTCGTTGCGAAAAGACATGAGCGTCAGCAGCCACAAAGCGTCTGCATTCCGTGGCAACTCGCGAATCGCTTCCTCCATCAACGGCAAACACACGGCGATGACTTCCGGTTTCGCCTCCAGCCCAGGATTCATGGATTTCGTCCAGGCAATCGCCATCTCGGCTTTCAACCGCCGGACGAAAAGTACTTTACCTGCACTTTCACCGGCGGCCACCAACTCCATTTCCTGATCCAACCGGCGCCGCGCTTCCTCGAATCGCTCGGAAAATGCCATCGCCTGAACATAGGCGCGCAGATGCGCAGCCCAAGCTTCGGTATTCGTTTGACGGTATTCGCGAAACTTGTCTTCCAGCCTCCTGCACGCATCACTCAGGACATTGGCCACGTCCGCCGGCCGATTCAATTCTCGATTAATCACCACCAGTTCACGGAAATCCAGCGGGTCACCTTTGAATAACTCCTCGGCCAACGCCAAGCCTTCGGAAAATCGATTCAATACCATCAGCGACGCCAATTTTATGGATTTGGCCCTTTTTGAATCAGGCAGTCGCTGCAGCGCAAAATCGGCGTGGATGAGGGCCAAATTGCGCAATTGACGCTCCCTTGCGGCGTCCGTCATCACGCTGTTGAAATAGACCTCGGCCAAAAACAAATGCGCCTCGCCGTATCCGATCCGTTCGGCAGGAGCTAACTGCTGCATCAATTTCAACTGCAATGACGGCGCGAATTCGTTGAAGGAAAGGGCATATTCATACTTATGCTTGGGGTCGGCGTCGAGCGTGACTAATTTCTCCAAATACAATTGTTGTACAGCGCGGTCATTCCGCAATTCCTGAATTAGCGGACTAGGTGCCTCGTCGGACGACGTCACTTTTTCGTCCCCAGCCGTTGCAGGTTTTTCACTCGCCAGCTGGCGTTCCTGATAGTAGGCTTGGAGCGTCCTCAATGCCTTGGCCTTGGCGGCGTCCGCCAAACGTAGATAGCGCTGTTTGATTCTTTCTTCTTGTCCCAGAGCGACCGCCGCCAGCATTATCAAGCAAATTAGGAATCCAACCAGTGCCGGCATGCCAAACACGAGCGCCCGGTTTCGTGAGGGCCCGCTTATTTGGGCGAACAGCCAGACAAAGGGCGAGGCGATCGCTTGCCCCACGCCCATTACGAAATTACGTATTGCATACACGATGCCCATATTGACCGTAGCCCTCCTGTGCACAACTGCTGAATCGAACACGGCGCCATTACTGCTGGCTCTTGGAAATGCTATCAACAGTATAGTCAATGGTTAAATTGGCGATAATGGACCGAGCCCGCAGTTTCCTTGGGATCGCAAGTTCCAGCTCACGTCGGCGTTGACGGTGCCAGCGTTTCCTCAGAGGCGTCGGCAAAACCGGCAATCGACGCAAATCCGGAAAAAACAATAAAACTAACCTAGACGTTAAGCCGAAAAAACAGAACGACAGGCAGAGATATTGCGTTTTTTGACCCACGCATTCGATGGACCGAACAATGAGTTTCCCGACTTCATACTGGTTTTCGTTGGTCTGTATCGCCTGGCTCGCGGTCAATGCCCGTTGCGAACTTAGTCAGGCGCAGATTCCGATCGTGCACCCAGCCACGCCCGTCGGGACCGGCATTGACGGTGGCCAAGCTCCCCAGATTCCGATTATCAAACCCGCCGACACTGTCCTAGTTCCGGTTGTCAAAGCGCCGGTCGAGCAGCCTCTGATCCCCATTGAAACTCCATTGCAGGCTCCGAACTCGTCGGTTCGGCCCGCTAGCAATCTGCCCCCCATCGTCGGGGCTGCCACTCCCGCGTCATCCCCAATGATTATGCCTGTCCCAAAATCTCAGGAGGGGACGGATCAGATGCTGCCAGGTGAGTTTCATTCCTTTCTGGCGCCGATCGCCGTCGTTCCCCAACCGCCGGCAACCACGAAGCCCGCAGTCAATGACCGAGAGCTCGGCACGGCGGTCCCGAGAATGGTCGTTGCCCCAACCGCCATCGAACGCGAACTCGATTCATTGGCAACCCCCACAAGGACTGTCGAACGCGAGATACCGCGAATGGCGCGGGCAACTCCGTCGGAACCGGGTCGGCAGGACTACTTTTCTCCCGTCCCGATGAACGAAATGCAATCCGGGCAGTACTTGAATTCTTGTCCGCATTGTGGCGGCGCAGGATGCGCCTCATGTATGGGTGATCAATGGGGAAGCCATGCGCCCTGGGGTTGGAATGGATCGAATGACTACGGATCCGGCGACGGTTATGGTTCATTGGAAAACTTCGAAAACTGTGGTTTTGTTCCTCGCGCATCGTTTTATGGGATTTTCGATGCACTCTATTGGACCCGCACCAAGGGCTCGTTCGTCGGCACGACCTTCGGCGGCCTATCTGGATTCGATTACGATTGGGGTATTCGCGGTACGTTGGGTGGGCGCATCGACCAAGTGACTGGCTATGAGCTGACCTTTTTAGGACTCGTGCCCTTGGAGCAGGAACGACAAATTCTAAGTCCGGGCGGCGGCATTAACGCGCTGTTTGAGCCTGCTGGCGGCCTGAACTTTGGACATGTCAGCTCCTTCTTTAACGCCGTGGAAACCAACCAGTTCGCGGAAACCCGCTTGTACAGCGTCGAGCTGAACCGCGTCCGATGGGGCTGGGATATCGTCAAGACGCACATCGGTTTACGGTACGTCTATTTTGACGACAGCTACTTGTTGCGATCGCGCAATATTGCCAATGTAACTGGCGAAATGGAAATCACGGCCAAAAACAATTTATTCGGTCCCAACGTGGGGATCGACTTGTTCTATGATGTTGGCCGGCGCGCGTCGTTCTCCTGGTTCTTGAAAGCCGGTGGTTACGCCAACGCCCAACGGACCTCGTTTGAGTTGACCAACAATGGCATTCAATTCGTCAACAATCGCGACAGCAATGGACGCTTTTCCGGAACGATTGACGCGGGGGTCAACGCCCACCTGCACCTGCGTCGCAATGCCAGAATTCGCGGTGGCTATAGTGCCTTGTATATGTACAAGGTCGCCTCAGCTACTGAGAATTATCCTGCGTTTGTTACTCCGTTAACTGGATTGAACACGGACACAAAATCGAGCATTTTCTTCCATGGCGCTACGTTTGGTTTGGAGTTTTATCGCTAACCTCCTGTACTGCATCGCACAAGCTTGACGCATCCCGCTTGGGGAGCGACAATCGACTTCGTGACTCTACCCGATTTCCGAGGGGTGCGCGGAGGGAAGACATGCAGTTCTTGAACGGGCAATTGCTGATTGCTGTACCAGACTTAATCGATCCCAATTTCTTTCGCTCAGCCGTCTTGATATTTCAACATAACGAGGACGGCGCGGCTGGATTGGTCTTGAACCGACCCTTGAATATGTCCATCAGCGAAGTCTGTCCCGACTGGGAGCATCCTGCGCGCGACACGCCAGTCTACTGGGGAGGTCCAGTTACCGGGCCGCTGATGGCCTTACATGGCAGCTTGTCACTGGGTGAAATCTCGGTAATACCCGGTGTGTTCTTGTCGCTTCAAAAGTCCAATTTGGATCGACTCGTTGAACAATCGACCCATCCCTACCGCTTGTACGTCGGCTATTCCGGTTGGGGAGCGGAGCAATTAGAGAGTGAGATGAATGCGGGCGGGTGGTTGACCTGGCCCGCATCTTCGGAGTACGTATTTTCCGAGGATGAGCAGTTGTGGAAGTCGCTCTGCGGCACTATTTCCAGCCAGTTGACTGTTCCGGGAACAGGGCAACCCGGCCGCGCTGTCGATCCGTTGTGGAATTGAACTTGACTGCCCGCCATGAAATCGATCTGTTTATGCTGTCTGTGCTGACATACCGCCCAGTCAAGCGGGCCGTCGATTGAAGCGATTTCCTGCATTTTCGGGTGGAACATTGTATCCGGCCGCGTCGGCAAAGCAGTCGATCGATTGCCTTTACCTGTGCGGCGGGTTTCGTAAGCCGCAATTCCTGGCAAACGTAATGCATCGAGTATGGCACCATTAAGAGTTCTGCAAATCGCTTCGGGACGAGAAATCAACGGCGCATTGGTTTATTGCCAGAATCTGTGCCGAGAATTAGCCGCCGCTGGCCATACCGTCGCTCAACTTTGTCGCCCCAAGGCGTGGTTGACGCAACAACCGACTGCAGGATTCTCG
This sequence comes from Planctomycetota bacterium, assembly GCA_014584305.1. Lineage (GTDB taxonomy): Bacteria > Planctomycetota > Planctomycetia > Pirellulales > Pirellulaceae > BJ22. The sequence continues at coordinate 371 of JACTND010000175.1, read as the reverse complement.
CGACATGAGTCGCCGTTGAAACGCTATCCAACACACATCCGCTCCCTTTCGCGCTGGATCCGGTCGCAACAGTTCGATGTAATCCATACTCACATGAGCAGCGCCCACATGATGGGGATCTTGGCGAGTTGGCAGACTGGTATTCCTGTAGTTGCCACCGCGCACAATCAATACCTTCAATTGCATTGGCGCTTGAACGATTTTGTGATCGCCAATTCGGATTCGACGGCGCGGTTTCACCGCCGCGTTAACTGCGTGCCTCGCGACAAAATCAGGCCGGTGTTCTGCCTGATCGATTTGGATCGGTTCCTGAACGTCTCACTGCAGCGCGGCCTGTTCGTGAGAGGAGAAATGCGCCTGCGCCGCAACGA
>JACTND010000269.1 GCA_014584305.1 Planctomycetota bacterium | reverse complement strand
ATGTCCTTCGTGCAATTGGGCGGTGAGGCATTGACTGATATCTTGGCCGCATTGTTGGTTGCGTTTGTCGTTTTTCATTTGTCAACCGGTTGTCGATTTCCGCTGCGCTGGCTGGCGGTACTCGCCATCGGCGTTGCGGGTTGGCTGTCGATTAGCACCTCGTTCGCCTTGTGGTATCGGTTTCCATGGCCCTTTGTGTTGGATGGGCTCTATGTCGTGCTGATCGAATGGGCGCTGGCGGGACTTGCGATCGCGTTGATCGCCGTCCGTGGCCAAACTCCATCAACGCGTACCGCTTCAACGTGATACAAATCCCCGAGTATCACGCTCGTTATCAGCTTTACATTTCTGCGCTGGGGGCTTATCATCGGTGTTACGTCTAGTGATCAGACGTCTAGCCGAACGGCGTAGGTGTGGGACCTCGTGCAGGCAGGAAACCTCTCGTGATTTATCCTCTGATGGGATAGACCACGGTACGAGCGAAGACACGATTCCGATTCGACCAGTTCCATTAGTTGGTTACGCGGGTACCAATGGTAGTGGACTAGGGAATGGGACAGCAAAAACGCAAACACAAACGTGGTGTTTCGTTAAAACCGAAGCAGAGCCAACCTGCCATTGGTCCGTCGAGCGGGGCTTGGCGTTTCCCTTTAATTCTAGCGGGCGGCCTGGTAATCTTGGGCGCCGCGGTAGTGTTATTGGGCAGGATGTTGCCGGGTGGTGATGCGCGGAATTCCAACAAGCTCCCCTCATCCGCGATTGGCAACGCGGCGACTTCGGCTGCGCAACCGGACGGTTCGCTGCACACCACGCCTACGAGTACGCAATCATCCGCGCGGGCGATCGATGCCGACGACCCCGCGCGCGATGGATGGGATACCGAAGCATTCAATTTGGATGCAGGCCAACAACTGAGCCAACTCGGCAAACTGCTCATCGATCCAAGTCCGTTCGAATCGGTGAGTCTTCAGAATCTAATAGCCGACGAGTTCGCGTGTCCGTCGTTGGTTCCCGCGCCATTGACTGAAGTCTTTCGCGATGCCAACGTTGCGATCGAGCGCTTCATCGGTCCCTCGGATGCAAACGGCGCTGAGCATGTCGGACAGGAAGGACTCGCGGCAGCGCTGTTAGACCTCAAAGCCCTTTTCGCTGGCGCTCGAGACTTGCGATACAAGTTCAAGGTCTTTCGCGTGGACCCAGAGCCGGAGTTCGTGACAACCGTCGCCTATTTTTCGATTTCCGGCCTGACCGAAACCGGCATGTTGGAGCAGAACGCTACCTGGCGCAATCGGTGGCGGAAGGGCGAACCGGGCAAGTTGCCCCGGCTGCTGACGATCGAAGTCGTGGAGTTCGAACAGGTGCGCACGTTGACCGGCGGCAAGTTGTTCGCGGATTGTTCGCAGTCGTTGTTGGAAAGTAACGACTGTTATGCTACGCAACTGCTGCGCGGTACCGACTATTGGGCGGACCGCATTCACAATAAACGTTTCTTGCACGAGCGCGCGGAAATCGGGATCGCCGTGGGTGATGCCAACGGCGATGGCCTGGACGACGTCTATATTTGCCAACGGGCTGGTTTGCCCAACCGGCTGTTATTGCAACAAGCCGACGGAACGCTGCGCGACGTCTCGCGGGCAGCGGGCGTCGATTGGTTGCACAGTTCCCGCGCGGCGCTGTTCCTTGATTTGGATAACGACGGCGATCAAGACTTGGTAGTTGGCATGGATGGCGGTGTGGTCGTGGCGGAAAATACTGGGGCCGGAGAGTACGTCATTCGCCTCGTCCTCGATACGGACAACGATACGCAAGCGATCGCGGCTGCAGACTACGACTTGGATGGCCGCGTCGATTTATACGTTTGCGCTTACGAACCGGAACCGTGGCGGGATGGGGTTTTCGATTCCGGATTACCCAGTGGAACCACGTCCTTTGTATATCACGATGCCAACACCGGTGCCCCGAATCAGCTCTTTCGCAACCTGATTCAGCCGGGTGGCGCCTGGGAGTTCGAAGATGTCACCGTGGCGACTGGCATGGATGTTGACAACCGCCGCTACTCGTTCGCCGCCGCTTGGGAGGACTATGACAACGACGGCGACCCGGATTTGTACATTGCCAACGACTACGGGAAGAGCTGTTTTTTCCGGAACGATAGCGACGAGAACGGACAGCGGCGATTTACCAACGTGGCGGAGGAAATCGGCGCGTTGAATCACAATACCGGCATGTCGGTAAGCTGGGCGGACTTTGATCGTGACGGGTGGATGGACTTGTATGTGGCCAATATGTGGTCGTCGGCGGGGAATCGGATTACTTTTCAACCCCAGTTTCGCCCGGACTCGCCGGAATCGCTGCGAACGTTGCTGCAACGTTTCGCCAAAGGCAACGTGCTGTTCCACAATCGCGGGGACGGGACGTTCCGCGATCATACGGATGTCGCCCACGTGGCCATGGGTCGCTGGGCGTTCGCGTCGAACTTCGTTGACATTAACAACGATGGCTGGCCGGATATTGGCATCGCGAATGGCTTTGTGACCAACGCCTTCGATCACGATTTGTGAAGTTTCTTTTGGCGGCAGGTCCTGCCGCAAACGCCAGATAGCAACGAGCGTCAACGGGCCCCCTCGGTTCAAAGGGAACATGCGCGGGCCATGAGCCAACTGGCCGACATGTTGCGCCAAGGTGCATCCTTCAGCGGTAAGGAGCGCAATTGCCTCTATCTAAACTTGGGGGATAGCCCGGCGGCGGAAGGCCGTTTCGCTTGTGTCTCAGCGGCCAGTGGCTTCGATTTTCCGGATGACGCGCGAGCAATTGCCGTAGTCGATTGGGATTTGGACGGAGATCTCGACCTCTGGATCACGAATCGGACCGCTCCACAAGTCCGCTTTTTGCGGAACAACAGCAGCGGTGAAAATCAATTCGTTGCGGTTCGCTTGATCGGCAATGGTGTAACCACCAATCGAGATGGGATCGGCGCCCGCGTGGAAGTGGTGCTGCGCGCCGAGCCCTCCGATCCGCCAGGCCGCCGACTAGTTCAAACCCTGCGCGCGGGCGAAGGTTATTTAGGCCAATCGAGCAAGTGGTTGAACTTCGGGCTCGGTACGAACGGGGCCATCGAAAAAGTTGTTGTGCATTGGCCGGGGGGAGACCGTGAAGCGTTCACTGGTGCCGAGGTGGGGCGGCATTGCGATTTGGTACAAGGGACTGGACTCGCTCAGGTCCGGCCGCGCCGGTCGCAAGACCTGGCCATTCGCGCGAGCGAGCAAGTTGTTCCCAAGACGCCCAGCGAAGGGCGGATCCGTTTGGTCACGCCGGTGTATGTCCCACCGCTGCCGATGGAGAATTTAGACGGAACCATCCGGCCGATGCCCATCCGCGGCGGACAAGCGCGGCTCATCAATTTATGGGCGACGTGGTGCGGTCCTTGCCTGGTGGAACTCAAGGAGTTTGTCGAACACCGCAACGAGTTGGCTGCTGCTGGTATCGAGATAACCGCGATTTCGGTGGATGGATTTCAAGGGACCGACACAACGTTGGCCGATGTGCGGGCGGCCACGGAGCGACTCCAATTGCCATTCCTTGTGGGCCGCGCGACTCCGGAGTTGTTGGATGGTTTGTACGGAATTCGCGATGCGCTCCTCGCGTTTTCGCATCCACCTCAAATTCCAACGAGTTTTTTATTGGATCGCGAAGGGCGCTTGATCGCCATGTATACGGGTCCGATAACGGTCGCTCAAGTGCTCGCGGACGCCGCCGATCAGGACGGTGATGTCGTGCATCGATTCCAAAATGCAGCGCCGATTACGGGGCGCGTGGTGACGGCTCCAGCCATTGTTGACGCGCTGCAAGAATCGGAAGCCTGGGTGCATCATGTGATCGGCTTGACGCTCGCGAAATTGAATACAGACAACCTCTACGATGAGTCCCTGCGCGCGTTCGATGCGGCCATCGCCATCAAACCTGACTCCGTCCACATCCGACTGCAGGCAGCAAAACTCTTGCTGGCGCGGCAGCGGCTTTCGGATGCGCGTCGCTACTGTAATGACATGCTCCGCGTGCAGCCGGAGACTGCCGAAGCCCACGCCTTGTTGGGCAATATCGCTTTGCTGGAACGAGACTTGGCAGGAGCAGAGCGGCATTTTCTGGAAGCCGTGCGCATCGATCCGCACCAGGGGACGGCCCATCATAATCTGGGCAACCTCTTCGATGCGCGTCAGGAGCATGATCTTGCGGAAAAGCATTATCGACGGGCCATTGCCGCCGATCCGTATGCAGTCTCCTCGTATGTCAGCCTGGCCATGATGCACTATCGTCGGCAACGGGTCGCGGAAGCGCAACAATTGCTGGTCCAGGCGATCTCCGTCGATCCGAGTTATCTTGAGGCGCACACGAATCTGGGGTCGATCTGGTTGGCTCAAGGAAACCTGGTCGAAGCGCAGCGGCGATTCGAGCGAGCCGCCGAGATCGACTCGCAGAGCGCGCTGGTCGAGTTCAGTTTGGGCGAAATTGCCCGGCTGCAGAACGACTTTTCGGCGGCGCGTCCGCATTACCAGCGCGCCTGGCGGTTGGCCGAATCGCAAGGGCTGGGGGAGATTGCCCAAGCCAGCGCGCTGCGGCTCCGGCAATTAGTCGCCCCGCCGCGTTGAGCGACCAGTCGCGTTGGCGCGGCAGTTCACAATCCGTTGTTGTGACGCCAGCTACACAGCCGCAGTGACAGGTCATCTGACGAATCGCCAAGAAGACAACGTGCGCAGCACGTCGGCTGGTATCGCCGATGTCACCGACGTCTGTATTAGCCTCTGATTTCTCGCTAGTTGTCTTATCCTTCTTTCGTGGCGACTTTGACAATGGCGCCGACAGTCCGCCAATAAAGGCAGCCATTGGCATACGCGGGCGAACCTAACGTTTCTTCTTCCAAGTCATTCTCCGCGACCAAAACTCCTTTTTCACCGCGAACATCGACCACTTGCACCAATCCCTCGACGCTGACAGCGTACAAATAGTCGCCCACTAACAGCGGCGTGGCCCACATTCGCGATCCCTTGAGCCGCAATTGCCATAACGTCGAGCCGTCGTCCAGGCTGCCGCAGTTCAAGACGTTGGAACCGCGCACGACAAAAACGCGATCGCCGCCGGAGATGGGACTGCCGGACGATGGGCCCAATCGTTGCTCTTGCCAAAGCGTCTTCGGCTCACTTTGCCCGAGCACTACCTCAAAACAGGCCAACTGCCCCGCCGCGGCGACTAGGACGCGCTTCCCATCAGCACACGGTGATGGTATCAAACTCCCCGCCGCGCGATGCGACCACTCGATGCGGCCGTTGGTCGGCTCAATAATCTGCAACTGATCGGCGGATTGGACAAGCACGTACGCATTGCCATCCAGATTCACATTGGTCGGTGAAGTCCAAGCCGTTGTCTGCGCCAGGGCATGCGTCCAACGATCCGCGCCGCTCCCTGCGTCAATTCCCAATACCAGCGAATCACCTTGGCAGGCAATTTGGACGATGATGGTCCCCGCGACCACAATCGGCGACGACGCCAAACCGCGGTCGTCGAAAGCCGACGGGTACTCGATTCCCAACGCGCGAATCCAGCGCACGTTGCCGTCCAAGTCCAAACAAACCAAGTCGTTGCTGGCAAACAGACAATATACAAACTGGCCATCACTGGCCGGCGTGGGAGCGGCGATGGAACTCAAGGGATGAGTAGCCGTTCTTCCGGTGGCCTGAAAGTTTCTTTTCCACAAGACCTTGCCCGTCGCGTCATCCACACACCATACATGTAGGCGATCCTGCTCGGGTCCGCTGGAACTGGTGGCAATCACCCGCCCCTGCACCACGATCACGCCATTGACCGCGCGGCCCGGCATCTCGACGCGCCACGCAATGTTGCGTTCCGCCGACCATTCGAGTGGCGCCACGGCGCCGGAAATCATGTTGCGACAATCGGGTCCGCGAAACTGGCGCCAGTCCTCAGCCTGAGCAAATATTACCGAACAAATCCAAACCGAACAAACCAACAAGCCGCGAAACATTTATTTTTTTCCTCCAATCGCCGTCCCTGTCGAATCACACACACGCACACTCCAATGCCAAGTGTCGTACCATTCGTTATCTTGCGGCGGCTCGGGTTGACACGCCTTGACAATCAACACGTTGCGACCCGCGCGCAGCTGGACCGGCACGCGATATTGGTCGAACGCATTGCCAGTGTGCCCGACGCGCTGCGCCAGCACCAATTGTCCATTGACCCAAATCTTGAACGGGTTCTGCAGTCGCAACCGCAACTCGACCGCTTGGGATTCAGAGGAATCAAACACCGCCGCACCATAGGCCAGCACGCCTTTCAACTTGCCCAACGCCGCGTTCAGATCCACTTCACCCGTGTCGGGTTTGGCCTGCACCGTTTGCCACTGGACTGGCCCGTTGATCCCTTGGTTCTCGGCATCAGCAGGCAGCGGCTTGCCTTTCGCATCAAAATCCTCAAGCGTTAACGCTTCTATCGGATTAGGGTGGTCAAAACCGGTCATCTCCTGGTTTTCGAACGGACCGATGATATGCCAAGTGCGTACGAACCCGAAATGTTCGGCAAGATCGACGGATTCACCTAACGCTGCCAACGATTTGGCAATCGCTGTGACTTGATCTTCCGATCGCGCCGCGTCGAACGCTTTCAATAGCAGTTCCTTTCGCTTCTGAGGATCGTTCGGCAGGGCGTCCGCTTGGGCCAATAAGTGTGCGACCGCGGGGCGGCGAAACTCCGCTGCCGGATCGTGCAAGAATGAGGGGATCAGGGAGGCGACAAGTTCTGCATCGACCGACTCCAACAGCTCCCAGGCGACACGGCGCGAGGCCAAACCGCGCGATGGATCCGCGACGATGCGTTGCAGCACATCTTTCGGCAACGGCGCAGTGGATTTCTCCAATATTCCATCGATGGCGGAACGGAGCCAATTGCGCGCCACTGGGTCTGCCTGGTCCAGGGCCGTCAATACTTCACTCAAGCGATTCACGTCCCACGCGGCGACTTGACGCCAAGCAGCCGAAACCGCAGGCTCACCGGCCGGATATTGGCCAACGTTCAACAGCGTTTGCAGCGATTCGTCTTGCTCGTCGGCCGCGCGACCGACAGCGACTGCCAACAAACAACCGCAGCATACCCACCATCCCCTGAAAATAGTCAATTCCGTTCTCCTTTAACCTCAACCAACCTCTGGCAACGCGCGTAGGTTTGTGCTTCGGCACAATCAACGCCAACACCCGGGGCGAATCCAAGCCGCCAAGGCCCCCCCCTCGCATCGCCAGGTCGTGCGCCACAATCGCTACTCGTTGGGCAACGCGGCCAGAAATCAATCTACACTAAATACGTCGTTGACGTGCAGGAGGGATTTCGATTTCTACAAAAAACTGATGGTACACCAAGTTTCGCCTTTCATCCCCTGTATCGACGATCGACACGGATACGCATGATCTAGGAACAGCCCACCATTCGTAGGGATATCGGAAGCACCGCGACAGGAGGACTTGGAGGGTTCTGCGAAGTCCGATGGACAGTTCAAACAATCGGAATGCAGTTCTATTCGCTCGGCGGGAAAACCCGGTGGAATGGCCCTTTGGCTCACCAATCGTTGTCCCCTATCGGTATGTCGTTCACGTCGCGGTTTGTTGATGCCAGTGTGGAAATTGGCACCCGATTTGGCTTATACTCTCGTATCTGAGTAATGTTCGGATAGAAGTGTGCGCTATCAGACGGCCATGAACCAATCGCAGGAATTGACCGAGACACCACCTTTTGCTGCTGCCGATGTCCGCATTTGCAGGCAACTTCAAACGTGGGGCTTTTCTCCGCGAGTCATTGTTGACATCGGCGCCTCCAATGGGGCCTGGACGCGGCAAATTTTGAAGGTGTTTCCCGACGCGCGGTACGAATTGTTTGAGCCGCAGGCGGAAAGCAACTCCGTCTATCAAGGTCCGCTCAGACATTTGCTCGATCATCATGCTAACGTGCGGCTGCACACGAATGCGATCGGCAGCGCCGATGGTCCGGGCGCTTTACGCTTAGTAGGAGTCAATCATGTTGGGGCAAGCATGTTGGGCGCGGGCACTGGTGAGTCCATTTCGATTGTCACGCGCAGCTTGGACAGCCTGATCGAGAATGGCGATCTGTGTCCGCCGGACCTGGTCAAGATGGATATTCAAGGGGGTGAGTTGTCGGCGCTGCGCGGCGGCGTCGGATTCGCACTCCCCGCCGCGACCATTTTGGTGCTGGAGTTGTGGCTGGCGCGGGGATATGGTCCAACCACGCCACTGCTGGTGGAAGTCCTCGATTTTCTCAAGCGATACGACTACCGGCCCTTCGATTTTGGCGAAGAATACCGCGATGCGCAAGGCACCTTGATCACGATTGATGTCTGGTTGTGCCGCACGACAACGACGTTGGCCCAGACTCTATGGGGCAGTCGTCGGTAGCACTAGCTCGCGCGGCTCAATATTCCCCAGTTAGCCCGGGAAACCAGCCAACGCCGTGAACAAGCGATTGACAACATTGATCTTCGCGTTCAGCACCGGCCGCTCATGTTTGAGGTCTTCGTCGAAGATCACCTCCCACACCGTCGCCCAATCCTCAAAGGGGCTAAACGTTGACAGCGGATTCGTGGCGAACTTG
>JACTND010000262.1 GCA_014584305.1 Planctomycetota bacterium | reverse complement strand
CGGTAGCGGCGCCGGTTCTCCGCAGTCCTTAGCCGCCGATGCGGAGCGACTCGGCAAACGTTGGCACCGCGGTCAGACTCGCGCGCGGCCTTGTTTTGCACATTAGCGGGCCCACTTTCAAGTACTCAACTTTCTTGGTTAAACCGGGTCTTTATCACGGTGTTTGACGAATTGCGCGATCTTTTGAATTGCCAATCGTCTTTCTGCAACGGTTGCCATTCCTGCCCCGGGGTGCAACGCGTGAAACCTCTATTTCGTTGAGTGATGTTACTAGAGGTAGTGTCATGCGACCAATACCGATCTTCAAATAGATGGATGGCACATATTAGATTTAGGCGACGGCGGATGGAGCGTCTTCGCGGCGGAGGGCTTCGGCGGAGATTTGGCCATCGTCGGAAACGTCTTCGAAACGAACACTGACGCGTTTCGAAACTCCAGATTCCTGCATGGTGACACCGTACAAAGTTGTGGCGGCCGTCATGGTTTTTTTGGAATGAGTGACAATAACGAACTTGGTCCATCCCAAGAAGCTCTTCAGAACGTCGATGAATCGACCGATATTCGCCTCATCAAACGGCGCATCGACTTCATCCAGCACGCAGAATGGGCTGGGCCGGTACTGGAAGATTGCCATGAGAAGGCTGACGGCAGTCAACGCTTTTTCGCCTCCGGAAAGTAACGAATTATTGAATTTCGGTTTGCCAGGAGGAGTGGCGACGATTTCCACGCCTGCTTCCAGAATATCGACGCCTTCTTCAAGAATTAGATCGGCCTGGCCGCCACCGAACGTCAAGCGAAACAGCTTTTGGAAATTGGCGCGGATTGAATCCAACGTCTCGGTGAACAATCGTCTGCTATCTCCGTTGATGCGGTGAATAATGCGCGTCAACGACTCTTTGGCAGCGACCAAGTCTTGATACTGCTGATCGAGCGACTGGTAGCGACCCTCTAGCTCCTGCAACTCGGCCAACGCTTCCATGTTAACGGAGCCAAGTGTTTGAACTTTCTGCCGCAAATCATTGATTTCTTGTTCGACATCCTGGCGGGCGATTTGCAGGCGGGTATCGGCACTGGGCGCTGCCGCGGTGACATCAATTCCAAAATCCTCTTGCATACGTTGACGCAACTGCGATCTTTCTGATTGAAGCGCCTCGAGACGCAATACATTTTCCCGTCTGCGATTGGCGACGTCCTGCAACTCGCGGCGCCGTTGCTCCAACTGTTCAGCCAGATGGCGACGGTTCTGCTCCGCGAGCGCATGCGCCGAGCGGGCACTTTCGATCTGGCAATTTAGTTCGTCGCGGCGATTCTCGAATACAGCGATCTGTTCCATCGCCAAGTTCATCGCGCGTTCGATTTGGATTTCCGTGGATCGATCTTGTTCGAGTTGTTGCGCAAGGGACTGGCGATTGGCAGACAGTTCCTCTATTTGGCGCTCGATATCCAGTTGGCGCTGCGCGAGTCCAGCCACTTGTTCGCGCGCGTGTTTCAATCGAAGTTCGGCTGTCGCAATATCGATGTCAATTTCGCTCATTTGGCGCGCGGTTTCCTGCTGGGCGATCCCCAGTTCTTGGATTCTGGCTTCGCGTTCAGCTAGAACAGTTGCGATTTCGTCGGCCTGCAATTCGGCGCGTTGCAACGACACTGTTGTTTGGTTAAGCTCGGCCACTGCCGTGTCGAGCTCGGCTTGACAGGTCAACCGTTGTGATTCCCAAAGCTGCCACCGCTGTTCCGCGGCATCCGTTTCCGCCTGCAACCGCGCCAGTTCGCTAGCCAATTGGCGGTTCTTGTGCAGCAATTCGCGAGCCTGCGATTGACCGGCGATAAGTTCTCGGCTGAGTGCCGATTCGGACAACCTCCATTCGTCAATGTGCCGCTGGAGCTGATCCGCCTGGCGATGTAACGACCGCAACTCACTTCGTCTCGATACGAGTCCCATAGCCGACGATTTGGGTCCAACCAAGAGGACTCCATCTACTTCGAGGACTTCGCCGTCGAGCGTGACATAACGGATTTGGTCACTGACAGTATCTCGCAGCCGGCGTGCGGCAGACAAAGACTTGACGATCCAAGTACCATGCAACAGTTGCTTAAAAAACTGGGTGTACTTGGGATCGCACTGAACCAAACCGTCCAATGGTCCGACGATGTCGGGGTGATCGGGAGTTTCCAATTGCCAGTTCGCGCCCAACGATGTCGGCGCGTGGAGCGAAAGGACGCCGACTCTACCCGCGACTTTGACTTCTCCGCGAGAAAGTGCATCCACAAATTCGTTGCCGGAAACCACCAAATATTGGGAAACGCTTCCCAGTGCCGCGTCCACTATGGGTGCATGCTGGACATTCACGCAAATCAAATCCGCTGTCAAACCCAGGACGGACGAGCAAGGGCCGCTCGTGGCGCCGCGACTTTGTAACAAGATATCCCTGGCACCTGCGTTAATTCCTTCCCAGCGACGTTCCAGTTCCTCGATAACCTCGGCGCGCTGTCGGACTCCCGCCAATTCACTGCCCGTATTGGCGATGCGATTGCGCACTTGTTCCAATTCACGCTGCAACGAATCCACAGCTTGTTGTGCCGAATTCAGTGCTGAATCAGTCGATTCCGCATCGCGTTGCAATCGTTCCTGATCGTGCCGCAATCGGTGGACAGATTTCTGCTCGGCAACCGCTTTTGTTGAAGCGTCTTCCAATTGACTGCCGAGCCGGGATTGCGATTGACACCACACGGCGACTTGCGACCGCAACTTCGCCGCGAAATCGCGAGTTTCCGCCAACAGCTTTGCTTTGGCCCCCCAATCGTCGCGACACGCTTGTTCTTCCGCTTGGAATTGGCTTAAGGTGTTGGCAAGTTCCGCGCGCCGCGACTGATTGAGAGCCAGTGTTTGAGCAGCAATGTCCACTTCTTGCACCAAACGTGTTTGCTGGATCGAATATTCCGCGAGATTGGCGGACAATGCTTCATATTGTGCCGAACTACTCGCTTCTTGCTGGACGCGCTGGTCAATGCGCGCTTGCAAGTCTTGGCGACGCGCCTCGTTCAGTTCACGTTGCGACAGCACGTGGGACAAGTCGGCGCGCACTTGGGTCAACGCTTCCTGCGCGAGGCGGAGCGTGTCGCTCACCTGATCAGCGGCCAGCTGAAGCTGTTCCAATTCAAATTGCCCTGTTTGGATCGCTGTTTCCAACTCCTGCGCCTGTTCCCGCAGAGGCAGCTCTTGTACTGTCAAGGCATCGCATTTTTCGCTGAGTGCTCGGTAATCGAAACACCCGACCTGCGTGCGCAAGTCAAATAGCCGGTCGGTAAATTCCTTATACCGCGCGGCTCTAGTCGCCTGGTTCTTGACCGCACGATAGCGCGCGCCCACCTCCTCAACGATATCCGCCAGACGCACGAGATTTCCATCCACGCGTTGCAAGCGGCGTTCGGCTTCTACTTTTTTGGCCTTGAAACGGCTAATGCCTGCGGCTTCTTCAAATATGGCGCGACGATCCTTAGCACTGGCTTGTAGCAATCGATCGACCTTGCCTTGCTCGATCAAGCTGTAGGAGTCGGTTCCGAGACCGGTACCGCGAAACAGGCCGCGAATGTCCTTGAGGCGGCACGGTTCCCCGTTAATTAAGTACTCCCCTTCGCCGCTGCGATAAACGCGCCGCGTGACGTGCAGTTCACTCGGTCCGGACGTGAGCCGTTGATCGGTATTGTCAAGTATCAACGTGACGGTCGCAGCGTTGGCTGGTTTGCGGGCGTTGGCTCCACTCGAACCCTTAAAGATCACATCGGCCATTTCCTTGCCGCGCAAGCTCTTGGCTGATTGTTCGCCAAGAACCCCTTTCATGGCATCGACAATGTTGGATTTGCCGGAACCATTTGGCCCCACGATCACCGTGATTCCTGCTGGAAACTCGAATCGTGTCTTGTCGGCGAAACTCTTGAAGCCCGATAGTTCAATCGCTTTGAGCATGACAGGGGATCGTAATACGGTTCACCGCGCGCCAACGTTTCGGGAACCCATTTTAGCAGAATTGCGACCAAGGCTAACTGGCGAAGTCGCCCGTTCACGTTTTCCACCCATTGGCGATTCCTGGCCGGCATCGCTGGCGATTTCTTGCGCTTCAGCCATCACCAATTCGGTTTCGTCATCGCGGTGCAGCGTGGGAATTGCATCGATCGCCAAACGTCCCGCTAGCGCATGGGACTGGTTTGCGGCGAGCAGGAAGCGACTAATCGTGTTAAAGTTACCACGAACTTCTGCCAATGTACGGACCACGTCAGCAATATAGGAACTCGTTCGACGTCGCGCAACCGTGCCATCCGGCCTGTACCAAGTGATGTCCATTTGGTCAGGTCCGAGTCCCTTAATAGTCAATCCCGATTCGACAAACAGGAAATCACCATTCAATTTCTGTTCTTCGCCGAAAATAATGATTTCCGGTCGACCAGTTGTCGTAATATGAACGAGGGGACTGGCCGTACTGGGTATCACATGGAAATAGAAATCGGAGTTCACTGGTTCACGGCGTAGCAGCCGATCATCCGAATTCTTGAATCGCAGTGCTCGAAATGCTCCATAGCGAGTTTCCGCACTTTCTACATGCATCAAGTCGGCCAACGTTTCTGTTCCTACCCGATCGGACAATGAAGCCAATGCGGTCAGCGCGTGCCAACGCCAGGCCGGTCGAAGTTCTGCTGCCGCTCGCAACACGGCTGCACCATCCGTATAGCCCTGATATGCTAATGCTAATGCAGCGCATACCTGCACGTCGGGTTCGGCGTGACGAACCAAGCGTTGCAAGGCAGGTATTGCGTCGCGCCCCATGGCCTCGAGCCGCAATGAGGCTTCGCGCGCATTGGCGGGATCAGCGGCCAGTTTCTCCAGCTGTTCCAAACGGTTGACCCGTTCAGCAGCCGACTCATCGAAGGCAATTTGCGCTATAACTTGGCCGTAACGCCCCACATTCAGCCGATATTGATCCGGAATCAATAGTTCGATAACCGTGTCATTCTTGGCGGTGGCCACGCCGACTCGCCCGCTACGCGTGACTGTTGTAAATCGATCGTTGATGGAGTGGGCGATGGAGGCCGCCGAACGGATACTCTGTTGTTCCGGTCGAATGACGATGCCGACCTTGCGGTCCTCTGCGACCACCCCGCCGCCGGGAATTCGACCGCGCGTCCAACTGGATTTGTCTTGGCGCGAACTGAATTGAGCCTCGACTATGACGCTGCCCGAGCCGTGCGCGGCGACATTTCCCTCCAATAGTTTCTTGCCGAATTCGGAATTGGGACGCAGCTTAGTTGTCATTAACGCGCCATCGAACAGGCTGGTGGTCTCCGAACGAGGTTCCAAAATGACCTCGAGGTCGAAGGTGTCTCCCCGGCGCGCTCCCGGCGGAATAAAACCTCGCAACACCACTAACGATGTGTTGGGATCGGCCAACAATTGAATCGTGTTGCCAACATCTCCGCGTGTTTTCAATTCGCCAACCAAGTGATCACGCTGCCAGGACGGTCGGGGATCGCTGCCGGTGCCTTGGAGACCATCCACGAGTCCAATTCCTTGGACATTCTCCATGTTGAATCCGTAGAATCCAATCGCATCGCCAATGTACTTCGTTTTCGGTTTGCGATTTTGAATCGGAATCAGCGACTTCGAAAGGCTCGTTCCGTTCTTCGCGACGTTTTGACAACCGATCGCCAGCGCCAGGAGAAACCCAATAGCGAGACCGGACTTCATGAACATCACAAGTAAACGGTTGTTGCTTGAACAACGCTCGCCTTGGTGATGGATAGCGCGCGGAACGATCATAACAAACCCCTTGGACTTGCTCGTCAAAAAATCCCAGCAACACTAGCCGCCCCCCCAACATAGAACAAGTCCAAACTTTTCCACCCCAAACGAATTAGGACAGGCATAACCGTTGTTTCCGCGTTGCTACGACGCGCAAGTGGGAGCACTAGAGTCGTTCATAGCTAGCTGAGAATCCGCAAACCGCGCCCAAACGGTCGGCGCAAATACTTCCCAATCATCCCAGGCTCTTTAAACTCCCCATGATTGCCATATTTCCCAGGCTGCCTATTCTCGCAATACAATTATGCCTGTCCTAAAGCCTAAAGCTTTAATGCTGGAGGGGTGTTAGCCTAGAGTTATTGGCTGGCGGAGGAGTTCCGGTGCCTGGTCGTCCAAGTCGTTTAGTCCCGTAATGTACTGCAACTCGGTCATCGTTCGTTCCGATTCTTTGACACTTTCGGCGACAGCATCGACTTGGGTGGAAATGAAATTGGCATCTTGGCGATTGACTGCCATTTCTGCCAGACCGATGATCTTGTTCTCCAAACGATCGAGTTCCAGTTTGACATAGCGATAATTAGCTTCCGCGGTATTCGCATTGTTCATTCGTTCTCGCAGCGTCGCTAGGTTATCTTCCAAAGCCCGGCGAATCTTGGCATCATGAACGCCCCGTTGCCCCGCGTCCAAATCAGCAATCTGCCGTTCCAAACGCGCCGCTTCACGGCTTAACGCATCCAGCGATATCGTTTCCAAGAATCGTTCCAGCGAATATTGCGTGAACAACAATCGGAGGAACACCCAGAGCAAACGATCCAAACTAGCGGAGCGGATGTGGTCCAGATCAACGACCGAATCCAGCGCATCTGGTTGTTTCAAATCGCGAGCGATTTCCGCGAGTTCGCGACACCGATAGCGCAGATTCTCATAGCGTTGGTGCATCGGTTGCGGCAACGTCCGGATGATTCGCTGCATGATTTCCTGATTTTTCACGGAGCGCTGTTGGGCCTTATTCTTGTGGTCTTGGGCCTCAACATAGCGCTGGAACTTGGGATGCGTGGCCAATAAGCCCAAATACGCCACTTCGCCGGCGACAACTATCGGCAAGACCACGTCGGGCTGGCCGCTCAGGACACCAACAGCCACGCCGCTGCCGAAAACCAGCAGGTTCCAATGGTTGAGGAACGCGCGTTTGATGTACTTCCACACAGTCTAGCTTTTCACCGCGGTGCGCTTGAGTTCTTCGGCCAATACCAGTTCGTGTACGTGATCGACTGTCTCTTTGAACCGGCGTTCTCGTTGCATCTCTGCCGCTGGCCGGTCTGGCGGTTCGACCTCCAATTCGTGGATAATTGTACCCGGCGCCGAACTCATCACATACACGCGATCGCCCAGGTACACCGCTTCTTCAATCGAGTGCGTGATGAAAAACACCGTGGCCTGCACGCGCCGCCACAGGGAAACCAACAAGTCTTGCATCGCAATTCGTGTCTGCGGATCGAGCGCTCCAAAGGGCTCGTCCATTAGAATGATGCGCGGCCTTAGGATCAGGCTGCGCGCAATCGCTACGCGCTGCTTCATACCACCGGACAGCTCATGCGGGTATTTGTATTGGTCACGTTCGACATTCAAACCGACCAAGCGAATCCACTCGCGGGCCATATCATGTCGCACGGCTACGGGAACGCGATTGCACTCCAAACCAAAAGCGATGTTATCCAACACCGTACGGTGGTCGAAGCTGGTGTAGTCCTGAAAAACCATGCCCCGGTCCGCTCCGGGCCCGACTACTGGTTTTCCGCCAACCAACACGGAGCCAGTAGTAGGTGGATGCTGCGGCTCTAACCCGGCGATCATCCGCAAAATCGTGCTCTTGCCGCAGCCGCTCGGACCCAAAATGCACACGAACTCGCCCTTGTCTTCCAAGTCCTCGACGACGAAATTGATGTCTCGGACAGCTGTGATTTCTCCTGAAGAACCCACGCGATAGGTCTTGCTGACATTACTGAAAGCAACAATGGCCGGTCGGCGGAATTCATCCAAACGCCGCACATGGTCCAATTGACAGGCAACGCCAATTTCGGAACCAGGACTGGGCTCGTCCGCAACTGTCGGTCGTTCGGTCACGGGCGCCACTCCGTTTCTGACTCATTTACCCTGTTCGTTTTGCGAACCGGCTGTCCTTGGCGTTCCGCACGCCATTCAGCGACCCATTCCTTATAGGGAGAGCGCATCGGCAAGATCCAGCCCTTCACTTGCTCCCACAGTTCCATCAACCGCTGACAAGCCTGCAATAGGAATCCGGAACCGCCGTACCGAAACGGAAACAACTGCCTCTGAATCCAAAAAAAGACACGGTCCATGGCCAAGGCCACGATCGGAATCACCAAAATTATGATGTAAATGTACTCGGGCCGACTGCGGCGCTGGGCATTGAGGATCAGATTCCCCAGGCCTCCTTCCTCGCTTCCGAGGCGAACGGCTTCAGCGAGCATGATATATCCAAACGCCAGTCCAAAGAGCAGCCGCAACGAGTCGAACACCTTGGGCAAGGCCAAGGGAACCAGTGTTTTCATGATCACTTGCCAACGCGATACTCCCAACGTGTAGGCGGTATCGACATAACTTTGATTGACATTGGCAATGGATGTCGCGGTATCGGAAATGACAAACGCGACACAGGCCAGAAATATGAACATCACCTTTTGAACTTCTCCAACGCCAAAGAGAAAAAAGGTCAGAATGATCAACGCTGCCATGGGAATGTTGCGGCCAAAGATCAACAGCGGTGCCAGCATCGCCCCCACCGGAGGGAAACAGCCGGCCAAGACTCCCAACGGAATACCGACGAGCGCGGCCAAAGCAAAACCGACGGCCACGCGCCGCAGTGAAACGACAATGTTGCGTGCCAAGGCGTGATCTCGCCACAGTTCGCCGAAAGACGACCAAGTCTCGCTGGGGCTCGGCAGAGCCATCCGATTGATGAGGCGGTCTTCACTGCGCTCGCCGCGCGTGACAAACCACCAGATCAAGAGGCAAATCGCTATTCCCAAGGCGCCCAAAACAAACCCACTCCAGGCGCCGACGGGCCGCCGCAGAACAAAGCGGCGGCGCGGTGGCGGCGCAGCGGGTTTCAGCGGAGGTAGCTCACTAGCATCCGCTCCACGGCCTGACGTTCGCTCCAAGGGGCCCGATTCGCTCATAATGCACTGCGCCGCAAGTCACCGGGCTAGTTATCCGACTCCAATGGATAAATCTTGACTTCGACGCGCCGATTCTTGGCATGGTTCAGGGGATCGCTTGGATCGGCGGGTCGGTCCCACCCCATACCTTCGGCACTGAACTGGTTAGGGTCGAGCTGGAACTTATTGACCAGGGCTTCCTTTACAGCCGCCGCCCGCCTATCGGACAGCTCCTTGACGTCGCTTTCACGCACCTCGCGCAGGCCTTTCTTCGACGAGTCGGTGTGCCCCTCAATGATGATCCGGGCCATACCGAATTGGCCAGCCAGTTTCGCGATCTCCTCTAACACGAAATCGACGTTGGGGTCATACATTTTCTCAATGTCTTTGTCCCCTTCGCGCACCGTCACCCGTTTGTACAGATCAAAACTATTGGGAAAAAAGTGGATGGTCACGGTGTTCGTCAAGATCTCCTCGGCGCCGCGAATTTCCGAAGTCGTGCGCGGAACATATTGCACGGTGTATTCGTCAACCTGCCGGCTGTACTTTTCCTCTTGTCCCAGCTTTTCAATCACCGAAAAATCCATCACTTGGTCAAACGGTACCTGGCGGTTGGTAATCTTTCCAATCCGGCGATAAAGGTAGTACGCTTGGTTCCAGACGCGCTCAAAGTTGGTCGGATTGTTCTTGTTCATGAAGAACTGGTAATTTTCCGCCCAATTGGTGCTGTGGGCGTCGGCCAGCATTCCCAGTGCCTCGGTGGCCGGGATACTGTATCCGGTGGACATCCATTCCGCGACACGTTTCTGCGCATCTTCGGACTTCAGATCGACCATCGCATCGAAAATCCCGCGCACCAGTCCTTCAATCTTACCGGCATGATCCGCGGCGAAATCTGCACGGGCAAACCAGACGTCGGCGATCAGCTTGTTGGCCGTAGCGGTGGTGACCAACAACCGGTTCCCCTGGACCTTTTCTAAATTGTAGATGTCGGGCGCCCAGGTCACCGCCGCCGCAATGTCGCGATTGGAATTGAACGCGGCAGCTGCTTGAAACGCGTCGGCCGTGTAAACGAATGAGACTTCAGATGGCTGAACGCCGCCGGCGACCAGCATGTTCAACCCAAAATACTGCGAGGGCGAGTTCTCAGCCAATACAACCTTCTTGCCGCGCAAGTCGGCCACAGTACGGATGTTGCCGCGGGCAATAATCCCGTCGCCTCCGTTCGACCAATCTACCTGTTGATAGACGCGGGGCATAATCCGGCTATCCTTGGGCTGACCTTGACTATCCACAAACCCATCGACAAACAGCGGCAACATATCGAGCGTGCACCAGCCGATATGGACGCTGCCAGCCACATAGGCATCACGCATTTGCACGGGATCATCAATCAGCACCAACTCGACCTTAAAGGTTTCGCCGTTGGCACCTTGCCACAATTTGCCTGCTTGGAATCCTTCATTGGCATACACAATTGGGGCCCAGCCGGCCCAAACATTGATCGCAAACCGAATGGTGTTGTCTTCTAAAGGCCGATAGGCAGCGGCACCCGTCACCGGCGGCAAGCGCTGTGAGGGCTTAAACTCGTATTCCTGAACCGTGGTAATACCGGCCGAGTCGTCTTGTTCGGCGCCGTCCTTCATTCCCAGTTGACTGGGATCAATCGCTCCGCCGCCCCCCCCTTGATTGGCGTTGCCACCCCCTTTCGGAAACAGGAGATCGGCTCCGCGGTAAATGGCCAAGCCCAGCAGTCCAAATACGACGAGTACCACGATCAAGTAGAATAACGGTGTTGGTTTGCCTGCCATTTTGGTTACCCTTAGCTAACTTGTTAACCGCCCAATGAATTCGCTGAACTATGCCCTGGTTCACATCGTTCTTCGAGCCGCTAGGGAATGAAGGACGTGTGCGGTGCAGAACTTCGCAGATGATAAAACGTCTGCATGATATTGTACGCCGATAACTCGCACAACAGGCGCGTCACTTCGGCGTGCAGCCCATCGTCGAGTTTGGGCTCGATCTGCTTGAGCAAGGCTGTCACGCGTTCCTCTTGCCGTTCCAACTCGTGGTCCTCGATGCGACCGTCCGCAAAGGCGTCCGTGAACGATTCCAACTGGGCGATGTAATCGTCCAACATGGACTTGGCACCTGTCTCGTCCAACCAACTTTGCTTGCTCATCAGTTTAGCTCCTTTTCTATGGGTTAGGTCAGCGCCGTTCATTCAACGTTCGATCAAGCGCTGCAGTTGTACCGCCTGTTGTTGCAACGCGGCGCGGCCCTCCGGCTGATCCAGCAAATCACGCCACTTCTTGGTCAAGAAGCGTCGGTCTGTGCATTCCAACACCGCATTGATTTCTTGTAGTTCCTTGACTAACCCTTGCGCCGAGGGAATAAACGTCGCCAAGGCCGTGTCGAGGTCTGCGCGTTCCAATTGGCTCCGCCCGGCAGCCATCATTTCGCGATTCGCGCCCAAAATGATACTCTCGATATCAGCCCCGCTCAGGTTCCGTTCCGGGGTAACCGCGGGGACGGCGCCGGGGGCCAAGGCGATTCGGTTCTTCTTCGCCATCGCCAGAAACATCGTCGCGATCTCGTCCTCAGCTTGCGGGTAAAACAGAGGTATATGCACCTCGGCGCGCCCTTGCCGTTTCAAGTCGATCGGCAGGAGTTCGGGCCGACTGGTCAATAACATCCAGATGATCTTGCCGCGAAACCGGGTGTTACCCATTTGCGTGGCGATCATCGAGAACACGCGATTGCTTGTCCCGGAATCGCCGCTCTGCTCGCGGTTTCCCAAGGCCGCGTCGGCCTCGTCAATGATGACCACCACCGGCCCCAACGAACGCAGGACCGTCAGCACCCGCTCTAAATTCCCTTCTGTTTCCCCGACATACTTGGAACGAAAATTGCGCAGCTCCAAACAAGGGATGCCGATGGAACCCGCGTAACACTCCGCCAAAAAGGTCTTGCCGGTCCCGACCGGCCCACATATCAAATACCCCATCGGCGCCATCTGCAACAGACCTTGCGCAATCCAGTCGGCATCTTGCTGTAAACGCGCTTTAGCTGCCGTATGCCCAACCACAATATCCAAGCGATGCGCTGGTTCTACGAACGAAACCAGATCCGAACATTGACGCTCAATCAAGGTTTTCTTGAGTTGCCGAAAACGCTGGACATCCCAAGCGTAGTCGCTGCCACCAGCGCGCGACAAGGCTACGTTCAGATTGATCAAATTCAATCCGTTCGCCATTCGCGCTATCAATTCCGCTGGCGCGACGGACGGATCCTCCGGTGGTGTTTCCGCGCCCGACACCGGAGTTGCGCCGTTGGCCTGCATCCCTGCCGAGACACGATCCAAGTGACGCTGCGCAAATGCGCGGCGGACAGCTTCGTCGGGCAAAGTGACTTCCACGGACGCGACATGAGGACTCTGTACCAACCGCGCGTTGATTTCGCTGACCGCGTCCGCGATAAGCACGAACGCCATATTCGTTCGTTTGATGTACGGGTTCTGCGCCCAGCCCAAAAAGCGAACCAAGCGTGAAGCAGGACCGCGGGCCAAGGCAGCGTGGTCGCCCGACGGCACCAAATACTGAGCATACGGAAACAGGAACGCGATCCTTTTGCGTTTGTTCGGATCGTCCTCGACCAGATTGCGTTGCACGATGCGATCCACCAGATCGAGAATCTGCTCGGGATCGCGCGGCCAATTGTTCGGTGTTCCGAACAAGGCCGTTGCGGTCTGCATCATCGATTGGTGCCGTTTCGCGTTTCCAGCCGCAACTACTTGGAGACCGCGACCCAAATCATAGGACAGGACCAGATCCCAGGGACCGAAAACCTGGCCTGCCAAAAAGTCGGCTACATCGACGAACTGGCCGTCGCTGTTTCCTGCCGCCGGCCAATAGACCAAGTCGTTGACGTTGCCATTGAGCACGTACAAACAGGTACTCTTGGCAAAAAACAAGTCGGCCAGTTCGCGCGCCCAATCGGGGAACCAGGCCGGCACGTCGGCCATCGAGGAAATCCCCGATTTTGTCGCTGGCGAAATCCCGGCAGCACTGTCGCCCAGCAACGAATCTGGCATGCTCACTGCGTTTCCACTTCCTTGGCGGCTGGGCCAAGCTCTTTGACTTCCTGGTCGAGCACGGCCGCTTGCGGTGTGACCAAGCCCAATTCCATTTCAAACCCGCGCAGCGCGTCTTCAGCCATCGCCCGCTCCATGTTTTCCACGCGTTCGATGTCCTCCATTCCCTGGCCGGACAAATCGGCGGCGACGCGCGCCTTGGCGCGGTTCAGCGAAATCTTGTCTTGAATCACGGCTTCGATCTGACCAAAGTCGGTGGTCACATCAAACTCGAAGGACTTAGCCAATTCCGCCATCTCGGCTTCGGCGCGACTCATCTTGAGTTCGGCGTCGTACTTCTGAATTTTTTCGCGGACCTGTGCCAACTTGCTGGTCGCATGTTTGATTTTGCGAACGTTATTCTCGTAGGCCTTCTCGTGCATGGCCAACTGTTCACGATTCGATGCTAACTCCGTTTTGGCACGCTGCAACTGCACCGCGAACTTGCCGGCCGTCTCTCGGTCGCCCGCCTGCAAATAGGCCTTGACCTGGGCTTCCAATTCCTTGATTTGCCGCTCTTCGTGGCGAACTTGAACCGTAACGCGTTCCACCAGGGCGCGGTATTGCTCCAGCCCCTGGCGGCCGGACTTCATTTCTTCCACCGCCTTGTCATATTCATATTGCATCTGAGCGATCGGGTCGGACGTCCAAAACCAGTTGGCAATCTTGTTCATCTTGGCCCGCAAGGCCCGCCACATTTTCTTGAAAATCATGAATTTCACCTTTCGCCAAAATAGGGGATTACGCGGGCCGAAGGCGCGATCCCAGTCCGGCCCCAACCGCTCGGGTTCATCGATTGTAGAGAGCTTCCCAATGATAGCCGATTCGCAGGTCCTGATACACCGGGCACCCGCAGACTTGAGACCGCCGAATCGGTTAACAGGAGCTTTCGATTATGAACGAGATTGCCCGACTTCATCGAAAAATGCCGTTCCGCCCATGGCTGTACTTGTGTTAATTTGTGCGCTGGTCCAAGTAGGTGAAATTCGTGCGCGGAGCGGAAATATTGTCACGTCAAACCTCGCCGGCGGTTCGTTGGTCATTGCTCATTGTGGCCGCGTTGACTCCGGTTGGCTGCGGCACATGGCATCGCCCTGCCACTCTGCCCCACAAACTGCGCTGGGAACAAGGGTCACTGCTCGTGCATTCCAACTTTCGCATCCCCCGCCGTCATCGCCTGCTCGAAGAAATTGTGGCCCTGCGAGAAGTATTGTCCCAACGATTGGGGATTCCCCCCAGCGACGAAACGATCGACGTCTATCTGTTCGATGACGTTCAGGCCTTTCGCCGAATCGTGCGCGAGCGATTTCCCGAACTGGCCGACCGCCGCGCCCTGTTTCTCAAATCCGACACTCAGTTGCAGATCATTGGCCAGTGGGGAGATCAATTGGCAGAAGACCTGCGACATGAAGCCACTCATGCCTACTTGCACAGCGTCATTCGCCACGTGCCCCTCTGGTTGGACGAAGGCCTAGCTGAGTTCTTTGAGATCGAAGGGAGTCTGGATGGATTCCATGAACGCCACATCCGCTGGCTAGTCAATCAGTATCAACAGCGAAACTGGACTCCTCATTTGCATCGTTTGGAATTGATTCATCGCCCGCACGACCTGTCGCAGACCGATTACGCCGAAGCCTGGTTATGGGTGCACTTTCTGCTGCATGATTCGGCGGAAACGGCCCTCGTGTTGCGCCAGTCTTTGGATACACTTCGCACCACAGGCGATTCACGAGGGCTGGTGACCGGAATTCTGGAACGCGTACCCGATGCGGGGGGCCGAGTCCTCGACCACCTCCACAATTTAGCTGTGACCGTGGATTCCACGCCTGTTCCCTAACAATCGTTTCGACAGAAGCGGAATCGCGGACCATGTTTTCGCGGGGAGCCGCCCGTGCCGATGAGACAGTCGTGGGCTTGCCGCGCGCGAACTGAATTGCTACAAACAGTGTCTCAGTTGCACGTTGCGGTCTCAGTCGATGCGCGATCCCTGATAGCGCCGTTCGGCAATAGGGCAAGACCTCAACCGTTGTCTGACAATGGCGGTGTGGCGGAATGGCAGACGCGCTTGATTCAAAATCAAGTGTCCTTAAGGACGTGGAGGTTCGACTCCTCTCACCGCTATCGACTTTGCCGTCTATCGAATCCGATCAACCGCTGGGGCCTTCGGCGGGCGGGAATAGGTGATCAACAGGAGTGTTGAGCCTTCCGGCGACTCAAATCCCTCCGGAAATTCATCCCCTTCAACTCGATAACAGATTGTGAGTTTGTCCTCGGCGAACTTGAAAATGGATGGAAATGTTTTCGATGCATTCGCTCCTGACTTGGATCGAATCGACATCTTCCACGGTGTTTCCGTTACGTCGTAATCCAAGGTGCCGGAATCCTGGAGTTGATCGCCGTGGCGCACTTCAAAACTGGATTCTTTAATCGTCAAACGAAGGGATTGAACCAATTCGTCTGGTAATTTGTCGCCCGCCAGTATGGCCGATTCCGGTCGCCACTCCCCCTGCAACCGTTGGGACACCTGCTCTTTGGTGAGAGGCGTCTCGTCTGGCTGACTCTGGGCCCATACCGACGAACAACCAAAGATTACTACCCACAAACAACATTGACCAAAAACGATCGCTTTCATACGCAATTTCCCTGGTACTCACCAACAAACGGGCAGTGCATCATCCCAGTCACACGAAGCCACAACAAGTGAGCCGTGCCAATACGTACCTGGCGACATTCCTCACTCGACTTCGGATCGCTGCATTATATCCTCACGGACCGTTGTCGAGCCAATCTCAGTCGCAGCAAAACGATTGTGCGTCGCCGGTGGCAGCACTTGTAGGGCCATCGAGTCGATTGGGAGGCCGACCTATTTAGCCGACACGCCACCGGTTTTCTGTTAAGATAGGTTCTGGAAGAACGCTGCCGGATCGCTGGCAGCAGCGACCCGGCGTTGCCTAGATTGATCGATGCCTGAAGATTACCATGATGCTGAGTACGGCAAAACAGATGCAATCGTTCACAAGAATGCTTGGATGCGTGGATTTTACGCCGCGGGAGTGAGCAAAGTCGATCGAGCTTAAAGTAATTGATCGCTTGCTTGGCGCTCCCACCAACTTGTTTGGTGAGACGCGAAGTTTGAGAGCGATCACGACAGTCCCCGGCCTTTCCTCTCGCGGCTGCGCGAGGAAATGCTGTTCTGAGGGGGAGGTTTTACTTTCGTTTAGCTCCCAAACTGCTTCGCCCGCGAGATAAACTCCTTGGGGGTCGTTGGTTAAGGGGAATGCGATAACTGAAAAGGATTTGGCGATGTCCAATAAGGTGAGCTCATGAATGATGATAAACCGATTGCATACAGAATATTGATTTTGGCGGGATTAGGTATTTTCGGCGCGATTGGAACCTCGAATCGGCTGGGCCAGGACGAGTATTTGAGTGGTATCGTGTGGCCGGAGCCGCCGTTGGTCGATCCAGGTGACGGCACTCGGGCACCCTCGGATGCTATCGTCTTGTTTGATGGTCGCGACTTATCGGCGTTCCATGGAGGAGAAAATTGGCTTGTCGAGAACGGCTACGCACAGGTGCGCGGCGGCGGCATCACGAGCAAGCAGGCGTTTGGCGATTGCCAGTTGCACCTCGAGTTTGCTTCACCGGCCGAGGTACGCGGTTCCGGACAAGGACGGGGCAACAGCGGAATTTACTTGATGGGCAAATACGAACTGCAGGTTCTCGACTCGTATCAGAACCAAACCTACTTTGACGGTCAGTGTGGCGCGATCTACAAACAACAACCGCCTACGGTGAACGCGTCGCGCGGGCCAGGCGAGTGGCAATCCTACGACATAATTTTTGAAGCGCCACGTTTTGCCGAAGATGGTCAACTACTGCGGCCAGCCTACATCACGGTCTTGCACAACGGCGTGTTGATTCACAACCACTTAGCATTGCAAGGCGGAACGTTTTGGGATCGCGCGCCGCACTATGAGCGACACCCGGACAAATTGCCTCTCCATATTCAGGATCACGGAGATCCGGTTCGCTTTCGCAATATTTGGATTCGCGAGAACATTCAACCGATTCAAGGGACAAAGCCATGATCGACCGACGCACGTTCTTGAGAAGCGCAGCCACGTTAACCGTTTGTGGTGCGTCTGCGAAGTCCTATGCGCGTATTGTGGGATCGAATTCCAAACTCCGCCTGGCAGTGATCGGACTCAACGGACGAGGCAAGGATCATATGGCTGGTCTGCGACCACACGTCGTAGCAGTCTGTGATTGCGATCGGAAAATTTTGGAGGAACAGTCCGGTGCCCATGGTTTGGCCGCCTACGTCGATTTTCGCGAACTGCTGCTGGAACCGGACATCGATGGTGTAACCATTGCCACACCCAACCACTCTCATGCCCAGATCGCGATTGCCGCTTTGCTGGCCGGAAAACATGTGTATGTGGAGAAGCCTGTTTCCCACAACGTCTGGGAAGGGCGGCAATTGGTCAACGCCGCACAGCGATCCGGCTTGATCTGCCAGGCCGGGACACAGTCCCGTTCGAGCCCCAGTTTGCAGGCCGCCGTGGCGTATGCCCGATCAGGGGTGCTGGGAAAAGCGCTGTACGCCATCGGTACTTGTTTTAAACCGAGGCGCAGCATTGGGCGCTTGGATGCGCCTTTGACCATTCCCAGCCATATCGACTACGACTTGTGGTGTGGCCCCGCGGACAAAGTGCCGTTGTACCGCCCTCAGCTTCATTACGATTGGCATTGGGATTTCAACACCGGCAACGGCGACATGGGGAACCAAGGCATCCACCAAATGGACATCGCCCGGTGGTTTTTGGGGTACGATCGGTTATCACCGCGCGTGTGGAGCGTTGGCGGGCGACTCGGATATTCGGACGCCGGCAATACGCCGAATACCCAGACCGTTTTACACGACTACGGCGATGCGCCGATCGTCTTTGAAACGCGAGGTTTGCCCGCCGCGCTCGAGTTTCAAAGCAACCCGCGCGACTGGGATCGCAATATGGACAGCTTTCGGGATTCGCGCGTCGGCGTGCTCGTTCAATATGAGCATGGGCATGTTTTGATACCGAATTACACCAGCGCAGTGGCCTACGATGAAGATGGTAAGCAGATCGAAGTCTGGTCTGGTGGAGGCGACCATTACGCGAATTTTGTAGATGCCATTCAGAATAATGATGCGGATGCACTGCATGGTCCCGTCCTGGAAGGGCATCTTTCCAGTGCACTGTGCCATACGGGGAACATTTCACATCAAACTGGCCGCCTGGCGGATACTCAGGAGATCCGAAATGCAGTATCCGGGCACGCGCTGTTTGCCGAATCCGTAGATCGGATGTTGCGACATTTGGAGGCCAACGGTATCCATTTAGCGGAACACCCGACGTTGACGTTGGGAGCTGACCTCACCATGGACGCGCTGCGGGAGGAGTTCACGGATCACGCGGCTGCCAATAGGTTGCTAAAACGCCGCGGCCGGGCCGAGTTTCCAATTCCTGAAATTGCGGCCGAGCCCATGGCAACCGAGCGAAAATAGCGTCCGCTGCTGACAATGCTCACACCATTCGACGTTGCGAAATCCAATAGGAAGGGAGCACGATTGTCCGCAGAGTGGGTCTGTCGTACTTGGACTGGAAACGCATTGGCCGAGTACGAGTACCAATTAATTGAGTACTTGTGCGATCCAAGGCCGGAAATGCACAGCTTCAAAACGTGTGCACCCGGCTGCTGAATGCCAGACTTTTTAGGGAGTTCGCTGCAAGGTAAGAAGGGCCTGCCGTTGTGGAAAGAATCCTTGCCTATTGGCCCCTGTTGGTCGTGGTGATCGTGCTGGCCGCACTCCTCGCGCTGATGGCGTTGGCGATTAAACCGCGTCGCTTGCCCTATCAGAAGCGGTCGCGGTTGGTGACGAAAGCCGAACTTCGTTTTTACCGCGTGCTGCTCAAAGCCGTTCAAGATGATTTTCTGGTATTTACTATGGTGCGCGTAGCGGATTTGTTGGCGGTGCCCGAAGCCACCCCCCAGCGCCGCTCGTGGTTGAATCGCATCGTCGGCAAACATGTCGATTTCGTCCTCTGCGATCCTGGCTCGTTAGAACCGAAATTGGCTGTGGAGTTGGACGACGCTTCCCACCGCCGCGCTGACCGCATGGAGCGAGATGCGTTTCTCAACCAGGCGTTTGAGGCGGCCGGATTACCTTTACTGCGGATTGCCGTGCAAGAGTCGTACGAAGCGAAATCGCTCCGTGCGGAAATAGACGCACATCTATGATCGTACCCGATTTTCAACCGCGATAGAATTGGTATCATGTTCCGATCGAGTCGTCGATGGCGACAAGTGGTGAGTCCATATCGAGCTTGCCCAGAGAATGACCCTGTTTTTGGTGAGGAGACTCCAATGAATCGAATGCTGTTTTCCGCTCTGTTTGTCGGATTGTTGGCCTGGGCCAACGTAGCGGACGCCAATGGCTTGCGCCGTGGGAATTGCTGCCCTAGCAATCCCTGCTGTCAACCGACGTGCTGTGAAACGACGTGTTGCACGACCTATCAAACGGTGGTGCGTTGTGTACCCGTGACACGCTATCGCATGACGACATGTGTGGATGCCTGCGGCTGTTGCCGCCGCGTCTGTGTTCCCTACACGGCTTATCAACGCGTTTGTTGCCGCGTACCCGTGACGACGTGCACCACACGATGTTGTGCGGCGCCGGCCAATCCCTGCTGCCAACCGGCCTGTTGCGATGCCGGGCCGCGTCGAGCGGGATTGTTGACGCGATTGCGCGCCCGCACCAACCACGCCACGTGTTGCAATTAGTTTTTCACAAATTGACTCAATCCGTTGTTTTGACGACGACCCCGGCGCCCCGGGGTCGTTCTCTTTTTGTGTGCGGTGCACAAGTATGATGCGTGCCAAGATCGAGCGATTCACTGCGTCTGGCCCGCCTCGTAGCGAGAGACTAACGGCCCCTCGTCGTCTCCATTATTCGGTGGTTGGGCGGTGGTTTCCGTCCCATTGGGTGGGTGGTACTTTCCTAGTATTCTCTTTTTTGTCTCCATGTTTGGGGCGACGGAGCCTCGAAGGCAGTGCCTACCCAGGCAGAGTCAGGGAATGAGTGACTCGTGGGACGATGAAATCGGACAGCCTGTGTCCGTTTCCTCATCCCCAGGGGTGGACGGATACGTTTATTCGTCGTCGTCGCGCAACCGCGCGAGAATACTGTAGTCTTCGAGCGTACTTGTATCTTGAGAAATCGACTCGCGGCCACTAGCGATATCGCGCAATAACCGCCGCATGATCTTGCCGCTGCGCGTCTTGGGCAACGCTTGCGTGAATCGAATATCGTCCGGCGCGGCCAAAGCCCCAATTTCCCGGCGCACATGTTGACGCAACTCGTCTTTCAGGCGGGGATCGGGAGGCGTGTTTTTGACCGTGACAAAGACGGCAATCGCTTGGCCCTTGATTTCGTCCGGGCGCCCGACCGCGGCCGCTTCAGCGACTTGCGGATGCGAGACGAGCGCGCTCTCGATTTCAATCGTACTTAGGCGATGGCCGGCGACATTGATGACGTCGTCGATCCGCCCCATGATCCAATAATAGCCGTCTTCATCGCAGCGAGCGTTGTCGCCAGTCAAGTAATGGCCGGGAACCTTGGTCCAATACTGTTCGACAAACCGTTGTTCGTCGCCCCAAATGCCGCGCAGCATTCCGGGCCACGGCTCCCCAATACACAGCATACCGCCTTGATTCGTTGCTACCGGTTGCAAGGACTGATTGACAATCACCGGTACCACACCGGGTAAGGGCAAGGTGCAGCTTCCTGGTTTGGTCGGGGTCGCACCGGGCAACGGGGACATCATGATGCCCCCCGTTTCTGTCTGCCACCACGTATCGACGATCGGACAACGTTCACCGCCGATTGTACGGTGATACCACATCCAGGCTTCCGGATTGATTCCTTCGCCGACGGTACCCAGCAACCGCAAACTTCCTAAATCGTGTTTTGCGACATGGTGGTCGCCCCATTTGATAAACGCGCGGATTGCGGTCGGAGCCGTATAAAGAATCGTCACTCGATGGCGGGCAATGATCGACCAGAACCGATCTTCGGCCGGAAAGTTCGGAGCCCCTTCGTACATCATGACACGCGCGCCATTGGAAAGCGGACCGTACACAATATAGCTGTGTCCCGTAATCCATCCGCAATCTGCGGTACACCAGAACAAGTCGTCTTCGCGGTAGTCAAACACCCACTGGAATGTCTGTTTGACCCACAAGTTATATCCGGCCGTGGTGTGCCGAATCCCTTTCGGCTTGCCCGTTGAGCCGCTGGTATAGAGAATGAAACTAGTCGCTTCGGAATCGAGCGGGACTGCCGGAAAATTCGGATCGCCGGCCGCTAGCAAATCATGCCACCACAGGTCACGCCCGGAGCGCATGGGGCACTCGCCGCCGATACGTCGAAACACAACGCAATGCTGCACACTCGGTGATTTCTCTAAGGCGGCGTCCACCGTTTGCTTTAGCGGCAATATCTGACCGCGCCGCCAGCCTCCATCTGCAGTAATAATCAACTTGGCTTGCGCATCGTTGTTTCGGTCGGCAATCGCTTCCGAGCTGAATCCGCCGAAAATAACCGAGTGGACTGCTCCGATTCGGGCACAAGCCAACATCGCCACGACCAACTCGGGTGTCATCGGCATATAGATGGAAACAACGTCGCCTGTCTGAACACCCAGGCGCTGGAGCGCGCTGGCCAGGCGGCATACGTCTTCATATAACTGGCGATAGGTCACCGTCCGTTGTTCTCCAGGCTCGCCTTCCCAAATCAGTGCCGTTCGCTCGCCGCGCCCAGCCGCCACCTGCGCGTCCAGGCAGTTGAACGACAAATTGGTCTGTCCGCCGTCAAACCAAGTGACGCGGTGGCCGGATCGTTGGAGGACGGAAGTGAACGGACGAAACCAGTGCAGTTGTCCCACCGCCAGTTTACCCCAGAATCCGTCGGGGTCGCGTCGCGCGGCATCATACAATGCGCGATATTCATCGAGCGAGCGAACCCGCGCCTGGCTGGAAAACTCTTGGCTTGGCGGAAACACCCGGCGCTCTTGCATAACATTGGCGATCTGTCCCGAATTGTCGCTCATGGTCGATCCTCCCGCGCAGATGTTGCGTTTTCTCGCAATGTCTCGGCGACGCGCTCGGCCGACTGCAAGACACGCAACGCATTGCCCCCCAAGATTTTGTGGATCTGTTCGCGATCATAGCCGCGCTGGAGCAGCTCTTCCGTCAAACGCGGATAGCATCCCACATCTTCCAATCCGAGCGGCAATCGGCTGACACCATCGTAGTCAGATCCGATGCCGACGTGATCGATACCCGCCACGCGGATGATATGTTCGATGTGATCCACGACATCGCGAAAAGTGCCTCGCGCCTGTCGGTCCGCTGCCAATTGGTCGGTGGGCACAATGTATCCGGACATGAAATTCACCATCACCACACCGCCATTTTCAGGCAATCGCTGTAATACATCATCGGGAACGTTGCGGGGGTGTTCGCAAATCGCCCGCGCGGATGAATGCGAGAAAATAACCGGTGCTCGCGTTGCGTCTAGCGCGTCGTGCATCGTCTTGGGAGAAACGTGCGACAAATCGACGAGCATACCCAGACGATTCATTTCGGCGACCACTTCGCGCCCGAAATCGGTGAGCCCTTGATGTTGCGGCTCGTCGGTGGCCGAATCGGCCCATTCCACATTCTTGCTGTGCGTCAGAGTCATGTACCGCGCGCCGCGTTCGTATAATCGCCGCAAGTTCTCC
This sequence comes from Planctomycetota bacterium, assembly GCA_014584305.1. Taxonomy (GTDB): domain Bacteria; phylum Planctomycetota; class Planctomycetia; order Pirellulales; family Pirellulaceae; genus BJ22. The sequence continues at coordinate 20,060 of JACTND010000262.1, read as the reverse complement.
AAGGAATTTTCGATCGAATGCCCGCCCTCGACACCCATTAACGAAGCAATCCTTCCTTCGCCGACAATGCGTACGACATCATCCGCTGTTCCAGCAATCTCGAACACGTCGGGATACTGCCGACACATTTCGTGCACCAAATCGATCTGTTCCAAAGTCGTCAAGAGCGCGCTGGCTTCCAAACGAGTCGAAACCGGAACGTACACACTCCAAAACTGCGCTTTGACACCACCTGCTTGCAATCGGGGGATGTCGGTGTGAAATTCGGGTTGGGGTTGGCGAATATCCGCGCGTTGAAACGATGATCCCGCTCGCGCGCGCATGGTCCAAGGCAAGTCGTTGTGCCCGTCGAACAACATCCCGGAAAAATGAATCTCGCGGGCCTCGGCGGAAATCTCGATTGCTGGCGCAGGGTTAGCGGGGCCTGGATCGTTTTGGCTCAGCGCTGCCGAGCACAAGGCCATGACGATCGTCCAGCAACTACTGACCACCACATTACGCGGCGATAACGGTTTTGTCATTGGAATTCCTTGAGTATGCAGCCACCGATTCCATGCCCCGGAAAGCAGCGCCCTTGCCCGCTGGCGCAGTGGTCAAATATAGCAAACACGCCCGCCAGTGGGGATTCACCGCTGGCCGGGAAAAAATATTTGTTGCAGAACATCCCAGGTGTCGCGCCACCGCAGTTTGGAGCTTCCCGCTCGGCGGCGGCGAAATGTGATGGGAATCTCTCCCATGGGTATTGCGGCTTGATGTAAAGCGCAGAGCAACTCCTCCAAATAGCCGTAGCCTTGGCGCCGAAGTTGGAACCACTCTAGTCGCCGCAATGCATCCGACCGATACACGCGCAGAGCGCTGGAGATGTCGTGGACCGGCAACCGCAAACGGCGACTTCCCAACCAATTCACGCATTGACTTGCCCGGCGCCGGGCCCACGGCCAACCGGACACGGAACCGCCGGACACGTACCGTGAACCAATCCAGACACCGATTGCGGGATCGCCGGATTGCGCGGCGCGAACCACGCGATGCAAGTCTTCGGGGTCGTGGCTCCAATCGGCGTCCATGGTTGCTAACCAGCGAAAGTTTTGGCTTAGCCCGAACTCGAGTCCGGAGCGGGTTGCTGACCCCAAACCGCGCTGGCCATGGCGGATTTGCACCTGGAATTGTCGATCACTCGTTTGGTATTGTTGGCACCAAGCTCCTGTTCCATCCGGCGAATCGTCGTCGATGACTAGGATCGTCGCAGCCGCAAACATGCTGCGCAGGCGCGCTATCAGCGAGGGCAGATTGTCCAACTCGTTGTATGTTGCCAAAATGATAAGCAAGCTCGCGGATGGCTCCGTGGGCTGTTCCACATTTTGAGAATTTGCATACATTGGTACTCAGCGCTTCGTATCATGTTGGAGCCACAAACGACTCCGGCGGAAACGGCTTCTGCCGTTCCCGATCGGCCAACGTTCCGCCAGGGCATTCTAACGAGACTGCGGCGCTGGGTGTACGGCGTGGGAGGCGGTTTTGTCGGATTGTATGCGCTGCTCATCGTGGTACTGATGGCCAACGAAACGGCTCTTGTCTATCCGGCACCGACGTTTGATTCGGCGCGCTGGCCATCGACGCCGGACGACGTCGAAGAGATGGAGGTCCTGTTGGAGAACGGCTGGCGCGTTCATGGCTGGTATCTGGTTCGACCCGGCGCGGACCGCGTGGTCCTATTCTGCCATGGCAATGCGGAAGACGTGCCGGGAACATTGCGAGGAATCGGACGTCGATTGAGCGAGCAGCTCCACGCCAATGTGTTGATTTTCGACTATCCCGGATACGGCAAGAGCGAGGGGACCCCCTTTGAAGATGAGTGCATTGAAAGCGGAAATGTTGCGTTGACCTGGTTGTGTTTGCGCGAAAACCTGCTTCCCTCGGACATCATCGTGTACGGGCGATCGCTAGGGGGCGGCATTGCAGTGGCATTAGTTCAACGCCATGGCGCGCGGGCGCTGATCCTCGATCGAACATTTGACGCCATTACCAACCCCGGTGCGGCGCGCTATCCGTGGGCCCCCGTGCAGCTTTTGATGCGCAACCGTTACCCATCTTCCGAGCGCATCGCCGAGTGTACCGCACCAGTTTTTGTTTCGCATTTCGAACAAGACGATGTGATTCCCCTTTGGTCGGCCAGGAGGTTGTTCGAAGCGGCTACTAACGCCAGCCAGCGAGAATTCCTGGCAATGCCCGGTGGCGATCATTTGGCCCCGCTGCCGGACACGTACTGGGTTCAACTGAGGGAGTTTTTGCGGCGTGTCGAATCAACCGCCGGACAATCCGAGTTGTTCGGCCGTGAGCAAGGCATGTAAGGTCACACCGACTTGTGAAAACGCTTCTGCTGCCCCTTGTTGACGGTCGATAATGGCGAGACATCGATCGACCTGCAAGCCCGCGTCCCGAGCGTATTGGATTGCTTTGAGGGAACTGCCGCCGCTGGTGACAACGTCTTCGACGATTACCGCCCGATCGCCGGCGCGTATGGGGCCCTCGACTTGTTGGCCCGTGCCGTGCGCTTTAGGTTCTTTGCGGACGATGAAGCCACGCAACGGCATCCGCAGTTGCCAGGCACATGTGATCAATGCCGCGGTAATGGGATCGGCGCCAATCGCCATTCCTCCCACACAATCGGGCCAGCCGGTCGATTTGAGTACCTCGATCATCCCCGCCGCAATTTGGTTAGCGCCTTCACCGTCCAAGGTTAATTTGCGGCAGTCCAAATAGAATGAGGCTGTTTTGCCCGACGCCAAGCGAAATTCGCCAAACTTTAGGGCTTGGGCACGGATCAGTTCGGTGAGTCGTGCGGAGCTATACGTGGGTGGTGGCATGTGTGTCCATCCATTTTTTCCGTAGATTGTCGAGATGAAGGCGAAATGCGTCAAGAACGTGTACGAATGCACAAAATCCGTTAGAATACGCCGATATTAGCGGCCAGAATACGAAGTGTTCCTTCGATGACGCGAACCAACAGGAATCTATAATTTGAACGGTCGTAGAATCCCGTGGTGGATCGAATTGTTGCGATCGCGATTGTTGTTGGTCGCGCTCGGCGTCGCATTGGGATTATTGGCACGGATGGCATTCGGGCCTCCGGAGAGTGAACAATCCGGAGTTCGCCGATTTAGTCAACCGCTTGAATCGTCAACGATGGAATGAACATGGTGAGACCAGTTAACGAACCTGATTTTTCCGGTGAGCCGCAGTCGCGCGGAGCGTTGGGGCTGCCGCCCGATCAACCCCAATTGCCAGCGGCTTTGGCGCGCCAGATGGCCGCACGACTACCGCCTCCCCCCAAGTACGGTGTAGCCACCCGTTTGTTTTGGGTTCTCTGTTTAGCGGCCTTCGTCGTCGGTCTCTGGCAACTTGGCCCTATGGTGGCTGAGCGCTACCAATACGCATCGACGCGTGGCAAAGTCCGGGCCGAATATGAACAGGCACGCGAGTTCTTGCAATCGTCGAATCTGCCGCAGATTTCGATGGCGTACGAAGCGGTCGCCCGCAAAATTCGTCCCAGCGTGGTCAGCATCAAGTGCACGAGGAACATTGCTACCGGATTGGGACGAGCAGCGCAGCTCGACGGTCAGGGTTCTGGTGTCATTATTGATCCGGATGGATTCATCATTACCAACGCACATGTCGTGGCCGGTGCAACATATATCGAAGTAATTTTGCACGACCGCCAATCGTACTCGGCGCGATTGGTGGGCATTGACCAAACGACCGATCTGGCGGTAATAAAAATCCCGGCGCAAAACCTGATTGCTGCCGAATGGGGAGAGAGTGACGAACTGAAAGTCGGATCGCTGGTTTGGGCGATCGGCAGCCCCTTCGGGTTGGATCAATCGGTCACGTCAGGAATCATCAGCGGGCGCAATCGGTACGAACAAAATGCCCGTTCGAATACTCCCCAACAGGAGTTGTTGCAAACCGATGCCGCCGTAAATCCGGGGAACAGCGGTGGCGCTTTAGTCGATTCACGTGGCAACCTGGTGGGCATCAATACGGCGATCGTCGGCGAAGCATTTCAGGGAATCAGCTTCGCCGTACCCAGCGCGGTCGCCAAGTTCGTATCCGATCAGTTGATTCGACACGGTCGGGTTACACGCGGGTTTTTGGGAATTACGCCGTACCCAGTCACTCCGGAACATCGCGCTAAATGGAATCTGCCGGATTTGAATGGAGCCATCTTGGTCTCGGTTGAACCGGATACGCCGGGTTATGCCGCCGGTTTCCGGCCTGGTGATGTAATTCGCGCGTGGAACGGACACAACATCGAGGACTATCTGTTGATCTACCGATTGGTTGCCATGACCCCGCCCCATGAGGAAGCGGTGGTGGACTTGATTCGCGATGGACAGCCCTTAACGGTAAAAATTAGGGTTGGCGAACGCCCCGAATCGTTCGATCGCCCGCGTCCGCGCTAACTTCGGATTCGATTACCGTCCGTGCGGCATAGTTTGCCTGGTCCGTTCAATCGCGCGCCGCGCAATTGGAACGTTTGTTCCAAAGCGAAAAGACCATAGAACCGCGGAAATCGGAACGATGAACGGGATATGGAACCTTCGCCACACCCATCCCATTCACGATTGGAACAAAGCGTACCGAGGGTTACCAGGCGACACGCATTGCGCTGTGGAACCGCCGGCTTGCTAGCAGCCGCTGTCTCCACGCGATCGGACGGCCTGGCCGAAGCCCAAGACGGCCGCCTGCCCATCATTGCGCGAACGCAGCCTTGCCAGGACGATTTGAAGAAGCGAGCCGCGGCGGACTATTGTCATAGCTTCGCTCGGTATGGCGGGAGGCTTTCGAACCCGATCCGACAATTGTTCCTTGCGGCGGAAGAGGCATTCGCGGTGCCGTTCGCTGTGGCCATCATCGGTTCGGGGTACGGCGCGTCGATTTGTGCTGCGCGCATTTCCCAGCACCTCGATCCTTCCCAGCGGATGTGCATTTTGGAACGTGGCCGCGAGTGGATTCCCGGTTCGTTTCCCGACACCTTTTCAGCCACCGTGCAAAGCACTTGTCACCAGATTGCAGGTCCCTCGCGGGGCCAGATGACCAATCCCTTAGGGCTGTTTCACATTTCGTTCAATGACGAAGTCAATATCTTGTCTGGAAATGGTCTGGGGGGCACGTCGTTAATCAATGCCAACGTGGCCCATCGTCCGCATTCGGATACGTTTCGACAATCGGCATGGCCCGAGGCGTTGCGCGATATCGAGTTACTGACTCCCTATTATGATCTTGCCGCGCGCCAATTGAGCTTAGCACGCACGCCCCATGATCAAGTTCCCAAAGTTCGACAAAGGCGATTGACCGCCGAAACTCTCAAGGTTCACCCAGACGTGTTCGACCGCACGCCAGTAGCCGTGATGTACGACCATCGGTACCTCGATGAGTGGATGCGGAATCCACAAGGCATCGTTCAACGACCTTGTACATTGTGCGGCGATTGCCTCACCGGGTGCAATGTCGGGGCGAAGAACACGTTGGCGTACAATTACTTGCCAGTTGCAAAATGGAATGGCGCTGAGATCTACACACAGGTGATTGTCAAACGTATCGAGCGCCACGCGGACTGCTATCGACTTCACTTGGAATACGTCGCCGAGCATCGCGGCGAAATCCAACGTCATCCCCTGGCGATCCAGGCGCGGATCGTCGTGCTGGGGGCTGGAAGTCCGGGGAGCGCCGAGATTTTGATGAACTCCGAGAGCCAAGAATTCTGCTTCTCGCCGGCGCTGGGGCAACGATGGAGCGCCAACGGAGACGCGTTGGGTTTTGTTTTGAATACCCCCGACCTGTCGCATATCGGAGGTCATGGCACTTGCCCACCCAGTTGTGTGCCGGTCGGGAGTTCGGTACAGACCTCGCTCAATTTCTTTGACCACCCTTGTTTGGAAAACAAATTCATAATTCAAGAGTCGGCCATTCCGCGTGCCGTGTCGAACTTGTTCGCGTTGTTGTTGGGTGATCGCCAGCTCGATTATTCGATGGTCATGTTGGCTATGGGTCATGATGAAGCGCGGGGACAGGTAGTTCGAAAGAACGGGCGTTATCAAATTGTTTGGCCGGGACTCAAGGAAAGTCGCTACCGCAAAATGATCTTCCAGGTGTTTGACCAAATCGCGGTCGCAGAAGGCGGCCGCTATAAACGACTGCGGGCCTTTGGTGACAACTTGGTGAGTGTGCATCCCCTCGGCGGCTGCCCGATGTCGGACGATCCGGCTTGTGGCGCCGTCAACCAATTGGGCCAAGTGTTTGTGGGATGGCGTGGCGGCGACTGCGCGTTTGGCACTCAGCAAGCCGATGTTTACCCCGGGCTCTATGTCGCGGACGGATCGATCATTCCCACAGCGCTGGGTGTGAATCCTTATCTAACCATCTGCGCACTGGCCGAACGCATCGCAGCCCACCTCGTGCGAAACCCAGCCTTTGCCGAGCTGTTTGGCCGCCGAAAATCATAGGGTGCGACGTCGCAACTCTGCACCCGAGCATTCGCCGATTGCACAAGCCGTAGCGCGGTAAGTTCGTTTAACCGTCAGCCGCAGGCGGAAGTTGAAGTTCTTGACAGCCTTCCGTCATCCTCCCGCGCCCGCGGCAAAGGACTAGGAGAACGCTTTCTCGTCAGCGGTTACAATAGAAGGCGTTTCTGAGCATCAGAGGACTCCGCACAAGAGTACCCCGCTTAGGGCTGCTCCATATTTCAGGCCTGACCCGGTTCGCGGCTCCCCCTCGCGGAGCCCACTGGCGCCCAGTTTGCCAGCCGAGTATTTGTACGCACTCCCCGCCCCCCCGTCAAAGCCCCCCCACCAAAAAAGGACAGGCATTATCAAATACTGCCGTTTTGCCGCGATTTTGCACGATTTTTCATTTTCGGTGAGTTGGCAGGTCCCCTGGAGTTAACAGGCGACTTTCAGACCCCAGCCGTTTCTCCACCCAAATGGGAACGGTGGGACTCAGGTAGGAACATTGGAAATTCGATTGAGATAGGTGGTGGGATAACGCGCGGCCCAACGGATCTTTCCCTGGAATTCGATCCGATGGCGATGCTGCTCAATGATGCTGACGTAGGAAATTGAGTGCGACCGGGCCAAATTTGCCCAAAATCCACGCAAAATCGCAAGTTCCTGATAATGCCTGTCCTTTTAGTGGAGGGGGTAGGGGTTGGGAAAAGGGAACGGAAAGTTTGACCCTTTTCGGGAGCGCAAATTATACTGGAATGGAGTTGTTCTTCATCCGAATAAGGTGAATTACGGCTGAGTCATGGGCTGTATCTGCCAGGTCGATGATGTCTGGGGGTGGACCATGCGCTTGGCTGCCATGCTCACGTGGGCACAAACAACCCTATTGGCGGCATGCACCGGAAACTCACTAGGGAAAAACCGAAGATGAATTGCTCGTACCAACGGATCGTATTTGTATTCGGTTTGATTTGGTTGGCGTTCGCCGCTGGGAACAGCATGGCGCAGATCGCACGGGACCCGCGGCCGTTTGCTCCCGGAGTCTTAAAAGTTTTCCCCCCAATCATTGATGCCCGAGATTCCTTTACCGTACCAATGCCCGTTCCTGGACTCGACGCTCGGCCATACGACACAAATTTTGCTCCGCGGGCCTTCACGGTTTTCGGTCAAACGCAAGAGGTCGTGTTCTTCCGCGACGTTTGGCATTTGGAGTTTGCTACGCTGGGATTACGTCAAATTGAGTTGGCTTACCGCTATCCAGATGGAGAAGTTCGCACGCGTCATTTTTGGTATCTCCCCTACCGTATTCGCGATGTCGGCCGCAGCGTTTCCTATCGCGAAGTGTTGGATGAAAGCGCTGTCGCTAAGACGCGCAAGGAGATTCAAATCGATGAGGAACCGGAGGCAGGTGGGAGCCGAATCGATCGATTCTATCCTGATTTTCAGTTGTCCGGCTGGGTTTTCGATGAACGCGGTGAGCGTCAGGTAGTCCACTATCGCGATCAATACTTGCCGGATGTCGCTCGAGAGATTCAAAAACTGGAAGACCCCAATCGGCGGCTGCACGACAAGTTTGAAATGTTAGACCAAAGCGTGCCGCGCGTCGATTCCGACAGTGATGAGGGATTATGGGGAGTCGCGATTTGGGAAAATGTTGATCCCAATATTGACTTTTGCTCTGTGAAAATTTTTGGCTTAACCAACGCCTACCGCATGGACCGAACTGTCGGTGGCGACGTTGTCATCCGGCGAAAAGTGTTGCAACTTAACTTTTACCGGCCCGGCGACAGCGTCCGCCAAACGCGGGACAAAGTTCAATACGGTGTCCCATTGGTTGTAAGTCCCGCCGAACAAATTGAAGTCTGTCGCCGTTATTTCCTTCCAGGCCCGCGAATCAATGCCTATTGGTACGACGCGAAACATGGTAATGAAATACCGTTGGCGGAAATTGATGCTGAAGTCAGTTTGGATGACTTCTCCTCGCCTGCCCTGGCCGAACTGAATTCGGGACGATTGCCGGAACATTTGGCTGCCGCTTTGGTGGTGGTGGGAGTGCATCCTGTGGACGGCTCCGTCAAAACAGTGGTTCCGAACGGCATGTGGCAAATTGACGCCGACAAGGTCGGTGAATCCGTTAAGATTGACCTGAAATTCCAACCGCAATTTTGGGAACAAAAAGGTAAAGGGATCCGGTTCATCAGGACTATTGATTATCTGTGGGTTTACCAGTAAAATTGCCGGTCAAAGCAGATAAACCAATCGTCGAGATAGTCAACAGTCATGGCACATAAAAAAGGGCAAGGCTCCAGTCGCAACGGTCGCGATTCCAATGGGCAGCGGCGGGGAGTCAAGCGTTATGCCGGCGAACACGTCATTGCGGGAAACATTTTGATTCGTCAGGTCGGCAATCGATTCCACGCTGGCCGCAACGTCGGTCAAGGTCGGGACTACACGTTGTACGCATTGGTCGATGGTCAAGTGGCATTCGACCAGAATGGTCGCCGCGTCAACGTAGTCCCTGCAGACAACTGATTCTCAGCGCGCTGGCGATAAGTACCTTGTGCCGGGCGGACTAGTGCTTGCGAGAATAAACGCCCTCGTAGCGTTGAGGATCGGACAGCGCCCTCCTCGTTTAATCCTAAGCCAGAGGCACGCGTTCGCCTATTGTTGACGATGGAACTTTGGCTGAATTGACCATGTAACCGGGCGCAGTCCAGTGAAAGTCCATTCTGGATCGGGTCCATCAAATCATGGCGGTATGCCGAAGTGTGACTTCGCACTGTTGGCTATTTTGATTCCAATCAAAGATACCCATAATAAGCCTTTAGTTTCGAGTGAGGGCTCATGTTTGTCGATCGCGTTGTGATTGAAGTAACTGGAGGGGATGGTGGCCAGGGCTGCCTCAGTTTTCGTCGTGAAAAATATGTTCCCCTTGGGGGCCCAGACGGCGGCGACGGCGGCGACGGCGGTAGCGTCGTGCTCGTCGTGGAGCATGGCGTCAACAGCCTCGTGGCACTCGCTCATCGCAAACATTGGCGCGCGGATTCCGGTCTTGCAGGAAAAGGCGCCAACCGCCATGGTCGATCGGCGTCGGACTTGCGCATTCCTGTTCCACCGGGTACGCTGGTAATCGACGCGGCCAACGATTTTATTATCAAAGACTTGACCCATCCCGGCGAGGAACTGGTGATCGCCCGTGGCGGCAAAGGGGGGTTCGGCAACGCTCGTTTCAAGTCTTCGACGAACCAAGCGCCGCGGCAGACGACTCCCGGTGAAGTCGGTGAGTCGCGGCGTATCATCCTAGAACTCAAGGTCATCGCCGATGTAGGATTGATCGGCAAGCCCAACGCGGGAAAAAGCACGTTGCTCAGCAGACTGAGCAAGGCGCGCCCGGAAATCGCGGATTACCCCTTCACCACCAAGTATCCCAATCTCGGCATGGCACAAGTTCATCGCGATCGCGCGATCGTGTTGGCCGATATCCCCGGATTAATCGAGGGCGCCCATCGCGGGGTCGGATTAGGGCATGATTTCTTGAAGCATATTGAGCGTTGCGGAGTCTTGGTGCATTTGGTGGAACCTTTGCCCCAGGACGGTTCCGACCCGATTGCGAATTACCATGCGATCCGCCATGAATTGGTGGAATACAATACCAATCTGGCGCAGCGCCCCGAAATTGTCGTTATTTCGAAATGCGAATTGCCGGGAGCGGACGTCGTGCGGCAAACATTGTCGATGGCGATCGGCCGCGAGGTGATGCTGATTTCTTCGGCAACGGGCGAGGGGTTAGCGGACCTGCTCCGCGCGATGGCGACAGCATTGGATAGCCCAGCGGCAATCAACGTTTAAGTATGGCCCACGATTGGATCTTTGCCGACATTGGCAACACCGCCACCAAATTGGCGTGGACCCCGAATTTATCCAACAAACGTCCCTGGTCGCGGCAATGGACCTGGTCAAAGGAAAAACACGACTGGGAGGCTCTACCCACGCGACGGGCGCATTGGTTGGTCGCCAGTGTTCAACCGCGGCACTTGCAATGGTTACTGAGTACTCTCGCCGAACGTCGCCCGCGCGATTCGACGCAGAAGGTTGTGTTGAAGGATATACCCTTACGTGTTGACGTCAAACAGCCATCGCGACTGGGAATCGATCGAGCGCTCAGCGCCTGGGCCGCCTGGGAATTGAACGGGAAACAAGGTCCAATCCTGGTGGTCCAAATTGGTACGGCGGTGACAATCAATTTAGTCGATGATAGCGGCGTTTTTCGCGGCGGCTTGATTTTTCCCAGCCTTAAATTATGTCGGCAAATACTGGCGGAAAGGACCGCGGCACTTCCCGATATTTCGGCGCGGCAAAAGAAACCTTTTCGCACCAAAACGTTGCCGGTCATCGGGCGCTCCACGGAAGAGGCGATTGAGCTGGGAACGCTACATTTGCAAGTGGGTGGCATCGTAAATGCCGTACAGCGCATCGAGGAGACGTTGACTAAAGCGCCAACTGTCTTTGCGAGCGGAGGCGGATTGTCCGAGCTTGCGCAGTGGCTGCCCGCATCGTTTCGCCGAGAATCAGACCTGGTGTTGCGTGCGTTGTCCATGCTGGCCAAATCAAGACAGAGCTGACGCGATCCTTCATCACGAATACCCAGCAGTTGTCGCCAATGGATACAACAATACAAACTTGGTATTCCTTGTTGACTTCCCCTTCCGCGGGCGCCATTGCCGTAACGCTCGTGGATGGTCCCCAGGCCGTCGCGACGGTATTGCGGCACTTCCACTCGCACTCTGGACTGGAACTAAAAGAATTGGCGGCACACAGAATCTTTTATGGCCGGTGGCAGTCGGTGAATAAGAACGGGGCAACAACTCTCGGGGAAGACCTGGTCATTTGCCGAACAGGTGAGACTACGATCGAGATTCATTCGCATTCCGGCCCCTATGCCAGGCATGTAATCCATCAAGACCTGGAACGGTCGGGAATCGTCGCCATTGCTCCGAACGCGGCCCTAGAGAAGTTGTCGGGAAACGCGTGGTTAGCGTCGGCTCAATGGTCATTGATACAGGCGAGTACGGAACGCGCGGCGCAGTTGTTGACCCGCCAATTGCCGATGTGGGAGCGATTTCCTAGGCAATTGGCGGCCATGATTTCTGCGGGAGAGATCGAAGTCGCGCGAACAATGATTCGCGAATGTCGAAGGTGGGCGACTTATGCGCGTCGGCTGGTCGTGCCCTCGCGTGTCGTGCTGTGCGGCCCTCCCAATGTAGGCAAGAGTTCGTTGATCAACCGCCTGCTTGGATTTGATCGCTCGATCGTTCACGATCAACCCGGAACGACTCGCGACGTGCTGGTTCACCTGACTGCCATCGAAGGCTTCCCAATTCAATTGGAGGATACAGCGGGCATCCGGGCGACTGCTGATCCGATTGAGGAAGCAGGGCAGTTGCTGGCCGCTGATTCGTTTGCCACCGCGGACATGATGGTGTTTGTGGTCGATGGAAGCAGTCCCGAGTCGATTTCTGCCCTTTCCGACTTGGTTCGGACCCCCGATTTGATTGCGGTTAATAAGTGCGATATCTTGCCTGCGAATAGGTTGGAATACATCAAAGGTCGTTTGCTTGAACGCAGGCCCCAGACGCCAGTATTGACAGTCAGTGCACAAAGCGGCGCGGGCATCCCCGACTTATTGAAGGCGATTGCTCAAATCCTTGTACCGGAAACGCCACCCGATGATGCAATGCTCTGTTCCGATCCCGGCATCCAAGCGCGCCTGAGTCACATCGATCAACTATTATGTAGCAACCAAGACGCGCGGGGCATTGCCCTACTGCTCGGCAGCCATGCGAGCACCCAAGGTTAGGTTAACCGCCGGCGCGCTGTCCGATCAGGCTTTCTTCGCCAGCTCCCCGATGCGCATGCCGTAGAAGGATTTCCAAATGAAGAACAACGCGAAAGCGAACAGTACGGCCGCGATCGATGTCGTCAAACCGATCCCGTAGTTCTTCGCGAACTCCGCCGCCCGTTCTGTGCCAGCAAGACTGACGGCCAGTTGAATGGCCAACAACCCAAACAGCGTGGTAAATTTGATAATCGGGTTGAGCGCCACCGATGACGTATCCTTGAACGGGTCGCCAACCGTGTCGCCGACCACAGTCGCCGCGTGCAGCTCCGTCCCTTTCTCCTTCAATTCGACTTCCACCACTTTTTTGGCGTTGTCCCAAGCTCCGCCCGCATTGGCCATAAAGATAGCTTGGTACAATCCGAAAATCGCAATCGAAAACAGATAGCCGATGAAGAAAAATGGCTCGACAAAGGCAAACGCCAACGAAATAAAGAACACGGACAAGAAGATATTGAACATCCCACGCTGTGCGTATTGCGTGCAAATCTCGACGACCCGCTTGCTGTCCTCAACGGAAGCTTTGGTAACGCCTTCGAGTTTGATGTTCTTTTTGATGAACTCGACCGCCCGGTAGGCCCCCGTGGTCACCGCTTGAGTTGACGCGCCAGTAAACCAGTAGATGACTGCACCACCCGCGATCAACCCTAAGACGAACGGGGCATACAAGAGCGACAAATTGTGAGTCACGACATCCATGCCTTTCTCGGCACTCAGCTCCAAAATGATCGAGAAAATCATCGTGGTCGCGCCGACCACTGCGGTTCCGATCAGGACCGGCTTGGCCGTCGCCTTGAACGTATTCCCCGCGCCGTCGTTTTCTTCCAAGAAGTGCTTCGCAGCCTTGAAATTCACATCGAATCCGCCGACTTCTTTCACCTCTTTAGCGGCATTCGGAATCTGTTCGATCAACGACAACTCGTAAACCGATTGCGCGTTGTCGGTTACGGGTCCATACGAGTCCACGGCGATGGTCACAGGTCCCATGCCCAGGAATCCAAAGGCCACCAGCCCAAAGGCAAACACCGCGGGCGCCAACATAATCGAGCCCAATCCCATGCCCGAAAAGTAATAGGCGACAGTCATCAAAGCGACGATTCCAGTGCCCAACCAAAAACAGGAGAAATTGCCGGCGACCAACCCCGACAGAATATTCAACGATGCGCCACCTTCTTTCGACGAAGCCACGACTTCCCCAACATGTTTCGAATTCGTGGAGGTGAAGATTTTTACAAGCTCGGGGATAATCGCGCCAGCCAACGTGCCACAGGAAATGATCGACGACAAGACCCACCACAAACTGGTATTGCCCGCCACATCGGGAATCACCACATACGAGATGCCAAATGTCATCGCCACAGATACCAACGATGTCAACCATACCAGCCGCGTCAACGGCATCTCGAAGTCCATCTTGTCCGCATTGGCGTACTTGGCCCGCGTCCACGCTTCATTAATAAAGTACGACAAGCCCGAGGCCACAATCATCATCACGCGGATCAAGAAAATCCAAATCAACAACTGGCTTTGTACCGCCTCCGCCGAATACCCCGCCGGCACGGACTGAGGCGAAATGGCCAGCATGATAAACACGATCAACGCCACGCCCGTGACGCCATACGTCTCAAATCCGTCCGCGCTGGGACCAACGGAATCGCCGGCATTATCTCCCGTACAATCGGCGATCACGCCGGGGTTGCGCGCGTCGTCTTCCTTGATTTTGAAGACGATTTTCATCAGGTCGGAACCGATATCGGCGATCTTCGTAAAAATACCACCGGCAATCCGCAAAACCGATGCGCCCAAGCTCTCACCGATCGCAAAACCGATGAAACAAACCCCAGCCAATTTGGCGGGCAAGAACAACAGAATGATCAACATGATCAGCAACTCGACGCTGATCAACATCATGCCGATACTCATGCCTGCCTTGAGTGGAATGGCATAACAAGGGTAGGGTTTGCCTTCCAGGCTGGCAAAGGCCGTGCGCGAGTTGGCAAATGTGTTGACCCGGATTCCAAACCAGGCTACCAAATAGCTTCCGGCGATTCCAATTAAGGAAAACAGCAGAATCACCCCGACCAATGGAAGCGGGAATCCTGTGGTCCATTCCCCGTCGGGCGTTTGGTATTGTGCCAAATAGCCAAAGTACACTGCGACGACGCCGCCGATGAAAATCCACAATACCCCGATGAACTTCCCTTGTGTTAAGAGATATGTTTTGCAGGTTTCATAAATCAATGTGGATATCTCCAACATCGATTTGTGGACCGGCATGGTTTTCAGTTCTTGGTAGATGCGGAATCCAAAGAACAATCCGCCGGCACAGATCACCAAACCTCCGTAGAGCCAGAAGTTGCCGGCCAGCCCAAGAATCTTAACTTGGCTCAAGTCGGGCATGATCAGGTTCGCTTCGCCGCCGCCGCGATGGGTATGCGGTTTTTCCCCGTCATGTTTCGGCAGAGTCAAAGTACTCGCATCGGTGGCATCCGAAGCACCAGCGCCTTGCTCATCCTGCGCCATCGCCGCAGGATCACTATTCGAGTCATTATCATCTTGGCTCGTCGCATCGACGACAACATTGACGGCGGCTGGAATGATCCCCACCATGGCGTGGGACGCCATTTGCATGCCACCCAAAACAACCGCCCAAGCGACTCCCCAAATACTCCATGTTCGAACGATCTGCATGTTCATAGTCCCGCGCTGGTCTATTCGGCTTACTTTTTAAGGAAAACGACCCGTTTTCGGCGGCTAATTCCGCCCGATAATTGGCAAATATTTAAAGAACAATCGTAAATCGATCAAATCTTGTGACCAATGCGACATTTTGTCCAGCGGGGATTCGTACAATCTTGTCTATCCGCGACTGCACTTTAGCCATTTTGACTTTTCGGCCAAAATACTTCGCATGACCGAAACGAACACGATCGATGAACGCGACCGGTTGGACCATTACGATTATGAGCTGCCCAAACATCTGATCGCTCAGTCGCCGCTCCCCTGTCGCGAAGATGCGCGTTTGATGATCGTCGATCGCCGGTCAGAGGAGTTCCATCATACCTCTATCCGCGAACTTCCCCGCTGGCTCCAATCGGGCGACCTATTGGTGCTGAACGATACTCGCGTGATCCCGGCCAAACTAGTCGGTATCCGCGCCGCCACGCGCGGGCGTTGGCAGGGCTTGTATTTGGAATCGGACGACCAAGGCATTTGGCGCGTGCTCGCCAAAACGCGTGGCAAAATTCAGCCCGGAGAGAAAATACTACTGCAAGATGCTCAAGGCATCGAGCGCGTCGAATTGGAAGTACTGGCTCGCCTGAGCGGCGGTGCTTGGGCGGTCCGGCCGGCGAGCGATCTGTCTGCCGTCGAGATTCTGGAATTGGTGGGCCGTGTCCCACTGCCGCATTATATTCGGGACGGCAATATGGTGGATGATGATCGCCGGGACTACCAAACGGTATATGCATCCAAACCAGGTTCGGTCGCCGCGCCTACGGCTGGCCTGCATTTTACCAAAGCGTTGATCGATCGGCTGATTGATGTTGGTGTTCGCTTGACCCGGGTTACCCTGCACGTCGGTCCCGGCACCTTTCAGCCAATCACTACGGAACAGGTCAGCCAACACCGCATGCACGCCGAATGGGGGACCCTGGACGCCAAGGCAATTGCTGCGATTCGCCAATGCCGCGAAGCGGGCGGGCGCGTGATCGCTGTCGGTACGACCACCACGCGGCTGATGGAAACTCACACCCACATCAATCCGCAGGAACCTTGGACTGGTCGCACGGAATTGTTTATTCATCCGCCGTATGCGTTCCAATCGATCGACGCGTTATTGACCAATTTCCATTTGCCGCGCAGTACGCTGTTGGTGTTAGTACGGACGTTCGGCGGGGATGCGTTGATTGAGCGCGCGTATCGAGCTGCTGTTGAACAACGATATCGGTTTTTCAGCTACGGCGACGCTATGTTGATTATGTGAGGAAGGTCCATCGCGCCCCATGTCGGAACGTGCCTACATTTTGTGCCGCTTTGCGCGTGAAAGCCAACTGTACCGGCCGTGGATGAACAGGCTCTCCCTGCCGGTCGAGATCATCGATACACCACTGATTGATTGGGAAGCCCCCTCCGACGCCGCCATCCTGATAACCCACATGCATTACCGCTGGGATGAATACCAGATTCTGCGACGCCTGTATTCGGCCGATCGAGTTCCGATACTCATTTTGGCCGATGGCATTTTGGAATATCGCAACCTGTACGAACATCCAGACTTGGCGGATGGTTGCATCTTCCAACCGGTAGTCGGTCACAAGTTAGCTTGTTTAGGTCGCGCCCAGGCGCGGCTGGTCGAGTCTTGGGGCAACGTGGGCAAGTGCGAAGTTGTCGGTTTGCCGCGATTGGATGAGTGGACGGCCCGCGCCCCAAATCCTCCCGCCGAGCATGGTCCGTTTCGTTTGCTCATCGCCACTGCCTCGACCCCCGCGTTTAATGCACTCCAACGACGGGCCGTTCTCGAATCCTTGGGGCAGATAAAACGCGCGGTCGAACAACACGCCGACGTGCAGGGACGGCCGTTGGAGGTCCATTGGCGACTCACCGATGGTTACGATTTTGAACTGGGCTTGGCGCCCCCGGCCGCTCCCGAAGCATTGCCGCCATTGATCGAAGCAATCTCCCAAGTGGACGCCGTAATGACGACGCCTTCCACGTTATTTTTAGAAAGCGCACTTCAAGGGCGACCGACCGCGATTCTCGATTTCCACGGCGCGCCGCTGTTTGTCGCGTCGGCTTGGACAGTGCACGGGCCGCAACACATTCCGGCAATTATCGAGGAATTGGCCCTCCCGCCTACCCCAAAAATGCTGTTTCAATGGACATCACTGCGCGACCAACTTCGCTATGATGGGTCTGCAACCGATCGAATGGTGGAATTGATCGAGAATATGATTCACGTGGGCCGTGCAGCGCGGACCGCCGGATCGCACTTACTTCTGCCAAGGCGAATAATCGCCGATCCTGATGCTGGATTCACGCCCGTCGAACCTTTCTTTGATCTCCGCCGGCTGTTTCCGAATAACTCGGTCTTTCAAAAGCAAGACCTTATGGCCCTGCAGGTTGAATTGAACCTCGCCGTCGAACGGTTGAAAGATAAGGAAGACGCCATTCGCAATCTCAAAGCGCAATTGGCCTATCTGCGAAAACGTGTCGCTCAGGGTAAATCCCAATACAAGACACTTAAAGATCGACTGCTGCGGGCCCGCGGACGCCTGCGAAATTTTCGGGAACAGGTGGCGCGCTTGATGGAGCAAGTTTCTGAACTCTCAGGAAAAAACAGCGCGACGAATTCCGACAACCGCGAGGCTCCATCGCCATGAAAGTGTATGACCCCGATCAGCCCATCATTTATACGCATATCCCCAAATGTGCAGGGACCAGTGTCGTCCAATTGTTGCGGCAATGGTTTGGCCCATCCTACCACAAGTTGAACCAGGACGAGACCAAAGATATTTTATTGCCCAAGGTTCTCGCGCAGGATGAAAACGGCAATTGGCTGCCCCATGTCAAATGCATCCACGGGCATTTCAATCACGGGCGCGGCTATGGCCTACCCTACTACTACCCCGAGATTACGCAATACTTTACCATTCTGCGCGACCCGTTCGACCTAGTAACGTCGATGTACTTTTTCGCCAAAGGTCGCAGCGCGCGGGGAGAATTTTGGCACCGCGGCGAGCGCGTGGACTTCAGCAAGTTGTTCCCAACGGTGGGCGATTACCTGCGTTCCTATCCTTATTGGTTGTTTCATCATTTGCCGCAAGACGTCACACTGGATAACTACCGGGAAAAACTCAGCCAACGATTCGTCTTGATCGGCATCTTTGAAGACATGCCCAACACGTTGGCGAACCTGGCGGCGGCACTCGGGAAACCTTACACGCCGCTCCCGCAATTGAATGTTTCGGAATACAACGAGCCAGTCCCGTTCCAATTGCGGGAGCGATTCTATCGCGATTTCCCGCTGCTGAAACTCATTTATGACTTTGCCCTGGAACAGCATCACCGCTGAACACGGGCCTTTACGGAAGCCGCCGTAACATTCGCATCAGGTGAATGGCCAAATGATGCGATGGAAAAACAAGCTATGTTGCGCGCCATTCTTGAATACTGATCGCGTTTGCGCCGGCAATGATAATGTGATCGATGACGGTAATTCCGATCAGCTCACCAACTTCTTCCAATCGCTTGGTGATCGTCAAGTCTTGTTCGCTGGGAGTCGGATCGCCGGAAGGGTGATTGTGCAATACCAGGATGCTGTTCGCTGCATCGCGTATCGCCGGTCGAAAGACTTCACGAGGATGCACGAGACTGTTCTTCAACGTTCCGACAGTAATGCGGTGTTTGGCGATGGGTTTGTTCTTGGTGTCCAGCGTTATCATGTGGAATTCTTCCTGCTTGGCTTCCTGAGCCAACAAGGGAAATTCTCGCAAACAATACTCGATAGCTTGCGCGGGATTGTTGATTCGGAATTGCCGTTGACGAATTGTATCGGCAGCAGCCGCCACGCGCCGCCCTAACTCGATCCCTGCCATGATTTGACAAAACGCCGGTTGATTGACTCCCGCGCTGATCAGTTTCAATTCCGCATGGCTCATGTCTCGCAAAAGGTCGAGCCGTGTTCCCAAACGGTTGACGATCTTCTCGCCAATGTGCAGAGCTGATTCCCCAGGCCGACCCGTGCGTATCAGGATCGCCAGCAGTTCAGCCGTCCGCAATTGTGCGGCCCCCAAATGGGTCAAGCGTTCGCGCGGCCGATCCTCGTGCGGCGTATTCTTCAATTGCGTCCCGGAAAGCTGACTCGTAATCCAAGAGTCGATGGCCAGTGGTTTGCGATCCACAACCCATCGAAAGCGCTCCCCCTGCTCGGAAGGGCAACTTTCCAATGACCCGGATCGAACAAGTTCTCGAATCAGAGCCGTCGCCACGATGCGTTGGCCATCTTCGTCCGTCCCATGCAGTTCATCCACCGCAAATTCCGGCAGTTCGAGCAGGCTCTGCAGCACAGCCGCATACAGCTGGCGATTGGCAGTTGGCGTTGTCGGAGGCATACGTGCTGTCACCCGGCTTACCGTATCCAGAATTGAAGGATTGCGACAATTCTCATCTATTTCAGCAGCGCTCGGCAATCCCCGATCGCCCCGAAACTCGGCAAAACACTGTGTTTTCGGTGTTTCTAATTATGCCTGTCCTTTTAACTTGTGAACTTTTGATTGGCTTCAAAATAGCGGAGATGGCGGAGAGCATTCACTGAATCTTAACATGATCTTAATATTTGCCAGTTAGAGTAATCTCGCATTCTGTCCGGACCTAGGGTGTGAATTGTCGCAGATGTCGATTATGCGATTCTGTTTGGGAACAAACGCGTTGTGCCTCATCGGCATCGTCGTGGCCCTCGGGCTAGGTGTTGCTAGCACCGGCTGCGGGCCGAGCGTGGGGACCGCTTACCTGGCCAGCCTCGCCCAAGAGAACCTACCCGAACCGAATTTCGAACTTTCCGGCGCGGTGGTCATCGATGGGTCCAGTACTGTTTATCCGATCACCGAGGCGGTGGCGGCGAAGTTCAAAAAAGTGTTTCCCCGCGTCAAGGTCTCGGTAGG
>JACTND010000273.1 GCA_014584305.1 Planctomycetota bacterium | reverse complement strand
GGACGGCTGGCTTGGCGGACGCTGCCCGAACGCGGCCGCCATTGATAATGCAGATCCCCCGGAATACCTGGCGCCATTCCCGGTCGCGTGATGTGATAACGATGCGAGCGCAGCGCTGGAGCGATCGGGTCTTGCCAAACGATCAGCGCCACCAAGAATAACGGCGCGGCAGTCCAATTGCTCATTCGACAAAAGGCCATAACGCGCATCTCTCACCAGCGGGGTTCATTAGGCGGATACGGTGCGCTGCCGCGCGGATACTCTTGGAACGGCGCCGCGTCCCGCCGCGGTCGGAAGGGTGAACCTTCCGGCGACCCTGACGGGACAAAATGTTCGGGTTGGTAAGCATTCGGCGGCGCGTAGCCTTCGATCATAGGGCTATCGCGCAGGTCCAAGCCAGGGCCATAGTAGCCGTTGGGGTGGACCGCGGGAATCGTTTCTTGCGACCGATACAGATCAGGGCGTCGATTGCTTTCGGGAATGCGGAGAAAGTCGTCCACGCGTTCGCTGGCGAAGTCATAGACACGATTTTGCAACATTTGTCGCCGGCCGCGCACCAAAAATTCGTTGTTGATCATTCGCAACGGATCGAGATCCGTCACTGCTGGAGCCCAGCGCAAGCCCATCAGGTCAAACAAGGTGGGAAAAATGGTTGCTTGAGCGAGGATCAAGTTTTGTTGTAAGGACGATTCGTCGCTGGGGAGTGGCCGGAAGAGCGCGCCGGCCATGGGAATGTCTTCCAACAGCGGCACGCCTCGCGCGGTTCGAGAAGCTTTCAAGGCTACGTTGTAACGGCTGACTTCGCGCAATTCAAAATTGCTGAGTTGCACGTCGGTCCGGATGAAGTGTCGCTTGACGCGGCCCAGGTGTTTTTCGTCCGCCCGAACGGGTTCCCGCACATGCGTGGAGTACATGTAATTGAAATCAAACACCACGGCCTGCCCATCCGGTTGAATTACGGGACGAATTTCATAGCCTGTTCCCGTCTCGAACTTGTAGATGGCGGGGTCGGGGATGAGGTTCTCCAAGTTGGAGCCAAACTGTGGCCGACCGGCGGCTTGTTGCGCCAGGACCTGTTCGGTCACATCGGAGCTGAGTCCGGGCAAGACCGAGCGGACAACACCCAGTCCATCGGTCGATCCGGCGGCCGGGTTGGCTGTCGATGCGCCCAGCGCGCCGCGCGCGAGGGCCAAGAACGTCGGATCGTTGAGTAACGCACCGAAATCGTCGATACCCGCTTTAGCGCCATAGAGAGCTTCGAGAATTAAAATATCGCGCGCCGGGAGATCGAACTCCATGGTCGCGCTGGGCGTCACCTTGGCGAAACCGCGGTTGTTGGCCAGCACGGTCGTCGTTTCGGTTTGGCCGAAATGGACATCGCGATGGATTGTAGTTTGACGGATGTGTTGGAACGCGGGATGGTAGAACTGGGTGTTGAAATCATCGTCCAGGGCCGTCGTCAGCCGTTTCAGATAGTTATCGACGTTGGCCGTATGGGCGCGGGTTCCTTCCATCAATTCGATGTACTTCTCTTCGAGTTCATCGATCAGCATATCGAGGAATTTTTTATGGTCGAGCGGTCGGCGCGAGCGCGCCAAATTCTGCTCGGCGGCCTGCAGTGCCAACGCCGTGTTGGCTAGGGCTTCGAATTGCGGCGCGACGTCGCGGTTGAGTTCGTGGAACCGCTTCTTCAGACCGTCGTCGGTCAGTGAGCCTTCCAAGAATTGATAGAGTTTCAACCAATGCTCATGCGCATCCAGCGCCGAGGGGATCGCGCGTTCTGCGTCAATCAGGGTCAACGAGGAACGAATGTGACCCAGGAGCAAGTCCACGTAATCGATGCCTCTAACCAAATGTTCGTGTTCACTTTTGAGGATGTGCAGGGCTTGCTGAATGCGGGCAAAGTATTCCAGAGGAATCGGGACATTCGACTTAAGCATGGCCAGGTTATCGACGACGGCGACGCCGTTATTCTGCCTGTTTGAGTTTTGGATTGCTGTATTGAGCTGCTTCACAGAGTTATCCAGTCGGTCGCCATCGATCAGGCGAAATTTTTTGCGATCCTTGATCGCCGAGGCGAGTAACTGGTAAGCCTCGGCGACGCGTTGATAGGGTATGATCGATGTGGACACAATGCCGAAAGACCCATCCAATTCGACGTAATGGAACGTGAATTCGCGGTTGACCAGCTCAACTTCGTCGGTCCAGACGAATTCTTCGGGTTTGTTTTTGCCGTTACCAGCCCAGACTTTGAACGCGCTTCGTTTTCCTGTATCGTGCGAGTCGTAATAGTCTTGCGCAAAGCCATCAATGAATGACATGCAT
Organism: Planctomycetota bacterium; assembly: GCA_014584305.1. GTDB lineage: Bacteria > Planctomycetota > Planctomycetia > Pirellulales > Pirellulaceae > BJ22. The sequence goes on along the minus strand of JACTND010000273.1, from coordinate 6,355 downwards.
TTGCGGCTGGGATTGTCGATCGGACTGCTGGCGGAAAAGTCTCCGGAATTAATCGCATCGACGCGCTGGATATGCCGTTTGATCTCCTGTACCTGTCTGTCCACCTCCGCCTTAAACAGCATTAGCTGGCGCAGCGCATTTGTTCGCGATTCTGACAATTGGTTCAACGCATCGCGACGTTTGACCGTTGCCTCGCGTTCCAGAGCGACAAAGGCCGTTTGTTGTTCATGATAGTCGTGGTACTCGCGTTCTTCGATCACGGCGCGTTCCGTGACGCGTTGTTTGTATTCGAGCTCGGTAATCACGCGGGCTTTGAAGATTTGGGCCAAGCGGATGAACTCGCGCTGCAAGGGCGTGAGCGTATCATCGTAGGCCACATCGGCCAAGAAAAAAGCCCGCAACGACTCGAACTGCGCTTTGTCGGCCAAGTAGCAAATCGCGGGGGCATGTTTATGGGCAAACGGCCCGCGCCGCGTTGTCCCGGGCAGAACGCCAGCGTGCAGATAATTCTGCTCGGCCAGCGGCAGTTCGCATTGCAACAAACGCTGGAATTCGTCGAGAATCTCTCGGCGGGTGCTGTTCTGGGCCAAGGCCATCAAATTCAAGGCACTCGACAGGCTCGTGGTGTCCATCGAATGCAGGGAGAGCAACTTGTTCCCCGTGTGCAGGAACTCCGAATCCATGGCGGCCAATTCGTCAATAAAATCCTTGCCGAAGAAGGCGTGCACATATCGCCTGTCACGATCAGCCTGAGTATCGCCGGGTGCCCAAGCCCGCGCTTCGTCGGCTTTGGCAGCGGCCACTTGGACAACTGCCCGGCGCAAGAGTTCTGCCGATTGCAGCGTCAAGAAACGGGCTTGATCGATTTGGCGTTGCATGGCGACGGCCACTTCTTCCATGCGATCGGCGCGCTCGCCATTGATTTGCACGGTGTGGACTTGGACGCGAACCTGACCGATCGGCTGGTCGATTTGATCGATCATCGTGCGGACGATGTTGATTCCCTTCAGCGGTCCGCGCAACTGAATCAACCCTTCACCGATGACGGAGATCGAAACTTGTTCGACAGGGTCGAAGGAGGTCGGGACGCCTTCGGCATAGGTGTCGGGGTCGGCTTGTGCCGCGGCTGTTTCCAAACGAAATTGGCGTTCGCGGGCCCGATGCTCCTGCGCCTCGGCATCGCGCAGCGCCTGCTGGTCGTTGAACTCCCGTTCGCGCGCAGCGCGGACTTGGCTCCGCTCATCCGTCACGCGGCGATGCAATTGCCGCAGATGGTCTTCCCACTGTTTCTTCTCGTCCGGGGTTGCGGCGCGGGCCAATTCGCGCGTGGCGGCCGCCAACGAGACTTCCGAATTCTCCAGGCGGCTTTCTGCTTCGCGAGCGAGTTGCGCCGAACGAATCGCTTGGGCTTCGACCGCCTGGCGCGCGTCGGTTAACTGGCCGGCGACGGTCCGCGCTTGGTCGGCCAATTGGCGCTGCATATCGACTCCCGCGCGATTGTGGGAGCGAATTTTGCGATTGAGGATCTGGGCTACCCGATGCGCGTCGCGATAGTAGTACAAACGAGCGACGCGCGTCTCGACCTTGTCGTGGGGATTGAAACCCGAGGAATTCCGACGCGGTTCGGTAAATTCTGGATACGCCACGTAATTGCCTGTCGGGCCGGGGATACCGGGACGCACCGATGGCGGATCGTCAGAGATCGTCACATACCCTGTTACCACATGCTTCTCGCCCATGTTGCCGAGGAGCGCGTTGCCAAATGCATCTCGAACGGGAGCACTGCCAGTGGGTTGTATCGTGAGCTGATACACGCCTGGATTCAAGCGATCCGCGAAGGTCAAAGACACTGTGGCGCCGGTTGTTGAGGCGCTGGCCGCTGGCAGTGCGTTACTCGTCGGGTTGCCCGAGCCATCCAATCGGATCAGCGAGAAATGCTCCTTGGTCGCGACGACCGGCGTACTGAACGTAAGGTGCGCAGTCGCTGGCGAGAGGGCATTGAGCCCCGACAAGTCGGCGCGGACCACTTGCGGTTGTGCCGTACGGTTGGCGAGCCGCGCAGTAAAGGCTGCCGGCGCGGCAGCGGCTCCGACTTGTGCCGACGGAAACGGACCTTGGACCTCTAACAGATACTCACCATCGGCAATCGCCTGTTGTGAGCGGAACGCGCGGGATTTGGCGGTATCAGCCGCAGAATCTCGCGTCAAGACATAGCCCGCGCTGGGCAAATCGAGCGGTTTGAGATGCACATGCCACGCGGCATCGGTTAGATCGCCGGGCAACTCCTTTGCAAACGCCAACGTGATACGCACCGGGCCCGCTGTGCGCAGTCGATTGAGCGCATTGGATTGCAGCGCGACCGTTTGCGGTGTATCGCTCCCCGGCGGAGTGTAGGTCAGCCGAACATGCTCGATTTGTGCGAGGGCAGGCGGCGCGGCGACGAAGGGAATAGATTCCAGGTACGCAGGCTGTTCCAACGGAGGTTCCGACAGCGCGTGAACTAGTTGATGATACGCTACGGGCATCGCCGGCAAGGCTGTTTGCGGAGGTGCATCGGGGGGCGAGAGTGCGCTTGCTGTCATTCGCGATGACTCAGTCGTTGCGGTGACGGCGATTTGGTGATCGAGCGCATCGACGATCCTGGCGCTCGACGGTCCCCATTGGGCATCGAGCCCGGGGTGAGGTGCCGAGCTGTCGAAGCCTGGTTCGATTGGCGTTGACCGTGCCGGGCGGGAGATCTGCTCGACGTTCCCTTCCTTGTAAATCGTGGTCGGGAACTCTTTCAGTTGCAGTTGGGTTTGCCCCGCGCAGCCGACGCAAAACACGGCCACCAACAACAGTTGGAGCCGAGAGGACAGTTTGCGGTGACGGGGCAACTTCATGGGTAACTCGTGATAGCACAACGCTGCTGTGCAGCGTGGATACGACGGCGCACTATCCGTTGTTATCGGCGCGGATCGCCCAATCGATACAATCGGAATGAGTCGCTGGCGCGATTTTTGCGCATGGGCGATCGTGTTCCGGTGGCCGCAGCAAGCGGCATTTTTGGGGCTTTGGGGGGATGTAAACGCCCTTGTTCCCCCTGCGGCGAATTCATAAGATACGGGTTTGTCCCGACGCACGCCTCGACGAGCCGCCGAAGTGTCGGTCAATTTGCGCCCGGCTGGCGCAGGGCAATTCGGTAAGCGGCAACGACAAGGGGGTTTGAGTAATGTGGTCCGCGTGGTGGAACGAATTGAATGTGCTGGCGTTCCAGGTCTCAAAAATTCCTGGCTCCCAAGCGGCGCCGGCGGCGGGTGGCGGTGAAGCGGCGGGTAACGAGCCGTCGTTGTTCGGCTCGTTGTTGATGTTTTTGCCCATGATGTTGATCATCATCGTGGTGTACATGATGATCGCCGGGCGACCCCAACAGAAAGAACAACAACGCCTGAACAAGATGTTGTCCGAAATGAAGAAGAATGATCGCGTCATCACAGCGGGGGGGATCGTCGGCACCGTGGTCAACTTCGGCGCGGATACGGAGTTCGTCACTTTGCGGATCGACGAGGCGTCCAACGCCAAGATGCAAGTCTTAAAACAATCGATTGTCCGCGTCTTGCGCGACAAGGACGACGGAGAGACGTCGAAGAGCTAGAAAGGATAGGCCCGCCAATCATCTCCGGGCAGGGTTGGGTCGCGAAAGAGCTATTCAATGAGGAAGTAGAAAACACGATGGTGCAGGGAATGATCAATTGGGATTTGCTAGTTTTGGCACAAGAAGCCGTGGCGGCCAACGCCGTGCCGTGGTTTCGTACTCCCTGGGGCGCGTTGCTCATTTTGTTAGCTGTTATTTTCGCCGCGTATTTTGCAGCGCGGACGCTCGCCAACAGCTTGCGCCTGGCCGAGTATCATACGCGCTTGTCGGTAATGATCGGCGCCGTGACGTTGGGTATCTTGGTTTTGCTCATGGGCTGGCCGCCGCGGCTGGGAGTCGATTTGCGTGGCGGGATCAATATCATTGGCCAACTCAACCTGGAAATGCTTAAGGATCACTCCAATTCGGGGGCCGTGACCGTTACCGCGTCCGATATCATTCCTCGATTGTTACGGCGCGTCGATCCCGGTGGGACGCGAGACGTGCAAATCCGCCCTGTCGGCAACGACCGGATCGAAGTCACGATACCTGATGTCGATGACCAGGAAGCCGACGAAATTTGGAGCCGGCTCGTTAAGACCGGCCTGTTGCAGTTCCGCATTGTCTGCGACGCGCAATTTCATTCCCGCATTATGGATTTGGCCCGAAATGCGGCGCTAGAGGGAAACATTGGCCGCAATGTGTATGAAACGAACTCCAGAGGCGAGACTGCGCTCGTAGCGCGGTGGTACAACTTGGCGCGCGAGGAACAAGAAGGTCAGACGCGCATTTCGCCCGATGCACCGTTCAAGGATGTGCCGCGCCGAAGCGCCTTGGTCCGCGATCGTCAAACCGGCCGCATCATTGATATGGGATTATTTTCCGATCCGGGCAACAAGCGCGCCGGGGCCGAGTTCGCCGCTTGGCTCAAACAACAGGGGGTGCGGACGCCGCAGATTCTCGTTTTGGAACCGACGCGCGAACTCCTCAACGTCGAAGGGAAACACCTCACTAATGTCCGCCCGGAAATTGACGAGTATGCGGTGCCTTGCGTCAGCTTTAGTCTGACTCCGGAAGGTTCGCGACGGATGTACCAATTGACCAGCGAATTCAAGCCGCGCGAAGGGAGCAAATTCCAATTAGGCATCATTCTCGATGATGCGTTGCATACAGCGCCGGAAATCTTGGAGCCGATCAGCAGTCAAGGACGGATTACGGGCCGGTTCACGCAACGCGAAGTGGACGACCTGAAGCGCAACCTGGAAAGCGGTCGGCTTGAAGTCGCTTTGCACAAAGATCCCATCAGCCGCACCTATCAGGCCTCGACCTTGGGAATTGAATTGCGAGAGAAGGGCTTCTATGCCATTGGCATTTCTCTGGTGGTTGTGCTGTTGTTCATGTTGTTCTATTACCGCCTGTTTTGTGGGAGTGTGGCCAGCTTGGTGTTGCTGGCCAACATGGTATTGGTGTTGGCCTGGGTGATTGCGATCCGCCAGCCACTGTCGTTGACGGGCCTGGCGGGATTGGTATTGACGGTCGGTATGGCGGTCGACGCCAACGTGCTGATCTTCGAACGCATTCGCGAAGAGCTGATCAAGGGAACGTCGTTGCGGATGGCGATCCGCAATGGATTCGACCGCGCGACGACGACCATCATTGATGCCAACGTGACGACTTTGATTACCGCGATCGTGCTGTACGGTTTCGGCACGGAGCAAATCAAGGGATTCTCGATCACCTTGATCTTAGGCATTCTGATGGGCATGTTCACGGCTGTGTACTGCGCGAGGACGGTGTTCGAGATCGCTGAGCGCAAAAAATGGATAACCCGCCTGAGCATGATGCAGATTGTGACGGGCAAGAAGTTTGACTTTTTGGGCAAGCGGCGGGTGGCGTTCGCCGCTTCCGGGTTGTTGATCATCGTCGGCATGGTCTCCATGTTTTCGCTGGGTGGCGAGCTGTTCGATATCGATTTGCGCGGCGGCTCTACGGCCCGCGTCGTTTTTAAAGACGAAGTAACTGCCGATAACGTCCGCACGGCGTTGGCCGGAATTAATCTGAAACACAACGACCGCAATGTTGATTTCCTGGTGACCAAGTTGGAGGACAAGGATCACCCCAACCGCGTATTCAAAATCGACTCCAGCCTGCCCACGTACGAGGAAGGGCAAGGCGAACGCTGGAAGCAGCTCGACGAAGTACTCGAAGAAGTGTTTGCCGGAAAGTTGGTCACACGCGAAGTCCAAGTCGGCGAACGAACGATTGAAAAATTGGAAGGCCGCGAATGGCGACCCTTCAGTTGGCACGCTCCGAATCGCGAAGGGAGAATAGATTGGGCGTCGCGACTCGATGCCGGAACGGCACTCGTCGGCCTATTGATGATCCAAGACGAAACGCCACCGAGCGGGCAGACCGAGGAGAAACAGGAACCCGCACCCCCTGCCACCCCTCCGGCCGGGCGTTACCGCACCACGGTGCCGCTGAAGTTCTCCACTCCAGTCTCAGGACAATCGATCATAACCATGTTGGTGGAAGCCGGATCGCGTGTGGACGTCGAGATCGAAGAAGAGTCTGTAACCTTGGCCTCCGCCGAGGTGCCTCCTGACGAATCGCTGACGGCCACTGCGGCGCGCAACTGGGACATCACGTTGGAGACAACCCGACCCGAGGATGCGGCCAAGATTCTCGAATCGTGGCAATCGCGGTTCAATGGTTCGACGTACTTTCCCATGATCAGCGGCG
>JACTND010000039.1 GCA_014584305.1 Planctomycetota bacterium | reverse complement strand
ACCGCGAACAGGAAATCAGCCATTTGGAAGAGCGCATTGCCAAATTGCGCGAACAACTGAGCCGGCGCCGCGATGCTAAAGGCCGAATGGTGGAACTGAAGTTGGAAATGGTAATCAGCCAAGCAGATGGTTTGGGTTGGCCCGATGCCGCCCCGGGACAGATCCCGGCCGACGTTTTCTTCGGTGGACGTTACCAGTCAACAAGCGATGATTGGATGAGAGCATACCGGTCATACCATCTTGTCGCGCCAGGCCAGCAAAGCGTACCGTCACTGGCCGTTCCACCGCCGTCCGTCCCGACGAAACAAATTCCCCGTCAACCGACCGAGGCGCGGCCGCGGTAGGGAGGTTGGCACCGCGTCGGTTGGCCGCTGCGAAAAATTGCTGAGTGCAACGAGGGCTGACGCGAATGTAATTGCAAAGTCGGAAATAAAGTTATTCCAGGACCAAAGATGGAAGACGACAGGCCCAGCGACAGACGCCCCCCGGCATCGCTCGTCGTTTTGCCGATCGTCAAAACCATTCGATTGTGGTCCTCGCCGGGCGCGTGCCATTGCGCGTACCCGGCTTTTTTTGCAGCCAAACCAAATGACCAAAACCCAAAAGGACAGGCATAATTATCCAAAAGGACAGGCATAATTATAAGCTCACCACTCAGGCTACCCAGACTCGGTATTTACCGCAGCTTTGCTATTTAACCTGGACTTCCCAAACCAACATTCGTGTTTTGAGCATTTGATTATGCCTGTCCTTTTGCCTATTGCGTTTCTTTGCGTGGCAGATGGGCCGTCTCTGAGTGAAAACGAGAGGTATTTCGGAAGGGGGGCGCGTTTCCGTATGCGATGCGCGCTGACGGAACAGTCGGCCTTAAAGAGCTGGTTTCCGTTGCAACCAATCGAAGCCTGATAAAGAGCTCAAGGCCAATTGCAGTGCGTGAGTTCCCAGCCGACCGCCTCCCTGAGCGAGTAGCGCCAGGTACAACTGCTGCGCCAACGCCAATCCGGGTAATGCCAGATGCATCCGTTGGGCTTCCTCTAAAGCAATGCGCATATCCTTGATGAAATGCTCAACAAAAAAGCCCGGGTCGAACTGATTGGCCAAGATCCGCGGGCCCAGATTCGACAATGACCAACTTCCGGCGGCGCCACTGCTGACCGATTGCATCACATGTTCCAAGTCCAAGCCGGCTCGATAACCATAGAGCAATGCTTCGCAAACGCCCACCATGTTCGAAGCGATCAAAATCTGATTGACCATTTTCGTATGTTGCCCCGATCCAGCCGGTCCTTGGTAAACGATCGTCTTTCCCAGGCACTGCAAGATGGCCGCGACACGATCGAACGCCGCTCGATCGCCACCGACCATGATGGATAACGTGGCGTTCCGCGCCCCGATGTCGCCACCAGAAACTGGTGCATCCAACGCGGCGACACGGCGTTCACGTGCTCGTTGCGCGATCTCGACAGCCAAGCTCGGCTGGCTGGTGGTCATATCGACGATGATCGCACCGGGCTTGGCCGCCGCCAACGTTCCGTGGTTACCTAAATGAACCTGCCGCACGTCGTCGGGATAGCCAACAATGGAAAAAATGACATCTGCCCGTTCGGCAACGGCCGTGGGGGAGGCACACCATTCGGCACCGCGCGCGAGGAGGGCTTCGGCCTTGGAAGGTGTCCGGCTATGGACAGCCACGGGGAATTGTTGGTCGAGGAGATGGCCACACATCGACCGCCCCATGACCCCGACACCGATCCAACCGATCCGAGTGGTCATTGAGTTCCATCGAAATCCGGGCGCTTCAAGATTTCTGCCACGATAATGGCTTGACGCAAACTGTTGGGATTCTTCAAGAGGTCTAACAAGCGATCGGGAGACAACCGGGCGGCCGCATCGCGCTGACCTTGCGATATACTGGCACCGGCATAGGCTCCCATCGTGCCTACCTCGTGATCAAACTTCTCGTGCAAGCGCGCTTCTAGCTTGTCGTCCGCCAAGGCGACTTCGCTGCCCAATTGCTGGGCGTGATCGACCAAGGATGAAGTATCGAGCCGTCGCCGCACATGATCGGCAACGGACTCCGGCGGGCGCTGTGCTGCGGGTTGGGTGGGCTGCCCACCCATTTTCCGCACCCGTTTCTTCTGCTGAATGGGTCGAGGTGGTTGCTGGGTGGGAACCGGGCGCGGCGGAGGCGCCGCCGGTCGGGGGGGTTGAGCGGCCCCTTGGTTCTGTTGCTGTTGACGTTTCAGCGCCGCTTGCCGCAGAAACTCTTCAATATCTCGCGCCATGCGTTTACCTCAAAAACGGGCGGCTACACCGCTTGTTCCGGCGTGCGAGCCGTCGGCGTTCCCGCCGAGGCCACGGATCGCCGCATTTCTGTATCGGCTTCGATGTTCTTCAACTTATAGTAGTCGAGGATTCCCAATTTGCCGCTGCGGAAACTTTCCGAGATCGCCAACGGGACTTCCGCTTCCGCTTCGACCAGTTTGGCGCGGCTTTCGACGATCTTGGCCAAATTCTCTTGCTCGTGGGCCACGGCCTCCGCCCGGCGCCCCTCGGCCCGCGCCCGAGCGACCCGCGTGTCCGCCTCGGCCTGGTCCGCTTTCAAACGGGCGCCGATGTTGTCGCCGACATCGATATCGGCAATATCGATCGAAACAATTTCAAAAGCCGTCTGCGAATCCAGTCGCCGCGCTAACACGGCCTTGGAGATCATGTCCGGGTTTTCCAAAACGACTTTATGGTCTTGTGCCGAGCCAATGGCGCTGACAATTCCTTCACCGACCCGCGCAATGATCGTCTCCTCAGTAGCGCCGCCAATCAACTGCTGTAAGTTCGAGCGGACCGTAACGCGCGCGGATACCTTGAGCTGAATTCCGTCTTTGGCCACGGCGTCCAACGACGCGCGCCCCGACGCTTTGCCCGGGCAGTCAATGACGCGCGGATAGACGCTGGTTTGTACCGCTTCCAAGACATTCCGACCGGCTAGATCGATAGCCGTCGCTTCCCGGAAACTCAACTTGATCGTCTTGGCTTTGTTGGCGGCAACTAGCGCGCGAATAACCAGCGGCACATTGCCCCCAGCCAGATAATGGGCTTCCAAGGCCCGCGAAGTTAAATCTGTATCCGCCAAACCCGCTTGCACGGCCATGATCTTGCTCGGCACGATTACGCTGGCTTTGACTTTGCGAAAGTACATGCCGACGAGGTCAAAGAGACCAATCCCAGCGCGCGTTAAGAACGACTGCACCCACCAGCGGAAAAAATAGACGAAGACCCCGATAATCGCCATCAAGACGAACAGGGCGACCAAGATGGCGACGATCAAGATGATCTGTTGAACCGACAACTCTTGTGCTAACAAAGCGAAGCGTAAACTAGTCATAGTTGTGCTCAGTAATCTTCAGCCCCGATGTCTATTTCTGCCACCGCCTGCTCCTTGAGGGAAAAGGAGTTCGGCTTGACGTCCAAGTGATTAGACTCACGTTATAACATAGGACTTAGACTGGATTCAACTTGGCAGCGATCCGAACCAACTCGGCGGCAATCCGGTGGATGACGGCGTCTTGCCCTTCGTCCAGCAATCGCATCCCCTCGGTGGAAAACGCCTGATGAGCGCGGGGAACAGCCAACTGATCGGGTAAAACCAAGACGCCAATATTCCCCAAAATGGACCGCAAATGGACCAGCCCCCGTATCCCTCCCAACGCGCCCGGCGAGGCCGCAAATAATGCCGCTACCTTTCCGCGGTAGGCAACGAGCGGCGTCTCTCCCTCTACCGGTCTCGACACCCAATCGATGACGTTTTTCATCAAGGGGGTCAGAGAACTATTGTATTCCGGTGAGGCGAACAGTAGCCCCTGGTGTTCGCGGAACAGAGCTTTCAACCGCAAAGCGGCCTCGGGAATCCCGGCCGATCTCTCCAAATCCTCGTCGAACATCGGCAAAGGAAAATCGCGCAAGTCGAGCCGCGTTACCTGGCCGCCGGCCTTATCCACTGCCGCCGCCGCAACCTGCATCAAACGAACGTTCCAAGATTCGCGCCGAACACTCCCCGCCAACGCCAAAATTCTTGTCATGGCTTTACTTACCTGTTGTTAAGTTCAGATCGCTTGTGACGCCGCATTGCCACTTCTACTGATCGGCTATAGGCGATCCGCGCAAGTCGAATAAATCCAGGGCACGACTTCCACCGATGCCGATCGCAAAAAAGATTTAGCGTTCTGGCCCATCGCCAGAGAAAATCACGTCGCACCAAACCAGGCGGTGATCCGACGCACTGACCAACTCAAATTCGGGATGATCCGCCATAGGCCAAAACACGCCACTTCCTGACACCCGCAACTCACGGCAGGGCAAAACATAGTCGATCCGCAAGTTGCCCGGCCCGCGATCGTTGAAGTCGCCCGTGTCAAACGCCGGGTCGCCTCGGTGACGAGCGTTGGCACCTCCTTGCCGGTCGGCCTGTTGCCGTCCACCTGGGCTGCGCGGCAGCGGATCAAAAACGCGCGGATGATCCAGCAACTGCAAAATGGCTCGCGCGCGGCTATCGCCATCGACTGGATCGGCGTTCTGATCACCGGCGATCACAAACAGCGCGCTGTCGGACAGCCCGCCCGAACGCCCTTGATCGTCATAGAGGTAGTCTCCGCGCCCGCCAATGAAATCAGCCCATAAACGAATCTCGTCGTGGTTCCGCGCCCCGTTGCGATCCTCCGGCCCATCAAATACCGGTGGCGTCGGATGCGACACCAGAAAATGCACGCGTTGACCTGGCATGTCAATCACGACATCCCAGTGACTCTTCGACGACAGCCGAAACACGTTGCGCACGTCGTCGTTGTAGTAATGCGTTCCCGTGCGAGGATCAAGCGGCCAAGCCGATTCGGGCATGTCTTTCCATAAAAAACGCTGAAACGTCCGGGTGGAGCCGCGGTCGATCGGAAACCGCGACAATACCAACATGCCGTAATGTCCAGGATGTCGTCCAAACCCAAATCCGTCATCCGGTAACTCGATTTTGCCGTCTCGATTCAAGTCCTGATCGGACAAGAGGCCTGTATTGACGGGTGCCGAGAATTGGTGAGCAAACTCGATCGGCGCGCGCCCATTCTGCGACTTTTGCAGATAGTTTTTCCGAAACCAATCGGCGCCCGTTCCCTGGGGATCGTAGTCAAACTCATTGAGCAATATTACATCGGGCCGAACGATTTGAATAATCTCCGCCACGCGTTGCATCTGCTCATCAATACCCGTTTCCAGCGCCGCCAGCATCGCGCCTGCCTGGTCCTTGCTGAAGGAAGTGTTGAACGTGGCAAATCGGATCGCGCCATCGGCTCGGGTGCTGTCTTGGGCGGTCAGCTTCCTTTGGGGTGCGACCACCAAAATAAAAAATAACCCACCCCAAATTATCAGGAAACGACGTGCGAAAGTTCTCATGACCAACTCCTCCTACGCAAGAAATCTCATGGTGAAAACGGATACAATGGCCCGCCCTTCGCTGTCAAAAATTGGTCAGTATTTGAGACCGGCGAGCCCAAATCAGAGCACTTGGGCCAGAACAGCCTTTACGATACCCGGTTTTGGAAGAGTTGCCAGTCGGCAAGGACACCGTTTAGCGCGGCAAGGATTGATCGCGTCCGGTCAAATTGCCTTTGTAGCCGGTACCCATAGGTCGCCCGCTCATCGCGCCCCGAACTCCTAGTTGGCTCGGATCACGGGCAATGGAATCGGCGAAAATCCGCAAATCGTTGAGCAAGGGCTCCAATTGCACGCTCAAGCGGCGGAGATTGGCGGCTGTGGCGTTAACATTGTCGTACAGGGACGGATCGTTGAGCAGCTTGCCCAGCGTCCCTTCACCCCCTTCGACGTCCCCGATTCTTTCCGACAATCCACCCAATTTCTTCATCAAGTCGTCCGTCCGAGCCAAACTCTCGCGGATTTGGGAGAGTATTTCTGGGCCGTTGTCCCGAAGCGATTCCGTAAAAGGCTCCAAGTTTTTCAGATTGGCATTGGCCGATCCGGTGATGTCCCGAAACGAGTTGATGGTCGCGCGCGTCTCGACGATCGTGGTCCGCACCTCTTCAAAGATTTCCGGCAGTTTGTTGACCGTTTCATTCAATCGGCGTCGCAATTCAGGGTCGCCGACAACTTCATTGATCCCGTCGAACAGTCGGTTGAAGTTGTCCAGCGCCATTTGCGCCCGTTCGCTGACTTTCCGCAATTCGACAAACATCTGTTTGAAGTCGCTGTCGTCTTGTCCAATCGCGGACGATACCTGATCCGTCAGTTGGCGCACGCCATCGCCCGCCTCGCGGATGGAATCTCCCGCCCGGCGCACTGCCGACAGCGTCTCGCTGACCTTTTCTTCCAAGTTGATTGCCACATCGACAATATCCAGTGGGTTGCGCTTGACGTTGACGCGCGTCAACATCCCGCCGTCGCGCAACGGATCGCCCCGCTCATCCGCGGCAACGGGAATGATCTCAATCGCCGAGTCGCCAAGAAATGAATCCGTTCCAATCGAACAGATCTCCATGGCGTAGATCGGTTCGTCAAAGTGAATGCCCATCGCGATGACGACCTCGTCGTCGGCGGTCTTCACGCTCTTCACGCGTCCGATCAGAATGCCGTTCTTCCGCACCGGTGTGTTGACTACCACGCCCGGTGCCCCGACTCGGAATTGGAGTTGACGTTCTTCCATCGTCTGCCGCGCGGGCTAGCCGCTCACGCTTCTCCCACCAATTCCATTAACCGTTGGCCTGCTTCACCCTGGACAAACTGCTTGACCCGCCGATCGCGCGACTGGTGCAATGCCTCAGGCGTCCCGTCAAATACAATCTGCGTTTCATCCGGGCGCAACCGTGACAACGGATACAACATGACCACGCGATCTGGCACGCGCCGCGCAGTCTCCATGCTGTGAGTCACCACCACACTGGTGACAGGATGTTTGCGCCGTGTGCGCAAAATCAACTGGTTGATCACATCCGTCATAATGGGGTCCAAGCCGGTGGTGGGCTCGTCGTACAAAACCAGTTCGGGATTCATAATCAACGCCCGAGCCAAACCCACGCGTTTCCGCATCCCGCCGGATAATTCGGCCGGACGTTTCGCAAGCACATCGGCCGGCAAGCCGACGTCTTGCAACAGCGATAGTACGCGCTCGCGAATCTGCGGCCAACGCAACTCCGTGTGCTGGCGCAAGGGGAACGCGATGTTTTGCGCAATGGTCATGCTGTCGAATAACGCCGCATTCTGGAAGACAAACCCGCACCGCAATCGCAATTGCGTCAAAGCGCGTTCGTCCAATCGGTGAATGTCAATTTCGTCGAACAGGACCTGACCTGCCGTCGGGCGCAGCAGACCAATCATGTTCTTCAACAAGACGGTCTTGCCGCAACCGCTTTCCCCCAACAAAACCAACGTTTGCCCCACGGGTATCTGCAAGGAAATATCGCGCAGCACCGCCTGAGTGCCGAAGGACACCGACAATCCGCGCACTTCCAGCAACGGCGCTTCGCTGGACAAGATGGTCTCGATCATCAGAACAACTGCGCTCCTTCGGGATGATAGGTGAAGTAGATCGCGTCGAGGGCAATTCCCAAAATCAGATCGAGAATCAAAATGGACACAAAGGAATAGACGAACGAAGCCGTAGCGGCGCGACCCACTCCTTCCGCACCGGCCGAACAGTTGAATCCCTGATAACAACTCACCATGGCGATCGCCCCGCCAAAGAAGACGCTTTTGAAGATCCCGACGAACAAGTCGTAATTGCCGACAAACTGGGCACTATTGTACCAGTAGTGATGCAGGTCGATGTTCAAAACCATCACACTGTAGAAATGCCCGCCCGCGACTCCCATGAAGTCCGCCATGATCGTCAACGTCGGAATCAGCAAGAGGCAAGCCAGAAAACGCGGCACGACGAGATAACGCACCGGGTTGGCCCCCATGGCCGTCAACGCGTCGATTTGTTCGGTCACGCGCATCGTCCCCAGTTCGGCTGCCATCGCGCTCCCCACGCGCCCAGCCAACATCGTCGCCGCCAACACGGGACCCAACTCGCGGACCAGCGTCAAATTGATCACGCCACCGAGCCGCGTTTCCAACCCCAGTTGTCGAAATTGAAAATAGCTTTGAACGGCCAGGACCATGCCAATGAACGTTCCGGTCAACGCAATCACCGGCAAACTGGATACACCCACTTGATGGAAGTTCGGCCACAGCGTTTCAAAGCGAGGAAACCGCGTGAACAACCACACCAGCGTGCGATAACAAAACAACGCGAAATCGCCAAAGGCTATCAGGGACTCAATGGTCAGCTTGCCCCAAGCCGTCAGCCAATCAGCGAAACGGAGCGATGGCGACCCAGATCGCCGCTCATTGGAATCCGCTGTCGTAGTTGCCGAGGACATTGTTCGATTCCGTCCAAATACAAAATCCCCCCGGACTTTCATCCCCCCTAATATCGACTGGCAATCTAGGGAAACTTTAACGATCACGCAAAAAGTACTACCAAACACAAGGACAGGCATAATCATCTCAACAACTTCCGGCCGCTATCACTTGCGGCATTTCCTGGCATAGAGCGCAGTCCGCCACCATAGGGGAAAGGCGTGCCAATTTGTCAGTGGCTTGCTTTTTCAGGAACGTTGGAATCTCAAAACCTGTGAAAATGTGCGAAATGGCACTGCCGACTAAATAATGCCTGTCCTTTTAATAATGCCTGTCCTTTTAATTGCGGGAGAATTGGCTTGCTTGGTTCGGGGGGTTTCATTATGCTCGCCGCGCGTTTGGGAGCGTGGCTTGGCCACGTGACTGAACGGCTTTCCAATCCTCACGAGGTAGTTAAGCCATGGATGGCGGAATTGTCTGGAATCGAGCACCGGGGAAGACTTCGACGAGCGCACGAACCGAAGGTCGCTGGGTCCTGGGTATGGTGCTGCTACTGATTTTCGGAGGTTGTGCCCCGTGGACGACGGCTCAACGCAAGAGCGCGCGCGAGCACCGTCCGTTGACGCCAAATCCAGACTCTTACCTTCGCCGACCAACGAATAGTGGGCAAGCCTCTTACTCGGAACACCTGGGAGACATGAAAACGCCTCGCGTGCAGGCGAACGCGCCAACCCCGGTAGGCCCGATTTTTCAATTCACATCGCAAACACCGAGTATCGCGGCGGAACGTGAGTTTTCGCTACCGGTTCTAAATGGCGAGCCGCAGGGGGTGTTGGCGCCGAAATTGGAGAGCTCTTCTCCAGCCCTCGAAGTGGTGCGGCTAGAGCCTCAAGAACCGGAGCATGAGTCCTCGATTGTACGAGACGATCAAGTCCAACTCGTGCAGTTTACCTGGCCGCCCAAAGAAACGGTTCCGATGCACAATGCCAACGCGTCTGCGCTGGATATTGCGTCCGACATCGACCCGTCAACAATGGCGGTGGCTGAACATGATGCCAGCGATGACGATTTGACGGACGGCACATTCAGTCGGCCTCTCGTCGATACCGATGACGTTAGCGATTTGCGGACGGTCCGAGGCAACTCAGTCGAAGTCGCACAAGCGCTGCGCGCTGCTTGGCGCTACACATTATGGGGGTCATTCATCTCGCCATGGGATCGGTGTTCGTCGGTACCGATTCCCGCGCCCCGAACGTGCGCAGCCGGCAATGAAGTTGCTGAACATGCGGGCGACGCCGCGCACATCGAAGAGCCGGTTGACGTCTTGTTAGCCAGCGCGATCGATTCCCACACGCGCGCGGACTCGCCCTCGGCGTTGGCCGAGTATGGACACGTCACCGATCAATTGCTACGCCTGCTGCGCGTGCAATTGGAGATGCTCGATAGCGACCAAGCGTCTTCGCTGGCCCCCGCCGAGCGCAACTATTGGCGGATTCAAGGGGAAGCGATGGTCAATCTGTTAGAAGCAGGGCACGAAGGACAGCCGACGGTGCCGCGTCACGTCGTCGCGGAAACGGTGGAGGCACTGCGCCGCGCCATGAAAGAAATGGAATCGTTGGCCAGTTTGGAAATCCCGCGCGCCGCGTTTTGCACGGAAGTGCGCGGGTTTGGTCAATATGACGCCTGGGGTGATCAAACGTTGCACCGGGGCCAGCCGATTTTGATCTATTGCGAACTGCGCAACTATGTTTCCAAACCAACAACGATCTCCGGCGAGGACTGGTTTGTCACGCGTCTTCGCAGCAAGATCATTGTTCGCGATCCGCTGGGACGCGTCGTTCAGCGCGTGGACTATCCAATCGTCGAAGATTTGGCCCGCAATTTTCGCAACGATTTCTATATGCACGTCCCCTACACCGTGGGACAACTTCCCGCTGGATCGTACCGTTTGGACTTATTGATCGACGATGCGCAAGGGGACAAGACAGCCTGTTATCAACCAGGCTTGACGTTTCGCGTACGCTGATCGGACGGCTCGTCAACTCGTGGAAACCCCGGAATGGCATTGCTGGTCTTGCTGGTGCTGACCGTCGCGTTGATTTGGACCGCAGTTCTAGTGCGGTTTCGACCGGCGATGTCCACCGGTTGCGTGCTGTTCGGCGCAGCGTTGGCCATGTGCGCCGGCGTTGTTTTCGGTAGAGAATTCTTTGCGCTGGAAATCGGCCCCCTCCCGTTAACGTTCGATCGCCTGCTGCTGGCGGCCACCCTGGGACTTGGTCTGTATCAATGTTGGCGGCTGGGAAGCTGGTCGGTGCGGCTCGATTCGCAAGACATTATCGTCTTGGGATGGTTCACGTTGTTGGCCGCCAATACGCTGCTTACCGACTGGCACTTTCGCGATAATCTCCCGTTGACGCGATTGTTGTTCTTGAATCTCTTGCCGTTGATTACCTATTTCCTTCTCAAACACGTTCCCGGCGCGAGTGAATGGGGGTTGCGGACCATCGCCATGCTCATGATGGGATTGAGTCTCTATTTGTCAGTGACGGCAGTTGCCGAATGGCGCGGTTGGCACAGTTTAGTATTTCCAAAACACATTCTCGATCCAGCGGTTGACGAGTTTCTCGGCCGGGGCCGTGGCCCCCTGCAGAATCCGGTGATCAATGGCATGCTGATGATGGCCGGTTGGTCCTGCGCACTGGTAGTCCTGCGGATGCGAACGCGGGGCACAACAGCAATGTGGATCGGATGGACGTGTTTGATCAGTTTCGGCATTGTGGCCACGTTGACGCGCAGCGTTTGGTTCGGCGCGGCCGCCAGCGCGGGGCTCGTCGTTTGGCTCCAAACGAATTGGCGCATGCGCATCGTCGGTTTGTGTGGCTTGCTGGCATTCAGCCCGATCGTGTGGCTGACCGCCAAAGAAGTGGTTGCCCGATTCAAACGCGACCGATACGTTACGGCTGAAGAGATGGAACAATCTGCTGCGCTTCGTCCGATGTTTGCCTATGTCGCCTGGAAAATGTTCCAAGAGCGACCGATTACGGGCTTCGGATTCGGCCAATACCAAAAGCACAAAATTCCATTTCACTATGACGAACGGTTCGATAAGCCACTGCAACCAGCACTGGCCTATTTTCAGCACAATGTATGCCTGTCCTACCTAGTCGATACGGGCATCGTGGGACTGATGGCACTGACTGCGTTGCTCGTTTCCATTGGGTGGTCCAGTTGGCGGACCTGGCGACAATGTTCCGAGGGACAAGACCGCTATTGGGGGCTCGTGGGTATGGTCGTACTCGTCAACTATGTTATCAATGGCATGTTCCATGACACGTCCATTATCCCGCAGTCCAACATGCTCTTGTTGTTTGCGGCGGGTGCCGTGGCGCGCGTGAACCGGCAGACGGAATCGTTCACCGAATCTGGCCGCAGGCGATCCGCAGCAGGTGTTACAGACGCTTCGGTATGCGCCGTGGGCGTCAACGCCACAACTGGGGCACATCCGTAATCCAACTCCAGTTGGCGAAGTTGATCTTGATCGGGTCGCGGCCAAAATGGTTCATCAGAGCCGTATCGCCTAGCGCCAAGAGAATCAGCAACAACAGCTTTCCGTAAGCGGAAACGTTTCCCCAGCGGCTGGGTCCAAACCATTTCATGGCCGTGCCCAACGATTTCTTGATCCGTTGTCCGCGCCAGTCAACAGAATAGATTTCGTCGAGCATTAAGTGCGACATAAACCCCAACACCACGGCCCACGATTTGAAAATTCGGATTCCCAAATCGTTGGACATGCCGAAGAGAAACGTCACCAGCCCTGCGATCATCGCGGCGGGGATGCTGTGCCACATACCGCGATGGACCGTATATTTGCGAAACATCGGTCCGATGCCAAAACGAATCGCCAGGTAGGTAACCACGGCCGCAAAGATGATGTACTCCGGATGCCAACCCAATTGCAGGAACCGTTCCCACAGCATGGTCGGCACCAGGACCGAGACAAAACACAGGGTCTCGCGGAGAGGAATCCCGGAATCGCTATCCAAATCAGGCAACATCCCGGCCACGCTGCACAGCGTTCCGGTGACCACGCAATGCGGCGCAGGGACCCCGAAATAGATATGCCCGACCGCGCCGTAGCCGATACCCAAGATGGTGCTTGTTGTAATATGCGTCTTAAAATCTGCCACGGCGCTGCGCGAACCATTTTTATCAGCGGTTGAGTTCCCACACTGGTTCCTAACCTACGGGCGGGTTTATATTTAGTTCGCGATTGCCGATTCACCAAGCCCAATCGAGCTGCTAGCAGCGTCGCACAGTCCGCGCAACCGGTTCATCTTGAGCAACTCGCCGCAAAACAGTTAAATGCGTGATCGTTCGTTTCGAACTCAAGGAAAGGTTCTCGCGCAATGGCGATCTACGACATAATCATGTTAGCGCTGTTTGTCCTGGCCGTGTTGTTCGGACTTTGGAAAGGACTGGCTTGGCAAATCGCGTCACTGGCGGCCATTGTCGTTAGCTACTTGGTGGCGCTGCGATTTAGCGAACCGGTGGCGGCGATGATTCCCGTCGATCCGCCTTGGAATCGATTTGCCGCGATGCTGGCCATTTTTCTGATTACCAGTCTAGTGATTTGGATTACCTTCGGTTACGTTCGCGCCACGATTGAAAAATGGCGGCTGAAAGACTTTGATCGTCAAGCCGGTGCGGTCTTAGGCGCTTTGAAGGGGGCGTTGCTGTGCGTGGTGGTGACCATGTTCGCCGTGACCTTGCTCGGCGAGCACGCGCGTGCGGCGGTCGTTCGTTCCTGGTCCGGCAACATGATCTGCCGTGCGATCAATCAATGGTCGGCCGCGGTGCCGCGCGAACTGCACGACGTCCTGACGCCCGTCCTGCAGCGGTTCAACGAGCGTCTGCAAGAACCCTTGCCGGCCGACGCCCAGGGCGGTTCGCGTTGGGAATGGTCGGTGAAGCCCAGTGTCAACACGCAGCCCCTACCCCCGCGCGACGCTCCAGCAACCAATGGCGACTCCTACTCCGACGTCACCAATCGCGCCGAGCAAATGCTCGATTCGTTACAACGAATGGCGCGCAGCATGTTCAGCGATTCATCCGACCCGGCGCTAAACCGTTGACTATCGCCGGCCGCAACCCGCCGTGGGATGCGCGGCAGAACTGTCCCTCTGTTTGCATCCAAGAGGGATCTAGTTGCCTGCAAATTCGCGTTGATGCAACCAATCCGCTTGGTGCACGGCGTGTTTGGAACGCGTCCACTCGTCCAGCATGGTCCATTTGATAGCGTCCAGCCGTTGCCATTGTTCTGGCGTGGCAGTGACGGTAGTCAGCTCAATTCGATGTCCGTTGGGATCGAAAAAGTAAATCGACTGAATGATGCTGTGATCCGTAGGGCCGATCACATCAATTCCGGCGGCCTGCAAGTCCTGCTTGGCTTGTAGCAGTTCCGCTACGCTGCCCAACTGAAAGGCAATGTGTTGCACCCATTGGGGCGTGTTGACGTCGCGCCCCATGGGGGGCGAATCGGGCAACTCGAAGAACGCCAAAATATTCCCTTGGCCCGCGTCCAGAAAAATATGCATGTACGGATGGGGTTCTTTGGTTGAGGGGACGCGCTCTTCAGAAATCGCCAACAGGAACCGCATGTTGAGGTGTTTGGTATAAAACTCAACGGTTTCGCGCGCGTCCTTGCAGCGATACGCCACGTGGTGAATCTGCTGAATGTTCACAGTACCTGTTCCTCAATGGGCTATAGAGACGACAGTTCGCTCATTCACAGGCGCGCTGACCTGTTCCACACGATTACTTTCCAATGAATAGTTACCCACGAAACCCAACGGTGGTGAGTAGATGTGCAGGGTAACTAATCGCGCACCATCACCCTGCAGGTTGGACAATTGGTGCGTATCCATGTCAAATGAGCCCACGATTCCCCCACACGGCAACTGACGGGAACCGGTCGCGTAGAGCCAACCGTCGTCGGACCGGGCGAACACCGTTTCTGTTCCTACACCCCGCAGCACCAAGACGCCGCAGGCGGAACCGGCGTGGTCGTGGATCGGTGTCCGTTGCCCGGCTTCGAAGCACAACACCAACGCTTCAAAATGTTCACTGCGATAGATGCGGTTTCGTTGGTATCGCTGCGTATCGAACGCCGACCAATCGGCCAGTTCCTGAGGGGTGACCTCCAGCCTGCTGAGCATCTCCTGCAGCTTCGCCAGTGAGATACCGTGGCCCGCCGCCTCCAGTTCCGTGAAGAATTGTGCACTATGCATAAGGATCTCCCAACTCCCACCAGTCCAACGGAATCCTGATATCTTCCGACAAGACTACCTTCGCTCGGTGCGTATGTCACCTGATGAACTATCGCAGATGGTTGCGTCGCCAACTCCGTTTGATGCGAGTTGCCGTCTGGATGTCATTGGCAATGGCCAGCGCATTACGCTGCTTTGTTCCTACCGACTTCATCCTCCTCACCACTCAATCTATAAATTGCCGCGCCGTTGTTGTTCCAATTCCAAAGATTCGAACAACGCTTTGAAATTTCCTTTGCCAAAGGATTGACTTCCTCGCCGGCAGATGATCTCAAAGAACAGCGTCGGTCGATCCTGTAATGGCTTTGTGAAAATCTGCAGCAAATAGCCTTGATCGTCTCGATCGGCGAGTAGCCGCAAATCTTGAACACGGCGTGGGTCTTCCCGAATATCACCCACTCGATCCCAAATCGTCTGGTAATAGGCATCGGGAATCGTCAGAAAGTCAACGCCGCGCCGCCGCAGTTGTGCTACCGAGTCGATGGCGTCATTGGTCAACAATGCCAAGTGTTGAATACCCGACGTTTGATCATGCCAATCCAGGAATTCCTGAATCTGGCTTTTCTTACGACCGGGTGCCGGTTCATTGATTGGTATCTTGATCAGCTCGCGGCCCGAATCCATCACCTTGGACATCAGCGCCGAATACTCGGTGGAAATATCCTTGTCGTCAAAGTGCTTAAACAGCTTGAATCGCAAGAC
>JACTND010000098.1 GCA_014584305.1 Planctomycetota bacterium | reverse complement strand
ATCGTGCCGGCCAAGACGGTGCAGGTCTTGCAGCGGGTGTTCAAGTTTCGCACCTGCTCGTTGGACATCGACGAGGATGATCCGGCCTGGCGCTGGTTTCGCCCCTGTTTATTGGCCAGCATTCGGCAATGTACGGCTCCCTGCAATCTCCGCATAACCAAAGAGGACTACCGCCGCGACATCAAGCGTTTGATGATGGTCCTAGCGGGTAACAAGAAGCGGTTGCTCCACAAACTGCGGCGGGAGATGGCTCTACATTCGCAGCGGTTGGAGTTTGAAGCCGCCGCCAAGTTACGGGACGAGATTCAAGCGTTGGAATCGTTGGACGCGCGAGGAGATTTGGATACGCACGCGCAGCCCGAAGTGTTCTATGTCGATCCGAAAAAAGGCCTGAAAGGGCTCCGCAAAGTATTTCAAATGACCGACATCCCGCGCACCATCGAAGGTGTCGATATCGCGCATTTGCAAGGCCGCCACACGGTCGCCAGTCTGGTAAAGTTCATCGACGGCCTTCCTTTTCGCCCGGGTTATCGGCGCTTCAAAATCCGCGAAACTCAAGGGATCGACGATTTCCACAGCATTCATGAAGTTGTCGCTCGACGTTTCCAACGCCTGGCGGATGAAGGGGACGTGTTTCCCGATGTCTTGCTGATCGACGGGGGCAAAGGACAGTTGAACGCAGCGCTGGCGGCGTTCAGCTCTTTGAAGATTCAACCGCCGCTCGTGTTGTCGTTGGCCAAACGCGAAGAACTCATCCATTGGCCGGGAAACGACAAGCCGATCCGCTTATCGCGACATTCGTTTACGTTGCGTTTGTTGCAGTATGTCCGAGATGAAGCCCATCGTTTCGCGCAACACTATCATCATCTACTGCGCGACGATGATCAGCGCGACGTTTGAACTTCCCGCCCGGCGCTACCGGTCAACTTGAAATTAATACTCTGCCGGAAAAAGGCCTGAGGATTCTCGAAGACAATCTGTCGAATAAGTGCCTCTTCATGTCCCCGGCGGCGCATCTCCAAAATGAAATCGGGAACCGCGGTCGGCCGCGAAGGCCCCCAGTCGCCGGCCGAGTTGACGCATATCCGTTCGGGCCCAAAACGCTCTATGAGATCGGCGGCGCGGGCCGGTGTGCATTTCGTGATCGGATAGAGCGTCATTCCCGCCCAATAACCGGCCTCCAATACGTGCCGGATCGTATGCTCCTCAACATGATCGACCAACACGCGGTGCGGTTCGATCTCGCGGAAATCCGCCAACATGTCTAGGATCATCCGCGTCCCCTGGTATTTGTCCTCCAAATGCGGAGTGTGAATCAATACCAACTGGTCGTGGGCGGCTGCTAACTGCAGGTGTTCCAAGAACACGATCGACTCATTGCGGGTGTTCTTGTTCAAGCCGATCTCTCCGATACCCAATACATTGGGTCGATCCAGGAACTCGGGGATCATCGCGATAACCTCCCGGGAGAGCGGAATGTTCTCGGCTTCCTTGGCATTGATGCACAACCAGGTGTAGTGCTGGATGCCGTACGCGGCAGCGCGGCGCGGTTCGACCTCAGTCAACTGGCGAAAATAGTCGCGGAAGCCATCGACACTCCCCCGGTCAAAACCGGCCCAGAATGCCGGTTCACTCAGAGCGACGCAGCCCATCTTGGCCAACGTCTCATAGTCGTCGGTGGTTCGCGAGACCATGTGAATATGCGGGTCGATGTAGTCCATAATCAAATAATCCTCGTGGTGGGAACCCCCAGATGCTCCCGCCAGGAGTCTTCGAACTCGCGGGAGAATATCATTTGCACGCGCTCGGCGCGCTGGTCGCGATCTTCCGTCAGTACGGCCAGCGCGCGCTGCATGCGCATCCAGCGCAGGTCGTCGTCGCGCGGCAAATCGCATCGATCGACGCGGTCCAAAGCCGCGGCTAACTGTAAGATGAGACTGCGGATTTCTAAGTGCTCGCGATCGAGCACGGGAGTTTCATTCATGGTTATTCTGCTCTCAATGCGAACTGGCCAACGATCCGTCAGGCCATGCTCAGCTGACGGGCTTCCCTTGGCTTTCCGATCACCATTCCGCATAATGATAATCGATTGAGGGGCAGAAATTCAAACGGCGGGTCGGCCATCATGACAGAATACCTTTGGCGTTCGCGCGCGCTTCGCTTTGCCTGGCTTGTCGTTTTTGCGGCGGCAGCGCCGGTTTGGGGGCAAGTCACCGAGCAAATCGTTACCCTGACCAATGGCCTGCAATACGAAGGGACGGTGGCCCGACTCTTGAATTATACGGTCGATTTGGAAATCCGCCCCGGCGATCCCTCGCCGCAGATTGCCATGGTGGACGATGGCCTGAGAATGGTGTTTGTCAATTGGAAACGAATCGCGGCCATTAACGACTCGACTCGACACGAACCCCGGCTGGAAATTTTTCAGCGAACGATCACGGGGGCCGAGCCGGGATACGGTTACCTTATTCGCAGCGAAGATTTTGACATGTTCGGTCATCGCAAGATGCGGGTGTGGGATGCGCGCAGCCGGCAAGCGGAGGAATTCGTTCAAGGCATCACGGCCATTCGACCACGCTATTGTGAATTGGAAACGCTCATCGGTGGCGAACGCCAGCAACGGCGGTGGAATATGCGCGTGCCGACCGCGGCTGTTTCCGAAGAAGCGCTTCGGTCTGTGTTGAATAAACAGATTACCGATCCAAACAATCCCAGCGAATACTTCCGCATTTTCGAACTGTACATCGAGGCCCGATTCTTCGACATGGCGCTGCAGCAACTCGATGTTATGCAGAGTCTCTTTCCTGACTTGCAGGAACAATTAGCGCGCGATCGGCGACTGGTCGCGTCGGCGCGCGGCCGCCAAATCCTGGATGAAATCCGTTTGCGGCTCGATGCCGGGCAACCGAACCTGGCTTACGTCTTTGCGCAATCGATCAACAAAGAGGACATGTCGGAAGAAGTGCAGATTAGTTACTTTCAACTGATGGAGGAAATTAACAAGCGCGCCCAAGACGTCGAACAACTGCGCGCTGTTGTGAGCGGTTTCATCGACGAGTTCTTAGCCAACCATGTCACTGACGACGATCAGCGTCAAGTATTGGTGGCATTCCAACAAGAACTCAAACAATTGCTGAGAGCATCGACAGCCAACCGGCTGGCCCTCTTTCGCCGCTTGGTCACGGACGACACCCTGGCGCCGCAACAACGGATGGCGCTGGCGCTGAGTTCCTGGCTCTTGGGACAACAGAACGCCATCGATAATTTGGCCACTGCGGAGTCGCTGTGGCCCGTCCGTCAGTTGGTGCGCGAGTATTTGGATGGCGCAACGGCGGCACGGCGCGAGGAGATTCTCAAGGAACTGGAACAATTCGAAGGTGGCGCGCCTAGGTTCCTAGCGCCACTTATTTATCATTTGGGGCCCACGCGCCCGGTCGATTTGTCGGAGTACGATGGCAACGAACCGTTGCGCTTGCAGTTCCAAATTCCCGGCACACCCTTTACCGGCAGGCAACCGCAAACAATCGAATATCTGGTGCATTTGCCTCCCGAATACGACCCAGCGCGCGAGTATCCGCTCTTGATCGCGCTCCCTTCGCAAAATACGCCCCTCAGCCAACTGAATATGTGGAGCGGCAATTTCAATCCGCGTTTGGGGGTCCGCAGCGGCCAAGCGATGCGGCACGGTTACGTTTTGGCCGCCGTCGATTGGAAAGGGTTCGGGCAAAATACCTACGGCTATTCCGAACGCGAACACGCGATTGTGCTGGGGTGTTTGCGGGATTGTTTGCGACGTTTCGCGGTCGATTCGGACACGGTCTTCCTAACTGGCCACGGTCAAGGAGCCGCAGCTGCGTTGGACGTCGCGGTGGCACACCCGGAACATTTCGCCGGTGTTTGCGTCTTTTCTGGGGGGGCGGACAAATACGTCAAAGCCTATCAGGACAACCAACATTTTGGCTTACCGGTTTATGCCGTACTCGGTTCACGCGATATCGTGACCAAGAATACCTGCCAACCCTATTTCGATTGGTGGCTGCGGCGGGGCAATCGCAATGAAACAACGGTTGTCGAATATCACGGGCGCCTGGACGAGTCCTTTTTGGAAGAACAAGCCGAGATTTTTCGCTGGTTCCGCACCTTGCGACGCCGAGGTCCCGAACGGGGAACGGATTTGAAACTCAGTTTTTTGGCACTCCGTCCGACCGACGTCTATTCGTGGTGTTACGAAGTGCGCAATATTTCCGACGAATACTTGATGTATCCCCACCAGTATCGGGAACAGCGCCCGCGCGAGCTGAAGGTCAGCCTGGAACGCCCGGCGGCGTCCAACAAGATTACGATCCAGCGTTCCACAGGCGAAGGGACACTCTGGCTTTCGCCGGACATCGTCGATTTCGACCAGGCGGTGGAGATCTCATTGCGCGGTGGGAGCAACTTTCGCGATTTCATTCAACCGTCGCGGCGTATATTGCTGGAAGACGTCCGCACGCGGGCCGACCGGCGGCGACCCTATTGGGCGAAATTGATCGAAGTGAACGGCCGCTGGTCGGTGGTCAACTGAAATTGTTTGGATGGCGCCGTTCTTCGATGTGATCGGCACAACTGGGGCGGATGTAGAGGAGTTGCTTGATTAGTTCCGGTGATCCGGCTTTCAGGCGGTTGGTGTAATGCCAATTGCGATCGGTGGGAACGAGTTGGTCGCAATACGGCCAGGGAGCCGTTGGCCGACGTCCCAGCCGCTCGGCCAAGAGTGAACTTTCCATCGTCACGTCGCCGGCGCGCGGTGGAATCGGTCCGGCCTCCATGCGATAACAACCGCGCACGAGGTCAGGATCGTACCCGCCGACAACATTGACGATCTGGGCAATCTCATTGAGCGATAATTTCCGCGCGCCGCCCAAGTGGACGATGCCGCTGATGTCGCCAGCCAACAGCTCCTCAAATACCTCGTTCAAACAATCGACATACGTCGGCGTGCGCAGTTCGTCGTAGTACAACGTGGCCGGTTTACCTTGGGCAAATCGCGCCTGAATCCAATCGATCGCACCGGCGTGTCCATTGAAGCTGATGCCCATGGGTAGCGAAATCCGCGCGATACAGGCGTCAGGGCGTCGCGCTACGATCATGCGCTCGGCGTCCACCATCGTTTTGCCGTACACGGTGACGGGGTCGGGAATATCCCCTTCGCGGTGGTCGCCGCCGCGCGTCCCAGAGAAAACCAGATCGATGGACAGGTGAACCAGTCGAATGGGTAATCCCTCAATCGCTTGCAGAAGGGAATCGACGCATTGAACGTTGATGCGATGGGCCATCAGCGGGTCGAGTTCACAACTCTTGAGGGCGCAACTGCCCCCCGTGTTCAGGATGGCGCGAACGCGTTTTTCCTCCAGCAGACGCCGTGTGGCTTGCGTGTTTTCCAGATCAAGGCCCACGATTCCCGGTCCCCGTAACGGCCAGTTCTTGCGCGGTCGTTGCCCGATAACTTGGTCTCCGTACCGCTGCCGAAAATAGGCCAATGCATTAAGACCGGCGACTCCGGCGACCCCGGCAACTAACAGGGGAAACCGGCCGGTCGCAGGCAACAGACGAGGAAATCGCGCTGCCGCAGCCGAGGGGAGTGTTTGAACGTCGATGTGGCCAGCCAAAGCAATCATACGATCGATCGCGATTCTCTATTCCAATTGCCAAATTGACAATTTGTCGTTGTGCGTGCGGAGTTATAAACTGTGGGTGTCCCCAATTGAGGGGCGTCCGAGCCACCGCAGGTTTTTGGAAGACTCGCAAAAAACCGATATTTTTCAGCTTTTTTCGGATTTGAAAAGGGCAGAATGGCCGCAATTGGAGTTCTGGCGCGCCCTTTGCCTTAATAGGCCGCATCGCATACTGGGGCGTGCATAAATGTCACTATGCGCGGCTACATCGAATGTTCAGGTTTTGAATACATCTGCAAAAAGGGAGGGTTTGGTTCATGTCGGCGACAGCCACAAAGAAATCCACAAAGTCGGCTTTGAAGTTGCAACCGCTGGGCGATCGTGTCGTTGCCCGCCGCGAGGATTCAGAGACCATGACCGCGGGCGGCATCGTCCTGCCGGATAACGCCCGGGAAAAACCCTCGCGTGGCGTCGTGATCAGCGTCGGTGAAGGCCGGCTGTTGAAGGACGGTACCCGAGCGCCTTTGCAAGTCAAACCCGGTGATCGCATCTTGTTTACCAGCTATGGCCCCGATGACATTAAAGTCGGCGACGAAGAGCTGCTGTTGATGCGCGAAGACGATATTTTGGCGATTCTCAACTAGCACCAGGCGCGAGGGATATTCTCAAGTTCCTCCGCTGGGATTCACAACGATCCATTAATACTTGGAGATTTTTGTTATGGCAAAGATGATTGCATTTGAACAGGAAGCGCGGGAAGCGATTCGCCGCGGTGTATCGAAACTGGCGCGAGCCGTCAAAGTCACGTTGGGCCCCAAAGGCCGCAATGTGATTTTGCAGAAGAGCTTTGGATCGCCGACAGTCACCAAGGACGGCGTCAGTGTCGCCAAGGAAATTGAATTGGAAGACACTTACGAGAATATGGGCGCTCAAATGGTGCGGGAAGTCGCCAGCAAAACCAGCGACGTCGCTGGAGACGGCACGACCACCGCGACGGTCTTGGCCGAAGCCATCTTCAACGAAGGGCTGAAGGCAGTTACCGCCGGGGTCAATCCGATTCAGATGAAGCAAGGAATCGAGAAAGCCGTGGCGGCAATCAACGCCAAGCTGGGCGCCATGTCAATCAAGATCAAGAACAAGGAAGAGATGGCCAACGTCGCCTCGATCGCTGCCAACAATGATCGCGAGATCGGCCAGCTGTTGGCGGACGCCATGGATAAGGTCGGCAAAGACGGCGTGATCACCGTGGACGAAGGCCGCAGCTTGCAGACCGAAGTCGAGTGGGTCGAGGGTATGCAGTTCGACCGCGGTTACCTCTCCCCCTATTTCGTGACCAATCCCTCCGAAATGGAATGCGTTTTGGAGGACGCCTATATCCTGATCTACGAGAAAAAGCTCTCGAATATCAAGGATTTGGTCCCGCTTCTGGAAAAAGTCGTCCAGGCTGGCAAGCCGTTATTGATCGTGGCCGAAGACATCGAGGGCGAGGCGTTGACCACGCTGGTCATCAATCGCCTGCGCGGCACGTTGAACGTGTCGGCAGTCAAGGCGCCCGGTTACGGCGATCGCCGCAAAGCCATGTTGGAAGACCTGGCAATCCTCACCGGAGGCCAAGCGATTTTCGAAGCACTCGGCAAGAAATTGGAGAACGTTCAGCTCAATGAACTGGGCCGCGCCAAGAAAATCATCATCGACAAAGACAACACGACGGTGATCGAAGGGGCCGGGAAGAGTTCCGATATCAAAGCGCGGATTGAAGCTATCCGCCGCGAGATCGAGAACACGACTAGCGACTACGACCGCGAAAAGTTGGAAGAGCGCTTGGCGAAGCTGGCCGGTGGTGTGGCGAAGGTCAATGTGGGCGCCGCGACCGAAAGCGAAATGAAAGAAAAGAAAGCCCGCGTCGAGGACGCTTTGCACGCGACCCGGGCCGCCGTGGAAGACGGCATCCTGGCCGGCGGCGGTGTGGCGCTCGTGCGCGCCGCCCATGACGTCAAGCCCGATGCGGAATTGTCGGACGACGAGAAAACAGGTTTCAACATCGTGGTCCGCGCGTGCCGTTCGCCGCTGACGATGATCGCGGAGAACGCGGGCGCCGATGGCGGCATCGTCTGCGAACGCGTGCTGGAAGGGAAGGGTGGCTTTGGCTACAACGCCCTGACCGGAGTGTACGAGGACCTGATCAAAGCCGGCGTGATCGATCCGGCGAAAGTGACCAAAACTGCGTTGGCGAACGCTGCCAGCGTATCTACGTTGCTGCTGACCAGCGACGCCTTGGTGGCCGAGATTCCCAAGGCGGAAAAGGGCACGAAGAAGCCCGGTGGTCACGGCGGCGACTACGACATGTACTAAACCGAACGCGCATTGGCGTTTGGCTGATCCCACAATCGGGTGCGAGCAGATTCGCTCGCACCCGTTTTTGTAGGTGCGGCAACCGAACTCGGTGCCTTAGCCCAAGTTCCCCAGAATCGGGGGTCAGCAACCTTTACCTCGCTCGAACTCTCGATTACATTCGTCATTGTCAGCCCTTCGTTTAGTAGGTTTAGTTCGCAAAAACATTTCCTACTCGAACAAGGGCTGATTTTCAATTGTGCGCAACTATCCGTACGTTACCAGACACCGGGCCTGGTCAGATGGGTTTCTTCAGTTAGGACTCGATCCAATACAGCTAATTGCTCCTCTGCAATCGTTGACTCGATTCGCGGCAACCACATCGCCCGAGGTGCTGCGCCACGTCGTGTCGAGTCCGCGCGCTGATGGGAGGATGCTCCAGTGGCTGGCGCGCGGCGCGTGAAGTCTGAGGACGTGCTCCCTCGGTTGTCTTCTTGTCGTACCGCGGCAGCGATGCCCATGCTCGGTCGAATTCCGGATCGCAACGCGCTCGGTTCCGGCAGTCGATAACTCTCGGTCAGCGGACGGATCGACCAACCGAATCGCACACCATTGGAAACGGAATCGCTCGCCAATGGGTTTGCCCCAAGTTCGGGCATTTCCATCGGCGCTGGGGCGCTTTCCGGGTTGCTGAGCACCCAGAGTTCGATGCCGCTGGCACCGTCGTCGGCCGCGAAGAAGAGCGAAGTTTCCGCCGACGCGATGAAAGACGGATTCGAACTGCCGGCGCCCGGG
>JACTND010000250.1 GCA_014584305.1 Planctomycetota bacterium | reverse complement strand
GGCTCCTTGGCTGGAATCTACCGGAAAATGCACATCCCGGACGATCCGTTCTACTATGAGAAGTTTTACTTCACGCCGGGCGATCTGGGGTTCAAGGCCATCGACACTTCACTGGGCAAAGTCGGCGTTTGTATCTGCTGGGACCAGTGGTTTCCTGAAGCGGCGCGGCTAACCGCACTCCAAGGGGCCCAATGGTTGGTCTATCCCACGGCCATCGGTTGGCTGGGTGAAGACAAACAGACCTACGGCCCCGCGCAGCGCTCCGCCTGGCAGACCATGATGCGCAGCCATGCCATTGCCAACGGTGTCTTTGTGATCGCGCCCAATCGCTGCGGAGTTGAGTCGCAGATCGAGTTCTGGGGCGCCTCGTTCATCGCCGATCCGTACGGCAACCTACTGGCGGAGGCCGGTGCGTCGCCGGAGACGATCACCGCCGATTGCCAAATGGATTTGATCGACGTGGCCCGCACGCATTGGCCCTTCTTGCGCGATCGCCGGATCGATGCCTACCAACCGCTGGTCCAACGCTACTGCGACGCATGACGCTTCAATTGCCGTCCACACCACGGACAACATCGGTGTTCATGCCGGCCGAGTGGCAACGGCACGCGGCGACGTGGCTCAGTTGGCCCCGCAATGACGAAACGTGGCCGCATAATTTGGCCGAGGCCCAAGCAGAGTTCGTCGGATTGGTGCGGGCGATAGCCGCGTATGAACCGGTGCGCGTGTTGGCCGGTCCCGGTCGTGATGAAGAGGATGCGTCCCGCGCTTTAGCCAACATCGCGCAGGTTTCCATCGTCCCCATCCCCACCAACGACGCATGGGCGCGCGACTACGCGCCCACGTTCACCATCGATTGCCAACGCTGGGAACTGATCGCCGTCGATTGGAAGTACAACGCATGGGGCGGGAAATACCCACCGTTCGATGACGACCAGCAAGTCGCCCAGCGCGTAGCGCGCGAACTTGGTTGCGTTCATCGGCCCGTGGACCTCTGTATTGAAGGTGGCGCATTGGAGATCGACGATGCCGGCTGGCTGCTCTGCACGCGATCGTGCGCATTCGATCCGAATCGCAATCCAGATAAGTCGCCGGACCAAATCGAAGACTTGATTGTGTCGGCGATCGGTGCCGAGCGCGTGGTGTGGTTGACCGGTGACGCCTTGATCGGCGATGACACGGACGGACATATCGATCAGTTGGCCAGGTTTACACCGACCGGAGCGATCCTGTATGCGTGGACCGACGACCCGCAAGACCCCCAGTTGCCCGGGCTATCCCAAAACCTCCGCGATTTGCGCGAGGGATTGGATCGCGAAGAGCAGTCGCGCCCGCTGGTCCCGCTGCCGCTGCCCACGCCCGTGTTCTTCCGCGAACGCCAAATACCGGCGTGTTATTGCAATTTCTACATCACCAATCGTTCGGTGATTGTCCCGCAGTTCGGCGTCAAACAGGACGCCACCGCGGCACAAATCATTGGCGAACATTTTCCTGATCGGCAAGTAATATCATTGCCTTCGTTACATCTGACCGTTGGACTTGGTTCGTTCCATTGCTTGACGCAGCAACAGCCATTTATCTAGCCTGTAGTTTTTGCCCTTGATCGTGGCTCAAGGAGTCCATATCGACGTTGCGCGATTTGTGATGGAATCGTGCTCCGTTCGGCCTACGTGTATCGAGCACGAGTACGAGTACCGCCGGCGGCTGAGTGCGAGTACGAGGGTTCCCGTGCGGGATTTTGTCATTCCGTTCGGATTGAAGAGCGAAACTTCAAACTTTTCGTTCGGGGAGCTGTCAACCAGTTCCGCGGGGAGGCGATGCAGCCAGTGGTGCCAGGCGCTCGCGCAACCATTCAAGTTCCCGCACATACGCCGCGCGCTGTTCGTCCGGGATTGCGTCGTGATGATCCGCCCCGGCGACGACGAATCGCCGCAATGGCCCAGCATACTTCTGCGCCAATTCATCCTGAAATCTCGGAGGAACGAGTCGATCACCGGCGCTCGAAACCAAGAAACAGGGAACCGTAGTCTTCGCCGCATTCCGCACAGCATCGATCTCGCTGGGGATCCGCGCGGCAATGCAGCGTGCCAAACCCAGGTTCCACCAATTGTATTTCCACCGCCGACGAATCAATTGATGCACCGGCGCCGGATTCCTCAAATAGAGAGCATCCACCGGAAATCGCGCCGCCAGATACAATGCCGCGAGGCATCCCAAACTGTTTCCAACCACCAGCAGCGAACCCGCGTGTTGTTCCCGAACGAATGTGTAAGCGGCTGCGGCGACGATCGGAATATGGATCACGCGCGCCCGCCCGCCGCTCCCTCCATAGCCGGGAGGGTTGACCGCATAAATCGAAGCGTCGCAGCGCGGCCAACATTCGGTCGGATGCGGGCGCAGGCGTTCGGCCCTGCCACCCGTTCCCGGGAATTTGAGAACAACGAGCGGCCAAGTCGGCGACTCCGTGGCTGTTTGGTGCAGCGACCACATTTCGAAGGAACCACAGGGACTGGCGACGACATACCGCGATCGATCCTCGACGGCGATCGCATCGGTGGATGGTTCCAATACCATCCGATCAACGATCCAATCGATCCATGCCTCGATGCGCGGGCGCAGCGGTAACCTCCCCCTAACCGATCAGTGGACGCGCTGGCCGGGGAGCGCGCCGGAGTCGGGGCTGAGCAAGAATACATCTTTGCCCCCTTCCCCAGCGGCGCAAACCATCCCTTCGCTCAAACCGAACTTCATCTGTCGCGGTTTCAAGTTGGCGACGATCACCACCAGACGGCCGACGAGCTGCTCGGGCTGGTAGGCCGCTTTGATTCCAGCGAAGACCGTGCGGCGGTGTTCGCCACCCAAGCTGACGGTCAATTTCAGCAGTTTGTTCGCACCCTCGACATGTTCGGCGGCCACCACACGCGCGATGCGCAAATCGACCTTGGAAAAATCTTCGATGGTACATTCTTCAGCCATCGGCTCTTTCGCCAGCGCGTCGTCGCTGTCGTTAAAAGTCGCCTGGCCACCATCGGTTCCGCCTTGCGCTGCCAACGTCTCTTGTCGCATCTGTTCTACGTCGCTCATGTCCACTCGCTTCATTAAGTGTTCAAACTTTGATACCGGCGTGCCGATCAGCGGCGCGCGCGATTGATTCCAATGTTTGATCGGGTCGTGCAGCAGCGCGCCCGACCGTTCCGCCAAACGTGGCAAGATCGGCGCCAGATAGATGACCAGCTGTCGGTACACGTTCAAGATCACCGTCACGACGTCGCGCAGTTCCTCGCCGCGCGCCGGATCTTTCTTCATCTCCCATGGTCGATGTTGATCGACGTAGGCGTTTGCCTGATCGGCCAGTTCCATGATCAACTTCACGGCGCGGGAATAATCGCATGCTTCGTACGCTTCGGCAATCGCTTCGCCCGCCGTGGCGAACCGCGCGAACAATCCGCCATCGTCCGGGTAGCGCGAGGACAAGCCGGTCGATTCGACGAACTTGGCTGAGCGGGAAGCCAGATTGATGACTTTGCCGACCAAATCGGCGTTGACCTTGTTGACAAACTCTTCAAAGTTCAAATCGAGGTCTTCGACACGCGGCCCCAGTTTCGAGGCATAGAAATACCGCAACGCAGCCGGGTCGAGATAGCGCAAATACGTGGCCGCTTGAATAAACGTCCCCGAGCTCTTCGACATCTTCTGGCCGTTGACGGTCAAGAACCCATGCACATGCACTTTCGTTGGCAGGGAGAATCCCGCAACCTTCAACATCCCCGGCCAAAATAACGTGTGGAAGTAAACGATGTCTTTTCCAATAAAATGGTGAATCTCCGTCTGCGGCGATTCCCACCAATCCGCCAATCGTTCGCCCTCACGTTGACACCATTCGGCAGTCGAGGCGATATACCCGATCGGCGCATCGAACCAGACGTACCAGTAGTTGCCCGGGCTATCGGGGATCTCAAACCCAAAATAGGGAGCTGGCCGCGAAATGTCCCAAGGGCGAAGCGTTTTGCGACCGGCGGGCTCCGAGTCATCACCCAAAAAATGCCCGCGCAAATAATTGGCAATCTCTTTGGAAACATGATCGCCAGTTTGGGTCCACTCGGCCAAGAAGTCATGGAGCTGTTCGAGTTCAATAAACAAATGCGGTGCCGAACGCAACTCGGGCTTCGAACCCGATAGCGTGCTGACGGGATCGACAAGGTCGCTCGGTGAATAGGTCGAGCCGCACGCGCTGCAATTGTCACCCGGCTGGTCGGGCGCGCGGCAAACGGGACATGTTCCGCGAACGAATCGGTCGGCGAGAAACGTTCCCTGCTGCACATCGAACAGTTGTTGCACGTCTTGGGTCTTCACCAATCCCGCCGCGCGGATGGCCTGCCACACGCGATGGCACAGCGCGCGATTGGCTTCGCTGTGGGTGGTGCCGTAGTGGTCGAAACTGATGTCAAATCCGGCGAAATCCCGTTCGTGCTCCGCCTGCATTTCGCGAATCAGTGCTTCTTCGCTACGGCCGAGCGACCGGGCGCGAATCATCGTGGCAGTGCCATGCGTATCGTCCGCGCAAACGTAGATGCAGCGATTGCCGATCAACCGTTGAAACCGCACCCAGATATCGGTTTGAATGTATTCGACGAGATGCCCCAAATGGATCGGCCCGTTGGTGTAGGGGAGGGCGGCCGTGACCAATAGACGACGCTGTGTCATAATCCGATTGCAGGCGATTTATCTCGATAACAAAAGTCGCTATTGTACCCGGTTTACCCAGTTGCGGAGAGGCCACACATGTATTGGCGCAGCGACGATTATCGAATCGATCATCCCGAGCAGATTCTCAGTCCGGGGGTGATCGTTTTTCGCCAATGGGTAGCGCACAATCTGAATACCATGCTTCGCGTCGCCGGCGATCCGCAGCGTCTGCGGCCGCACGTCAAGACACACAAAATTCGCGAGATCGTCCGCTGGCAATTGGATCTGGGTATTACGCGCCACAAATGCGCCACCATTGCCGAAGCGGAAATGTTGGCTCAGGTCGGCGCTCCCGACGTGCTGATCGCTTATCAAATGGTCGGCCCCAATGTGCGGCGATTGCTCCATTTGATAGACCGGTACCCGGCGACGAAGTTCATGGCGCTGACTGACAATCCGGCGGCGGCGCTGCAAACGGCCGACGCGGCCCAGGCAGCTGGAGCAATCGTGCGCTTGATGCTCGATCTCAACCCCGGCATGGACCGCACGGGGATCGCGCCGGACAGTCGGGCCATTGAACTGTACGAATTAATCTCCAGCCAGCCGGGTTTGCAGGCGGCCGGGTTGCATTGGTACGACGGGCATCATCGCCAACCCGATATTAGGCAACGGCGCATCGCGGTCTTGGCGGGTTGGGAACAATTGACGTCGTTCCGCGACAAATTGTTGTTATCTGGTTTGGAAGTCCCCCGCGTGGTGGCCGCCGGATCGGGGTCCTTTCCCATTTTGGCGGAAGTGGGTGAGCCCGACTTGGAACTGAGTCCGGGGACGACGACCTTTTACGACGCCGACTATTGCAGCCGGTTTACCGAATCGGACTTTCGACCGGCGTTGGCGCTATTCACGCGCGTGATCAGCCACAGTGGCGACGGACGTGTGACGTTCGATGTGGGGCATAAAGCGTGCGCGGCCGATCCTCCGGCGGGCGCCCGGCTTTGGTTCCCTGAAATTCCCGATGCCGTGGAACTCCAGCATTCGGAAGAGCACTTGGTCGTTGAAACCAGCGCGGCCGAGCGGCTGAACATCGGCGATTGGGTATTGGCGATCCCGCGGCACGCTTGTCCGACGGTCGCCCTTCATCAATCGGCAACCGTGATTGAGAACGGTGCAATTGTGGATCGCTGGGAAGTCGCGGCACGGAATCGCGTCTTGTCCATCTGAGTGCTGGAGAGTTAGAGGCATAGGCACAAGGAGAGAAGGGGGAGGCCGCTTTTTCGGCGCCGCCCAGGCAACTATTTTGGCCAACATCAAGGGAGAGTTGCGTTGGCGGGTTGAAGTCCTGCGAATGCTGAGATTTCCGATTTGAAATTTGAGATTTAGCAACGAGTCAAGCATCCAAAGGTGACGACGCACGCCGGATTTTCATTTGCTGATGTTATTTCTGCGGCTGCAAGCCCGCCGCTTGCAAGCTGCGGCGAACATGATCCAGCACCAGCGGTTGCACGGTCTCGAAGGGGCCTTTGACAAACGCGCCGGCGGCGGCGCGGTGACCGCCCCCTTGGAACTCCGCGGCCACTTCGTTGCAGGCCACTGCACAGCGGCTGCGAAAACTGATCTTAAAACCACCTGTGGGTTGCTCGATCATAATCACCGCGAACTCGGTCCCCTGAATTTCCAGGGCGTGGTTGACCAGATCCTCCGTGTCGGAGGGGAGCGCTCCGGTCGTCGGGTAATCTTCTTTGAGAATATAGGTGTGGGCTAATCGGCCGCCGAGTTCGACTTCGATGCGCGACAACACCACACCGCGCAAGCGAACGCGCCCCGGCGATTCTTGTTCATACAATTGCGCATAGATTTCATGCGGGACTGCGCCTGCGGCTACCAACGCGCTCGCCGCACGGTAGGTGGCATCGGTGACTGAGGGGAATCGAAACCAGCCGGTATCGGTCGCTAAGGCGGCAAACAGGGGTCGTGCCATCTCGGGCGTCAACGCGATTCCCAACGCGGTTGCGGCCTCCATAACCAAGATGCCCGTGGCCTCCGCCGAAGTCCGGCGAAACTCCTCCGCCCCCAAGTCGTCCGATGATTCGTGGTGATCGACAATGATCTTTTTGGCCTGCGTCTCGGCCAACACGGGCCCCATGGGCCCCAACTGGGCCCGCGCGCTAGTGTCCAAGATCATAAACAGCTCGACGTCAGCCAATGCGCCGGCCTCGATGTCGCTGCCGAGCGCTAAAATCTCATTGTCGGGGTCGATAAATTGCAAATTGGGTGGGGTCGCTTGGCCGTTAACAATGCGCACGTGTTTGCCGAACGCGCGCAGCAGGGCGGCCATGCCGAGTTCGCTCCCTAACGCATCGCAATCGGGGCGAATGTGGCTGACCAACACAATCTTGCGGCTCGCGGTCACGATCTCCCGCCAGCGTTTCCAATCGATCGTCATTCCATGTGCCTCCCGGATTCGGCAGTGCGTTGGGGGAGAATCGCTTCCCCCCTTATGACCAACGTTCTGTTCAAGCCTAGTTTATAGTACGGCGTTTGCCAAAGGGGTTGATACGTTTACTGTCGCACCGAGTGCACCAATTCGCGGGCTTGTTCGATGTCTTGTCGAATGCGCAGGATCAATTGATCCTCGCTGGCAAACGTTTCGATGTCGCGCAACCGGTGTTCGAACTCGACTTCGAGCAATTGACCATAGATGGATTGCTCAAAATCGATGAGATGGACTTCCAATCGGGACAACGCATCGCCGAAGGTCGGACTGGGGCCAATGTGGATCGCTGCCGGATGCCAGCGTCCCGCGACTTGGCCGCGACCGGCATAGATTCCGTAGCCGGGAACCAGCGTGTCGATGCCGTCCAAATTGGCGGTGGGGAAACCGATATGCGCGCCGCGCGCCGCACCGTGCACGACCAAACCGCGCAATCGGTACGGGTAGCCGAGCATCTCTCGGGCCGCGGCCACGTCGCCGGCCTGTAACAATGCGCGGATGCGACTGCTGCTGACCAAACCGGAGATGCGTTGCACCGGGGGGACGATCTCACAGCCGATGCCGTGGGCGGTACACAATTCGCGCAGGCATTGGACGTCCCCCAGACGATGTTTGCCAAAGTGGAAGTTCGGGCCTTCGACAACCGCGCGTGCTTGCAAAGCCTCAACGACAATCGTGGC
Source organism: Planctomycetota bacterium (assembly GCA_014584305.1). GTDB lineage: Bacteria > Planctomycetota > Planctomycetia > Pirellulales > Pirellulaceae > BJ22. The sequence continues at coordinate 940 of JACTND010000250.1, read as the reverse complement.
GAAAAACTGGCGGTAATCCAGTTCTAGCAACGTCTGGTCGGTGGGATAGGCGATCATCGCGGCGACCCCCAGTTCGGCTAATAGGTCTGCCTTGCGATCGGTCCACGTCAGCGGCGGCGGAGCCGCATCCGGGCGCAGGATTCGTACCGGGTGCGGATCGAACGTAAAGACCACGGCGGGTCCCTCGACCGCGCGGGCCCGTTCCAAGAGTCGTTCGACCAGGTACCGATGGCCGCAGTGGACGCCGTCGAAATTGCCGATGGCCAGTGCCCCGCCGCGTACCGCCGCGGGCAGATCGGAAAGTTTGCGGAGCAGTTGCACGGCTACACGTCCAAGAGAGTCAAATTCGGCGCCAAGTGTTCGATCTGCCGGGTCATGAACTTAATCACCTGATTGGTCTCTTTCAGGCGTAACACCGATTGCAAGATTTGTTCGCACTCGGTCAGCGAAATCTGACTGGCTAGTTGTTTCAATGTCGGAATGAATGCCGGGCTCATACTCATCCGTCGGAGCCCCATTCCCAACAGGAGCACAAACGCTTTGGGTTGCCCGGCCATTTCGCCGCAGAGGGTCACTGGCACATTTGCCGCGTTGCAAGACTTGATGACATGGTGCAGCAGGCGCAACACGGCTGGCGACAACGGTTGGCACAAATGGCTGACCTTGGGATTGTCCCGGTCGGCCGCCATCAGGTACTGCACGAGATCGTTCGAGCCGATCGAAACAAAATCGACTTGCTCCAGAATGGAATCGATGGCGATGGCCGCCGCCGGCACTTCCAACATGATGCCAAAGGGAATCTCGCGCACGGGGACGTGCTGCGCGCGCAGCGATTTGTGCGCGCGGCGGACAAAACCGCGCAGGCGGCGCACTTCCTCCATGGTCGTGACCATGGGGAACAGAATCCGGACACTGCCATTGGGGAAATCCGCGGCCGCCC
>JACTND010000219.1 GCA_014584305.1 Planctomycetota bacterium | reverse complement strand
GCGAGAACCTAGCGAGACCGAACCGGTCACGCAAGCGGAAGCGACTGCGTAAACTTTGCGGGTTTGCCCCCTAGGGGGCAGCCCAGGGGAATGTTTCTTACTATTCGACTCTAAGGCAAAATCAAATGTGCGCAACTTGACGGACACTACCGATTGCGAATCGACTGGTCGATGCCTTGCAACGGGAATTCGCGGGCGTCGAGTCAACCGCTGCGGATGAAGAGTTATTGGGAACAACGGGTTCCGGTTTTGATTGCGATTTTTTCTATCTGGATCTATTGGTGTCGGCCTGGATTCGCGTTTTTCCCAGTCGGCGCCATCTGATCGGCGTCATGGCGCAGGCTGAGAGTCGAGACTTTGAGAAGCAACACGCCGTCTTCCGTGCCATTGTGGCGAGCACGCTCTCATAGACTGGAGTCGATTTCGATCGGAGCCAAGCGATGCGACCTGTCGCCACGACGCAGCGCGCCCTTGCAACCGACTGATAACCGGCTGGCGTGCCAGCGCTGCGTGAGAAACAATCCAGTCCAACGATTGACAGAACGAGTTCATATCGTCATGGTTTACGTACGACCGCCTTTTGCAGATTGTTGCTGGACGAACCGCGAATTGGGCCGACTTATTCGTTGGCTGGACGTAGTCTTTCTTGACCAACGTCCACGTCCGTTCGCGGTAATCGGTCAACACCAAATCAGTGGATGGACGGTCGTTCCGCGTGCAGACGCCGCGATCCCCTGCGGGCCGTCTAGGAACCTATTGCGCCGGTAGGCAACCGCTATGTTCAGCAGATGTTTGGAAATTGCACCGTCGTTGCCTCGGAATCAATGCGCCGAGCTGTCACCGATGCAGCTTGTGGCACACCTCCGAGGTGAGTTTCCTCAAATCGATGTCTGTACCCAATTGGGGCGTTTTCGCGCGCGACAACGGCGATTGGCCCGGCTCCAGCAATTGGAGAGTCATGATGCGCCCCCGGAAGTCTTGGCCCACGCGAGACAGCGGCTGGACGACGGCCAGAGGGACATGTTGCAGGCAACGCTCTACCTCGACGATCCGCCGCGCGCCGCATTGGATCTGACACTCTCGCCGGAGGAAGTACGCATTTATTATGATCCGTACGACCAGGCCGCGGCCGAGCGTTGTGCACAAGTCCTGGGCGGCGCCCCGCTCGACGAGAGCAAGACACACGCGTTGGATGAACGGGCGAGTGAGGAAGAGTACGACTATTGGAGCCGCGTCCATGAAACACGACAGCGCATGCACAGTGAGCTGGGAACCTTCGAAGGTCGCCCAGCGATTTTTCAAAGCGAAACTAAGGTATCGCGCGTGATGGTTCACGATTTAACCGTCAATGCGCGACGATTCATGGCGCGGCTAACACTTGTTCCCACTCCAGGCTTATGGAATGAACTGACCATGCGCGGAGTGAGCTGGCGGTGGGACGAGTTTAGCTGTACTTCGATTGGGTGGTTCCGCGGGCCAGACGTTGTGGAGAAGTTTCATTTTGGTCCCCAAGTGGATGCGGTCGTCGCCTATTGTCAGTCCTTGAACGAACCATCGTACTCGCCCTCGCGGCGCCGCGAGATCATTGCCGAGCTGTCACGCTATCGCGATTCGACGGGCGCCGCCGATGAGTTCCTGTCTGATGCCGCGACCGAACCTCACGATGTCGATCAGTATTTCTTAATGGTGTATGACGATTTGCGGCGTCAAGCGACCAAGTTACTCGCGCGAGAACAGCCGGGTCAGACGCTGCAGACTACGGCGCTCGTCCACGAGGCCTACTTGAGATTGGCGACCGGTACGCTGGCGACGACCAAGAGCCATTTCTTCCGAATTGCGGCGCTGGCCATGCGACGGATTTTGGTTGATCATGCGCGCAAGAAGTATTCGGCAAAGCGCGGAGGTGGCAGACAGCAATTCGAAATCTCGGAATCTGATCAGGTTTTTCTGCCAAACTCGGAGACGCTGCTGGCCATCGACGAATCGTTAACCCGCTTGGCAGCGGAAGACCCGCAATCGGCTGAAATCGCACGATTTCGACTCTTTACGGGACTTTCGATTGAGGAAGCGGGCAATCTGTTGGGGATCTCTCGGGCGGCGGCATATCGCCAGTGGGAATTCGCCCGTGCGGTCCTGACGGCCGATCTACGTTCCGGCGAAGACGAAATCGACGAGTAGCGGACGCTCCACCGATTGTGCTCCCCCGTCCAAAATTCTTCTGAGACACGTCGTGGCGTTTTTGCGCTTCTCCCATTGTACAGGGAGTGATGGGGCAGGTCGTCCCACCACAATCTGAGCTTTGTCTGCGCGACGCCACGAGTGCACTGTCAGTCCTTAACCCGGACCCGAAGTTTTAAGCTTGACAGGGCACTGGGTTTAGCCGCGCCTGGGGTCTAACCGAGATTTCAAGGAGAATCAGAATGAAACGTCGAATGATGTCTGGATTACTATGTGGTTTGATTTGTGCAGCCGCGCTCATTCAAAGTGCCGGTGCCGACATCCTGGTCGTCAGCAATTTGTCGGAGACTCTACGCGCGAACACGCCGATTGCGAATCCCCAATACTGGGCTGCCCAGTCCTTTTTTGCAGGTACTTTCACTGGCCAGGTCACGTCGATTGACGTGATTGCCGGTAATGCCGTTGACGCCCCGGCGGCTGTGGCCGAGTTGCGCAAGGCCAATATCGATGGCGAAATCGACACCTCAGCTGCCGGGCTTCTTGGCACATTCTCAGCTCCTGATCTATCGGGGGTCGAGGGCATCAGGATATTCCTGCCCGACAACCTGATGACGCTGCTACCTGCCACAAAGTATTGGTTTATCTTGGGGGCGTCCAATGACGGAACGTTCGATTGGTCGTACGCAGAGACGCCGTACTTCACCGGACTCGGCAGCTTAGGAAACTATGCAGATTCGAGTGATGGCGGCGCGTCCTGGGATCACCGCGACGACGCTTTTCCGTACTTTATTCGTGTCAATGCCAGGACTGCCCCGATTCCCGAGCCCTCGGTCTATCTGGTAATCATCCTCGGACTGACGGTCGGTTCGCTGCGTCGTCCAACTCGAACGTAGTTGTTCAGGAGAATCATGTTGAACACACACAGCGATTGCTCTAAAAGGAAAAGTCCGATGCTCTATCGATGCTTGCTTTTGAAAACCCTCTTGATTTCGCTGTCGATGATGATGGTCGAGCGAGCCAAGGCTGACATCATTGTGTCAGATGCCTTTAGCTATCCTGATGGTCCTTTATACGGCCAATCAGGCGGCGCCGGCGGATGGCTTAATAGTTGGACTGGTTTTGGCATCGACGTTTCTGGCGGGGTCATTGTCATGGACGCCCTGGGTAATCCATCGAGTTATGGTGCTCGAGTATTCACCAATCCGAACTCGACTCCCAATCTCTTCTTCAGCGTCGATATCTCGGTGGGGACCTTGGGGCTAAACGACACGTTTGGCGTCCTGGGAAGTATCGGCGTCAATACCGGGCAGATCCTGTTCGGAAAACTACCAGGCTCGATGGATTTTCGGGTAGGGAACGGCGGGAACTCGGGAACGGGCAACGACATTGTCCCGAACTCGAATTATCGACTGATCGGGGCTTATGCGCATGGCGCAGCCGCGCCCGCCGACTTGCTCCTGCTGTGGATCAACGCCACGGCGGCTGACTTTTTCGATCCCATGACGTTCGCGCATTCGGCGGACTTGTTCCGGCCCGACAGCGCTCCATCCTGGTCAACCGCGGTGACGCTTTGGACGAGCGCACATGGCATTTCGTTTGACAACCTCGTTATCAGCAACGATCCACTCGGTGTCGGTTTGCGGGCATCGGCCATTCCAGAACCAGGGAGCAGTTTGATCGCGTGGGTGCTGGGAGGGGTCCTAATCGCAAGATTTCGACTGGGCAGGCTTTACCGAAGTTTCGTCGTTGAGGAGAATTGACGGCAGGTGCCCAATCATGTCTGTCAATCTTGCGATACTGAAACGACTTTTCGTCGCGGCGGTGGAGATTGATGATCCGTCGCAACGGCAGGCCATGGTCGATCGCGAATGCGGCGACGACGTTGAATTGCGTCGGCGCCTGGACGCCTTGTTGGCGGCACACGACCAATCGGCATCGATCGTGCAGGCGCCCTTAGCGATCGTACATTCTGAAACGGCTGTTCGGAATCCGCCCCCAGAAACTCCGGGCCTGGTCCTGGCCGGGCGATACAAACTGTTGGAACAGATCGGCGAAGGTGGGATGGGGAGCGTTTGGGTGGCCGAACAGTTCGCGCCAGTCAAGCGCAAAGTGGCCATCAAGCTCATCAAAGCCGGGATGGACTCGAAGCGAGTCTTGGCCCGATTTGATGCCGAGCGTCAAGCCCTGGCGCTGATGGACCACGCGAACATTGCCAAAGTCATGGATGGCGGGATGACGGACGATCATCGCCCCTACTTTGTGATGGACTATTTTAAAGGCATCCCGATCACTGATTATTGTGATCAGGTCCGGTTGGGATTGCCGGAACGCCTGGAGTTGTTCATTCAAGTTTGCCGCGCCGTTCAGCACGCTCATCAAAAAGGGATTATCCATCGCGATTTGAAGCCGTCGAATATCCTGGTAGCTCCGTTCGACGACAAGCCGATCCCCAAGGTCATTGATTTTGGACTTGCCAAGGCGATGCATTACTCGCTGACCGAGGACACCTTGCACACCGCTCACGACATGGTCTTGGGGACACCCCTGTACATGTCGCCGGAGCAAGCACAGCTCAACAATTTGGATGTCGACACGCGATCCGACATCTATTCACTGGGCGTGTTGCTGTATGAGCTGCTGACCGGGACAACGCCGTTTGGAAAAGAGCATTTCAAGAAAGCGGCGTGGGACGAGGTTTACCGGATCATCCGCGAGGATGACCCGCCACGCCCCAGCGTCCGCCTGAGTTCGACGAATACCCTCGCTGCGCTGGCTGCCTCCCGCAGCACTGCTCCGGAGAAACTAACGCGGTCGGTCGCCGGCGAATTGGACTGGATCGTCATGAAGGCTCTGGAAAAGGACCGCGCCGCGCGATATGAAACCGCCAATGGACTAGCTAACGACTTGCAGTGTTTTTTAACAGGCGAACCCGTATCGGCAGCACCGCCGAGTGCCCGCTACCGATTTAAGAAATTCCTGAGAAGACACCGCGTTGCATTGGCCGTTTCCACAGTGATGGCGCTATTGTTGCTCGGAGGCATTGGCGTGACTGCCTGGCAAGCAAACCGTGCGATCCGCGCCGAAGCCGCTGCGCTGAAACAACAACGGAAGGCGGAGGACAACGAGCGCGCGGCCGTTGATGCGGCGGCTCGAGAGAAGCGATCTCGTGAGCGGGCAGAGTTGTCGCAAGCGGAGACTCAAGCGGTATTGGATTTTGTCGAAAAGCGTGTGTTTGCAGCGGCACGCCCCGAGGGTCAGGATGGCGGATTAGGGAGTGATGTCAAGTTGCGAGACGCCGTACTTGCCGCGCTGCCGTCGATGGAGAGTGTCTTTCTTGATCAACCGCTGGTCGAAGCGAGATTGCGAGCGACGATCGGCACGTCACTCCGTTACTTGGGCGAATCGTCGATCGCGGAGCAGGTCTATCAACGAGCCGTGTTGCTTCGTGAGCGGGAACTGGGGCCAGACCATCCAGAAACGCTCGCTGCCAAGCATGGTCTGGCGATCTGCTATATGGATTTGGGATCTGAGGACTTAGCCATCAGCCTCTTTCAAGATACGCTGGAGCGGCGTCGCAGGACGTTGGGCGCTCGTCACCATGACACCCTCCAAACCATGGGAAATCTGGCCACGATGTACCAGAGGATGGGCCGGTACTCTGAGGCATTGGACGTGCTTGAAGAAACGGTCAGATTGATGGCGTCAACCCTCGGGTCAGAGCACCCTGATACCTTGCGTGGCATGACCAACCTGGCATTCATTTACAACAATCAAGGTCGTTTTGCGGAGGCGCGGGAGCTTGCCGAAGAAGCGTTGGACCTCAAACGGCACCGGTTGGGAACAGGTCACCCCGACACCATCGCCTGCTTGTTTGTTCTGGCAAGGAGTCTGGGAGAACTGGGCCAGATCGAGGCGGGTTTTCGATTGGCTGAAGAGGGTTTGACTGCCGCTCGGGAGAAATTCGGCGAGATCCATCCGGGCACGCTCGTCGCCGTCTTTCAATTTGCCGACTTCATGCTGGTCCATGGCGATTATGACGAAGTGATCCAGCGTTGCCGAGAAGCACTTGCCATGCACGAGGCCAAGCTGGGGCCTGAACACCGAGATGTCGTGAATTGCCGGGCGTCGTTGGCCAGCATGCTTCAGGAAATGGGTCGTTTCGGAGACGCGGGCGAGTTGTGGGACCAGGTATTGCAGGCGCGGCGAACGCGGCTCGGGCTCGATCACCCCGCTACTCTGGAGGCCATGTCGCAATGGGCCAATAGCCTTGCCGCCGAGGGCCGTTCAGACGACGCACTCCAATTACGCGAGCAAACGTTGAAGTTGCAGGAGGTGCGGTTCGGACCGGAGCACCGTCTGACGTTGCGCACGCGATGCAATCTCGCGAACAGTTACGATGAAGCCGGTGACTTTAAGCAGGCCATGAAACTCCGTGAGGAGGTCTTGGACGTGCAACAAGCTCAGCTGGGTCCAGACGACCCGGATACACTGCTGAGTATGTTCAATCTGGCGAGCAGTTACCGGAGAATCGGCCAGGCCGACGAAGCCCGCGAACTGTATCAGCAGATCATCTCACGGACTGTGAATCGAGCCCGCACCTTGCCCGATCAAACGCTGGACATCGTTGGCAAGACGACGATCAACCTGGCACTCGAATGTGATGCCGCAGGCCAGCTCAACGAGGCACTTGACCTTTATCTTCAACTGATCGAGCTGGCGGAAGCCGCGAATCCGCCAAATCGATCGGCCTTGTCCATTGGTTTGTATGGCGCGGTAGCCTATCTGTGTCATCTCGATCGCGACGACGAGGCATTGCCCTTGATTGAGCGGGCACTGGTATTGGCCGTGCGGTCTGAGCAGCAGGGCTTTCCCGCGGATCCCCCGTTGGCTCCCATCATGTTCAACTATCGCATGTCCGTTTTTTCTGGTCGGCAAGATCTCGACGAATGTCGGGCCACCGCTTTGCGGTGGGAAATACAAGGTCGAGTTGATGCCGACAGTTTGATTGAAGCGGCTTGCTTCCGCGGCGTCTGCGCCCAACTTGCCGCGACATTGAAAGGGGAGAACCATCCGCAAACTCAGGACGAGGTGAGGCGATCGATCGATTGGCTACGCCAGGCCGTCGCCGCTGGGTTTCAGGATCGCCAGCGGCTGGAACAAGACCATCGTCTAGAGGCCCTGCGCAACCTTGATGAGTTTCATCGCCTGCTGACCGAGATCAGGATTGAGTAAGCGTGCGCACGGGTGCAACGCCAAAAAATGCGCGATGACTTGTCAAATGTTTTTGCTTGTTAGGTTGAGGTCGCCAAGTCGGATCCTCTTTGCTGGTTCATGGGATGTGGCTTCCAGGTGTAATGGCCGTAGCCGCATCGACCGAGCCGGGCGCGTGCCGCACCCAGGCGATCATCCCAGCAATCGCTGATCACTTGGGCGCGGACGGGCAACATCGCTTTGCCGCCCGCTTCTCTTCAGAAGACGCCATTGCCTGTCAACCGCTGGTGGATGACGCGTCGCACGCCGCTCTCGATGGCGCCACGCGGCGTGAAACGTCCGCTCGGCACGCGGCTGGGAACGTCCAGGCGCGTCGGAAATAACCCACCCGTCTTCGTTCAATTCTTCTCTCCGGGGAGCTTTCGCCGTCCACGTTCCACGCCGCCTCGTCCGCCCCCCGTCAATCTGAACCGTCATCTGCTTGCCGGCCAACCCGTCACCGGCCGCCCACTGGCCGCCACGCCACGGCTCCGATTCCCCGGGCTCCGCTTCCAGCCGGACTTTCCAGTCACCAAGCTGACTGATCAGCTCGCCCGAAGAACGCCCGACCATTTCTTCCACCGCGTGAACTCACGGTTTGTCTTGACCATCCACACCGACTTCAGCCATGCGCCATGATCCCTTCCATGGATTGATTCCCTTGCATCCTGCAAGCCACAATGTAACCCATCACCTTTCAATGACTGTTAAGTTCCATCAGGCAAAACTGGCAACGCCGCGCAAACTGGGGTTGCACCCTTGTTTTCCAGCGCGGCGTACAGGACAAGCGTCGTGCGCTACGCCACCACGTATCGCTTTCGCCTTTTGGCTGTCGCAATGTCGACTCCCGAAAGCAACAACGATCGCTGCGCATGATCGATTTCCAGCGACCTGCCCTGGGCCGCCAAGGGCGAGAGTGCGAAGATCCCTTCCTTTCAAGTCGCTTGTACCAGATCATCACGCCGTCGCGGCCCCACGCCAGAATCTTCACGCAGTCCCGTCGGCGGCTGAAGAACAGGAATCGATGACCGGAAAGCAGCGCCACATCAAAGTGTTCGGCCACGATCCCCGACAGGCCGTCAAAACTCTTTCGCACGTCCGTCGGTTCGGTAAAGACGAAGAGGCGCGAGGCCGAGGCAACAGAGAACATCGAATCACCTCGTCGGCAGTCGCCTTGCGGGTGGTTCCTTCCACGACGGCTTGGAAAGTTCGGCGCAGGCCAACGGCGTCCAGCGTTTAGTCCCGATCGACGGTGGCGCCGCCGGGGAGTCGCAAAGTCGCCGCAGCCGCTTGATGCGACTGGTCCAGCGAAACGGAAACGAATGCCGGGACGTTCTTTGGCGGGGCGGCGAGCTTCTTCTTCCACTGATAAAAA
>JACTND010000218.1 GCA_014584305.1 Planctomycetota bacterium | reverse complement strand
GACGATTTCATGTTGGAGGTCGTAACCTTGATTAGTCAACGGCAGTCCAGCCAATGCGTCCGTCTGGAAATTGCCGACAACGCCAGCCCAGCGATGATCGATTTCCTCTTGGCAGCGTTGGCGGTAGACGAATCCAGCGTCTATCGCGTTCCTGGACCGGTGGATTTGACCTTCATGATGAACCTGGCCAGCAGCTCGGCTTTTTCCGAACTGCGCGACTCGCCTTGGCCCCCCTTGCCCGCCCCCGAGTTCCCGTCCGGATGCGACCATTTCGAAGTCATCCGCGGCGGCGATCGGCTGCTCATCCATCCCTACCAAGAGTTTGAACCGGTCTTGAATTTCCTGCGCGCGGCCGCGAGCGATCCTCACGTGCTGGCCATCAAGCAAACGTTGTACCGCACCGCCCGCGAGAGCAAAGTGGTCGATGCGCTGTTGGAAGCGCGGGCGAACAACAAACACGTTACGGCGGTTGTGGAACTCAAAGCTCGCTTCGATGAACAAAGGAATGTGCAGTGGGCGCGGCGACTGGAACGGGCGGGAGTGGACGTCATCTATGGGGTCAGCGGGTTGAAGACCCACGCCAAACTCTGCATCGTCGTGCGCCGCGACAGCGACGGGATTCGACGTTACGTCCATTTCGGCACGGGTAACTACAACGAAACGACTGCGGCCATGTATAGCGATGTCAGCTTGTTTACGTGCGACGAACAGTTAGGCCAAGATGCCGTCCATTGTTTTAACGCGATTACGGGGATGTCGGCGCCGCAACCCTTGCATAAACTGGCTATGGCTCCGCTGGATTTGCGTGAAACCATCACCACCCTGATTCGCAACGAGGCCGTCAATGCACAGAGCGGTGGCCGCGCGGCGATCCGCGTGAAACTCAATTCACTCGTCGACCAGGCGCTGATCAACGAATTGTATGCGGCGTCGCAAGCGGGCGTCGATGTGCAATTGAATATACGCGGCGTCTGTTGTTTGCGACCCGGCTTGCCCGGTTTGAGCGAAAAGATTCGCGTTGTAAGTATTGTCGATCGCTTTTTAGAGCACGCCCGCATCCTGTACTTCTACCACGGCGGCGCCGAACGCTATTTCATCTCCAGCGCCGATTGGATGGGGCGCAATTTGGATCGCCGAGTCGAGTTGTTGGTCCCTGTCGAAGACGCTGATGGACAGCGGCGCTTGTGGCAAGCCTTGGAGGCTTATTTCGGTGACAACACGCGGGCCTACGAATTGAAGTCGGATGGCAAGTTCGCGCGTGTCGCTAGGAAGCGCCGCAAGCCCCAGCGCGCCCAGCAGGCATTATATGAAGATTGTCAGCGCTTGATCCAGCAGCGCGTCAACCCGCGTGGCGAGGTTTTCCGGCCTCTGCGGCGTGTCGAGGGCGAATAACGCAGCACACGGCGACCGGCGCCCGCTTCGAACTCCACGGAAGTAGTTTGTGACCTGGCGCGGCGATTTCCGTTACCCAGACTCAATCTAGGAACAAGTAACAGCGATCCCTCAGAATTCGGAAGGGTTGTTTTACCGTATCCTTTCCAATAATGGAATATCTCCACCTCGCGTCTCACTGACCCAAAGCATCTTTAGCGCATTGTGCCCCCTTTCACGCCAGAATCGCAAACCGAAACGTCAGTGACGAGCTACTTCCTCGCAAACCAATTATGGACGTTGCGTATCTCAAATCAATCGAAGCAGAAATCTCCACCACAGTTTCATTCGTACGCGTACTCAGTGCAACAGTACTCGTACTCGAAAGGCTCGTGATGGCAGAACCCACTTTCGACCACGAACGCCTCGACGTTTATCGACCCTCGATCGACTACATGACGTTCTCGTACACAATCGGAGAATCGCTCGGCGGGACAAATCGTCAAGCGCGTGATCAATGGCTTCGTGCGGCGCAATCGATTCCACTGAACATCGTCGAGGGCAATGGCAAACAAAGTCTCAGGAATAAGAACCGGTACTTTGAAATCGCTCGGGGATCGGCGCTGGAATGTGCTGCGATACACGATGTGTTGCGGGTTTGCGATGCCCTTGACGACGAATCGAACCTTCGTGGACAATCAGACTCGGAACGAATCGTATCAATGCTCAGCCGGTTGATCCAACGCACGGAGACCATATCGGAGGGATCAATCGAGTACGAGTACGAGTACCGTGATGCTGAGTACAAGTACGAGCCCAGCGCAGAAACCTGACGAACATCTCGAACATCTCTATGGCCCTTGAAGTCAAGTAGTACATACTTTCTCCGGCGGAAGAAGTGGCAGTTTTTGTTTCCCCTTTCGGGGAATGAGAGTCTCCATATCCTCCGAAGGCCCTCCCGGGCCGGGCGTTCTGAGGATATGGAGACGCCGGGGGATCGATTGGCTCGACCGCCTGCCGCGTCTCGGTACTGCTCGACTTACCTTGGGTGGAGTGATGCGGGGACGGGAGGCTCGCGCTGACGTTGCCGGGGTTTGTCTTTTTTGAGAAGTCAGACCGTGGTCGCCGTTGTCGGCTGACTACGGTTGCCTCAAACATCTCTTCGTCGCTCGGGAGACTCGGTCGGTTTCAACCGAGCCCCTGTGATCGATGCTGATGGAAGGTATCGTCACGGCTGAAGAAACTCATCCTGATCCGCCAGAGTCCACTCAAAGGGTTGGCTCACCCAATCGGGGCGTCCAGTAAGTTTTTGGCTCATCCGGCGGAGCAACTGCGTAGCTCCTTGCCCCGTTTCCTTTTCAGTCACTTGGCTTGGATTGATCGTGCTGGTGGTGAACCATCTGAATGTGGTTCAAGGGCTTCGACTCGTCGACGGAGGAGGAAAGTCCGACGGCGGAGCAGGTCGCGGGTGGCTCGATGTTCTTTGGGATAAGCATGAGCCAGTGGACAATTGCCGCCCCGGATCAGCCGAGTGATCTTTTGCTGTCGATGGCGTCGGAACTGGCTTTTCCACCGTGGATGGCTTTCATGTACAGGGTGTGGCCGAGGATGAAGGGAATGTTTCCGACACTTCTCGCTGAACTCCAGTTGAAATTCACGAGAGCATTTCTAAAATCCCGCAGGCTTGCCCTGCGGATCGTTTGGTTTTCTGCTAGATCCAGTGTCCCTACCTCATCCCCTCCCTCCTTCAGATTTGCCTTCAGCAAATCTGAAGGAGGGTGGAGATAGGATTCGCTTTCGTGTAGCTAATAACCGAACAATCCGCAGGACAAGCCTGCGGGATGTTGATCGATCGAAGTCAAAATTACTGGCGATCAGCGAGAAGTGTCATTGTTTCTTGCCTCATCGCGTCTGCCAACTAGTACCAGTTGAAGTTTGACTCGCAACCGACGACGAGATTTTGGCGGAACGGTTGAAGTTCCTCGAGGAAGGACTCAGTGTCTCGGCACTGGAAGTTTTTATGGAGTCGTTTTTCGCCGTTGTGATCGAGAACGCAGACGTGCAAGGTCTTTGCGTGCAGATCGATTCCGGCGTAGAATGAGTGTTGTTGATTGTAGTACTTCATCATCGGTCTCCTTGGGTTTGTGTGACTTGAGCCAAATACGATTGAGCCCAGAGCTCGTTAAAGGTTAATCCTTTGTGGACAGTAGCCAAGCTCAAGGGGCCATGATGAGTATCAATGCGATGAACCGAAGTGCTCGAAATGCCGTTACCTGATGAGAGAATCGCCCGCGCGCACGCGGTTATTGCCGGCGTCAAACCATCTGAGTTGTATACGAGCAAGGTGATTCGATGAACAACCAGAAACGCATTCTGATTTGGGATCTTCCTACGCGAATTTTTCACTGGCTGCTTGCCTTGGGATTTTCCATCGCCGCCCTGTTGGCATTTGTGGCGGGTGAGGATAGTCCGCTCTTTCCCTATCACGCGATCATAGGGCTGATCCTCGCCCTCATGGTCGTGTTGCGGGTCTTGTGGGGATTCATTGGATCGCGACATGCACGCTTCTCCTCGTTCGCTTTCGGCCCGTCGGCTGTGGTCGAGTACTTGGGCGGCGTGCTGCGCGGCCGCGGTGTACATCACGCCGGGCACAACCCAGGCTCGGCATGGGCGATCTTCGCGATGCTCGGTCTCATCTTCGGCCTGTCGATTACGGGTCTTTTGCTTGGTCAAGGCAACAAGGGCCTCAAGGATGTTCACGAGGTGCTGGCTTACGCTATGCTCGCAGTCGTTGTACTGCACGTCCTTGGTGTGGTGATACACACGGTACGCCACCGCGAAAACATCGTAGCAAGCATGATTCACGGTCGAAAAGATGTTGATGCACAAGCTGGCATTGCCGCGTCGTACCGAGTTGTTGGGCTGATATTCTGCATTCTGTCTGCCACTTGGGCTGTGGGCTTGCTCAGGAACTATGACGCCGCCACGCAGACCACGCGCTTACCACTGGTCGGCGTCTCCGTGCAAATCGGCGAGGTAGAAGACATGGGCCAATCCGATCACCAGAAAGAACACGGTGAATATGACTGATTTACTCGAAGGCGGGCTTGGAACCGTCTAACCACCGCATGCGCTGGATCGGCCAATCCAGCCTAGTTTACAATGGAGCAACATTGGCGGCCGCCCAGTGAATCGGCTCATTTGTCTTTTGAAAGGGACTTAGCATGATTCATCGACTCCCACTCGTAGTGATTTCTCTGTTCGTCGCAGTGGAATCTGTGGCCGAGATGTTACGGCATTACCGAGCGAAGCGGCGAAGCCATTGACTTACGTCGTTCAATTGACCGAATTCCGTCTAAACCAACGGCTCGATCCATCACTGTCAAGTGCCCAAATTCTGGAAATGATTTCTGGGAAGGCCGACAACGCCAGCTGTGAACCAATCGAGACTATTCGATTGTCCGTATTGAGTGGCTCGGAGAGTTACGTTCAATTCGGGCGTCGTGTGAACGTTACGGTTGGCAGGACTGTGGGTCGAGGCGGGGAAGCTGCACGCACCATTCAAGTCTTTGACGTCGGCACTACCGTGCGAATAACGGCAAAACCTGCAAACGGACCCGTCGCGATAATGTTATCTTACGAAACGTCGAGGCTCGAAGACAATGGCGAGGACGATACCCCTCCGGAGATGATAACAACGCAAATCAGCACATCTCAGGTGCTGGAATTGGGTCGCCCAAGGCTCATTGGAAGTTCGTCTTCCGCGGCAACCTCCGTTATCGTAATTACTATTACGGGAAACTGAGCTGAAAGCACATTCTCTTTCTCGAATACAAATTCTGCTTAACCCGTTAGATTATGACGCGATGGCCCCCCATTACGTATTGAAATTGGCGGGCAATTCGAGCGGCGAATAGAAGTGAGCGTGAATTGTGTGCTCAAGCAATGGGTGCCGCGAATGGAAGGTCATCGCCCGCCCAGTTGAAACGTTTCGCCGAATCGATCAATCTAATAGTGGTGGCGGTCACGATCGAGGGTGGACTTGGAACCGGAAACGTTGACATGAAACGAATCGTTTGCCCATGGATGGTCGTGGCGTTGCTCGTTAGCGGCTGTAATCGAAATCGAGAGATCGATCATGCGGTCCGCGTGGCGGATGGCAACCCCTTGATGAATGAAGCCATGGACAATGCTCGCCGCTCTGTCGATCGATTCATCGCCGCTATGCAATCCCCACAGCACGGACAATCAGAATTTCGCGTCAAATGCGCGTTCATCGATGGCGAGGAAGTCGAGCATATTTGGCTCGACCAAGTTACGCTGAAAGAAAACGTTTTTTGCGGTTTTGTGTTTAACGATCCGGAGTACGTCCGCAATGTCTCGGCTGGCCAGTTCGTGGCCGTGCCGACTAAAGAGATTTCGGATTGGATGTATATTCAGGATGGGAGATTGGTCGGTGGATTTACCCTGCGCGTCTTGCGAGACGCCTTGCATCCCAAAGAGCGCGCCGCTTACGATCAACGCGTCCCATTTCGAGTTGAGTAGCGATGCCTTGCAGCCGACGATTTCACGTAAAAACTCACAGAAGGTGCGACCCATGAACCGTTGCCAGACGAAATGCCAAGTGCTTTTGGCCGCCCTGATTGTGGTCACCTGCGGTTGCAAATCCGAACGTCCGTATGATCCGGTGACACTCGTGGCGCACGACGATCCGGCGATGAATGCGGCCATTGATCGGGCGCGGGCGACAGTCGATGAGTTCATCACGGCGCTCCAGTCACCCGGCGCCAGCCAATCGAGCTTTGTCGTCAAGAAGGGATTTCAAGAGGGCGAACAAGTCGAGCATATGTGGATTGGTGAGGTTACGACGGATGGAAACACATTCACAGGTTATGTACAAAACGAGGCGCAACTGATCGGCAACATTCGTCTTGGTCAGCGCGTCGTCGTGGCGAAGTCGGAAATCTCGGATTGGATGTATATTGACAATGGAAAACTCGTCGGCGGCTTCACAGTCCGCGCGCTGCGCGATCGTTTGAGCCAACAAGCGCGCGACGAGTTTGACCAAAGTATCCCTTTTCGTATTGATTGACACTGCTGGGCACGGAATTAACGACAACGGGAGCCCGCGACCTGCGGGTGCTAGGCGTGGTTGCCCGCCAAAGCCCCGGTGCTGAATGCCGCCTGGAAATTGTAGCCACCGATCGGACCATCAACATCCAAGATCTCGCCTGCGAAGAAGAGGCCGGACACCAGCCGACTTTCCATGGTATGGGGATCGATCTCGCTGAGGGTAACGCCGCCTGCCGTCACTTCCGCCTTGCGATATCCCATTGTTCCATGCAGTTCGACACGGGTCCGTTTGATGTTCTGGATCAGTCGCTGTTGAGTGTTTTTAGGCAATTCCGCCCAGCGGGTTTCTGGAGCTACGCCCGATTGCAAGCAAAGTGCATTCCACAAGCGATTCGGCACGTCGAGGGGCGTTGCTCGTGCGACTTGGCGCTTACCCTCAGCGCGGCGCCATTCCGCAAAACGTTCGGCAAGAATCTCAGGCGACATATCGCTTGACCAATCGATCTCGATGCTGGGGCGCGGCGCCGTGGCGACCGTGGGGACCAAACGGCTGAGATTCATCGGACCGGGGCCGGACAAGCCGAAATGGGTACAGAGGAGCGCCGCTGTTTGCTCGGAGATCGGGCGCTGTCCCATCGACTTATACAGCCTAAGGCGGCACGATTCGACAGACACCCCCCGTAGCTCGCGAACCCATGGTGTTTCCGTGATCAATGGCGTCAACGCCGGTTTCAACGGCTGGATCGTGTGACCAAAAGTCGTCGC
This sequence comes from Planctomycetota bacterium, assembly GCA_014584305.1. Taxonomy (GTDB): domain Bacteria; phylum Planctomycetota; class Planctomycetia; order Pirellulales; family Pirellulaceae; genus BJ22. Next base: position 38,953 of record JACTND010000218.1, on the reverse strand, counting down.
CCAGGCATACCCGTCGCCGGTCGTGCCGCAACCGGGATACGACTGACCTCCCGATGTGATGATCAATTTGCGGCCACGGAATTCAACCTCGTCTCCGCTAGATTCTTCAGCACGCGACGCGGTTGTCAAAAGGCACCGGCAAACGAAGCTTTGGCTGGCAGAATGGATTGACTGGACCGCACAGCCTAGTTGCACTTGGGTGCCGGCTCGCTGCATACGTCGTTGCAACGCGTCGCGGACGTCGATCGCCCGATTGCTAACCGGAAATACTTTGCCGGTCGATTCGACTTTTGTGAGAACTCCCTCGGCCTCGATTCGATCGATCACCTGTTGCGGTGTGAGGGACGCGACTGCCGTTTTCAGAAACTGCCGCGCTGCAGGTGAGAATCGATCGACGATTTCCCGCCACGTGCAATCATGCGTGATATTGCAGCGCGTGCCGCCGGACATCAAAATTTTCACTCCCAGTTGCTGGTTCTTTTCCAGCAGAAGCGTGCGCCGACCTCTTTCCGCGGCGACCGTGGCCGCGAACAAGCCCGCCGCACCACCACCAATGACGATTACGTCCCAGCATTCGTGTGCCTTCAAGCTGGCAGCCATAATCGAAGTCTCGAACGGTTGGGGCGATGAATCCGCTCTACCGAATTTCCTCTACTTGGTCACGCCGGCCAAGTGCACGGCGCGCGAACCTTCGTGCACCTGGCCGATGACATACGATCGGAATCCGGATTCGCGAATCATCGACTGAATGCGGTCCGCATAATAGGGACTGACGATCAGCACCAGACCGATTCCCATGTTAAAGACTCGGTACATTTCGTCTGATGAGACATTTCCCAATGCTTGCAACCAGGAAAAGATAGGGGGCAACTCCCAGGCTTGCGGATCAATCACCAGTTCCACCTGCGGCGGCAGGATGCGTTCGATGTTATCCGCCAAGCCCCCACCCGTGATATGCGCTACCCCATGCACGACATTTTTGACTTTGTAGTGCGACAACACACGCCGCACGGCAGTGGAGTAAATGAACGTCGGGGTCAATAATGCTTGCGCTACTGAACAACCCAATTCGCCGACCCAGTCGTCAGGTTGCAGTCGGGCGTGGTCAAAGACAATCTTGCGTACCAAACTATAACCGTTGGAGTGAATGCCGCTGGAGTGAATGCCGATGACCATGTCACCCGGTGCAATGGTGTTGCCGGTAATCAGGTCTTCCTTCTCGACAACACCGACGCAAAAACCGGCCAGATCGTAATCGCCCCGCTGGTACAAGTCGGGCATGATGGCTGTTTCACCCCCCAGCAGCGCACAATCCGCCTGCAAACAGCCTTCGCTGACACCGGCCACAATTTGCTCTAGCCGAGCTGGATCATCGTGCGACATGGCCACGTAATCGAGGAAAAACAGCGGCTCAGCGCCGCAACACAGAGCATCGTTGACGCACATAGCGACCAGATCAATGCCGACCGTGTCGTGGCGATCGGCCATCACGGCAACGCGCAGCTTGGTGCCGACTCCGTCAGTACAAGCCACCATCACGGGATTTCGGTAATTGCGGCGAAACAGGGGATTGTCAAAATCGAGCTGAAACAATCCGGCAAATCCGCCGTCCAATTGCCGCACGCGCGGTGAAAACGTGCGATGCATTAAGCGCGGCAAACGCTGCATCGCTTGCTCGTACACCTCCAGATCGACCCCGGAGTCTTTGTAAGTAATTCCCGAAGAACCGTCGCTGCCGCTAGTCATTCCGCGCGTGCCATTTTCTCGCGTTGCCCGTCCGTTGTGGCCCGATCAACCGCCCTGCCCCGTTATTGTGAAGGGGCGGCGAGTGGGCCGAAAATCGTAGACAAAGAACGCCCCATAGTTTGGCCGACAAACGCCATTTCGGCAATGCGCCATCACCGCAAATTGCCTTTCGTAGCGTTTATTCCAGCCATTCGATTTGCGCGGATCGATGCGCCATTTCGGATCCGCGCTTGTCCTGCGGGATGACGAATTCTCAGGCGAGCATCAGCGGGTGTGCGGACGATGAACCAGATACCCAGAGTGAATAGCGGGGCGCCATAGGGCGTTATTTGGCAACGAACATGCGAGGCGGATTGAATTTTCACCGGAGATATCCCATTGTTAATACACATGCGCCACGAACATCCCGACTTTCAATTGACGCATTCATTGCCCTATGGCGCGATCGTCCGAGACCGCGGCGTGCAGTTTGTCGTTTTCAGTCGTAGCGCGACCGAGATGCGGTTGTTGCTGTACGACGATCCCGAGGAAACGGAACCGGCCGACGTTCTGCACTTCGATCGCGAATCGGACCGCTGGGGGGACATCTGGAGTATGTTTGTTCCCGGCGTCGGCGTCGGTCAACTCTATCACTTTCAGGCCTCTGGACCCTACGACCCGAGCCGCGGATTGCGGTTTGATCCCCGCGCGCGATTAATCGACCCATTCGCCAAAGCTCTCACGGGCACCTTTCAGCCGGCCACCGATGGGATTATACGGCCGCCCAAATGCGTGGTGGTCAGTGACTTCTTTGATTGGGAGGGAGATCGCCATCTGCGATACGATCTTTGCGAGTCCGTCATCTATGAGATGCATGTTCGCGGATTTACACGACACGCATCGAGCCAGGTCGCGCACCCGGGAACGTACTTGGGCGTGATCGAGAAAATTCCTTATCTGAAGTCTTTGGGCGTTACGGCTGTGGAATTGATGCCGGTTCACGAGTTCCCTACCAATCTATTCGATGGACGTCCTAATCCGCGACCAAATTATTGGGGTTATGACCCGCTTGCCTTTTTTGCTCCTCATTCGGGATACGCAGCCAGTGCCACACCTGGGGCTCAGGTCACCGAATTCAAACAAATGGTGCGGGCGTTGCACCAAGCGGGAATTGAAGTCATTTTAGATGTCGTGTTCAACCACACTTGCGAAGGGAACCATCTCGGACCAACCCTCAGTTTCAAAGGCCTGGAGAATCCAGTGTATTACATGCTCGAGCATGATCCACAGTACTATCGTAATTATTCCGGCTGTGGCAACACGATCAACGGCAACCACCCCATTGTGCGGGAGTTGATTTTTCATTGCCTGCGGCATTGGGTGCACAATTATCACGTGGATGGCTTCCGTTTCGACTTGGCATCCATCCTCAGTCGCGACCGCTCGGGCAATCTCGTCGCCAATCCACCGTTGATCGAGGTCATCTCGGAAGACCCTTTGCTGTCAGATACCAAGATCATCGCGGAAGCTTGGGATGCAGCGGGCGCGTATCAAGTCGGTTCCTTCGGGACGGAACGCTGGGCCGAATGGAACGGCCGTTTTCGCGACGATGTCCGGCGCTATTGGCGCGGCGATACCGGATCGCGCGGGCCGTTCGCCACTCGCCTTTCTGGATCGGCGGACTTGTACCAGGCTGGCGGCCGGCCGCCTCACGCCAGCATCAATTTCGTCACTTCCCACGACGGATACACGCTAAACGACCTGGTCAGCTATCGCGAGAAACACAATTGGGCCAACGGCGAAGAAAACCGCGACGGCGAGAACCACAATCTGAATGACAATTACGGGCAGGAAGGGCCATCGAACAATCCGCAGATTGAGGCTTTGCGCCTAAGGCAAGTCAAGAACATGTTGGCAACCATGTTGGTTAGCCAGGGTGTACCCATGCTCCTAATGGGGGATGAAGTCCGTCGGACGCAATCCGGGAACAACAACGCCTATTGCCAAGACAACGAGACCTCGTGGTTCGATTGGCAGTTGTTGGAATCGAATGCGGGACTCCTCCGGTTTTATCAAGGATTGGTACAGTTTCGCCGCAATCAGCCAGCCTTGCGCCGCGCGCATTTTCTGACGGGGCAGGTCGATCCACAGACAGGTCTGGCTGATGTTCTGTGGTTTAGCCCGATGGGAACGCCTGTCAACTGGGACAAACACGAACTGGCACTGGTGTCGCTGTTGACGCCGCCAGTTGAGCCGGGAGAACCGCGCGTGCCTGGTAGGTCGCTCATGATGTTTTTCAATCCCGACAGCCGACCGCGTACTTTTGTCGTTCCCGCCATTGCCAACACGAAACGCTGGCGATTGTTGGCGGATACCGGCGCCGAGTCGCCACGCGATTTGTTTCCGGTCGGCGAGGGACCGGCCTTGGCGGGATCGGGCGTCCTGGACCTTGTGGATCGCGGCCTGCTCATTTACGTTTCCCTCGACTGATGGAGCTCTCGGCTCCAACTCATTGGCCAGCACCGTATCGTTCTCAACGTGGTGACTTCGTTTCGATTGGAACGGAGAGACGCGTGCGCATTCAATGGCAAGACAATGATCCGTTTCACCTGGTACTCTGGTGACGGTTGGCACAACGATACCTTGGCAGAGATTTGCCAGGGAACGCTATAAGCAGAGGTCTTTACTGGCTAAGGCGGGAAAGGATGACTGACAATTTCGGGCGTTTGGCATCGACAAACAGCCAGGGGCGAGCTGCCACGCTGAGACGCACCCGTTGGCTGCCGCGGAATTGGAAAACGCGGTCGAGTTGCGATTCGATTTGAAGGGCCGAGTCCATCGCGCGGCCGAGTTCGTTTGGGCCCGGGGCGCTGGACCAAACGACAATCTCCATTTCGAACTGTCCGTTGGCGAGCTGACCGATGGCATCGCTGACAATCTGCATCGCGCTGGGGCCGAGAACTTCCCGAGGATCGGTCCCAAGACGTTCGAATGAGTCGATAACTACCTGTGCTTGAGTGGAATTGCCTTCGACCACTTGATGGTGACGGCGCATTTCGGTTAGGAATCGGGAAAAGTCTTCAGCGGTGCGATCGATTGTCCGTTGTCCGTTATCCGTTTGGTCCGGTCCTTTATTCTTTAGGTCATCTTCGGTGTGCTTCCGCGTCGGAATTGCATAGACCGGAGTTGGAGCGACGCGTGGGATGTTTTGATCGGATCGGACTCCCCAGCGACTCCCGGCGGCACCAGTTCGTTTGAACGCCCGTACGAAAGAACCCGTGCCGGTGTACATGTTGGCACCGGTTTGATCCTTTGCCAGCGAATTAAGGACAATGAAAAAGGCCAGCAACGCTGTCATCGTATCGCCGAAAGACACCAAATATGCCTTGCTAGGTTTCTTGGGGGGCGGTTTGCATTTTCGACTCATGGTTGATGCCCCACGTAGCGCGCGATAACTATCCGAAGTACTCGAGGCGGAAGCGAATCCGTGCGAACTTTTCCCATTCCGATCTGTCCCGGCCGAACGCCTTCAACTTCAAACATGTAGGACAGCAGGTTGGCTACTAGCTCCGTGTGAATGGAATCGGAGAATTGAATCGTGCATTGAAAAGGGATCTCCTGCAAGAGATCCGCTAATGACCCACAGAGCTTCTGGCCTTGAGGAGTAATGTTACCCCACGCGTCAAAGACCCAATTGAGTTCAACATCGAAATAATGCGTTGTCCATTGAACCCGGTCTATTTGGGTGAGTGCTTCCAATCCTTTACCAAACGACTCGGACGCCGGACTGTTCATAATCGGCGGCATTTCGGCACCCCGTAACGCGATCCGGGCCGCGGGTGGCCGGACTCGAGAAACCCAAGAGTCTTTAGATAGGCCCTTGGTAGTGACGCCGGTTAACCCCGTGGCGGCACTACTGGACGTGATCGACCGTTCCACCCGATCAAATCGCTCGGGTTCGGTCGTGGAGAAGGTCAGTAACAGAATAAAAAACGTCATCAGCAAGGTGATGACGTCGCTGTATGTCATAAACCATGCGGGAATTTCTTCGCGTTGGCGAGGAAATGGAACTTTTCTAGCCATGGCCGACCGGCTACGTAGTTTGTAATTCTTTTCGTCGTTTTGGCGCCAAGTAGGCTGCCAGATGTTCCTCGATGGCGCGGGGAGCTAGCCCTTGAGAGAGGCCCACAAGACCGGTCACCATCAATTCACGAGCGGCGATCTCCTCCTTGCTGCGATTCTCCAGTTTGCTGGCCAGCGGAATACACGCTACGTTCGCGATGATTGCGCCATAGAGCGTGGTCAACAAGGCGACCGCCATGCCGCCGCCGATTTGACTGGGATCGTCCAACGAGCGCAGCATTTGTACCAGCCCCACCAGCGTGCCGATCATTCCAAAGGCTGGAGCAGCAGCCCCCAGCGAATCCACGATCTGTTTCCCGACCGCATGACGCGACTCGATCGCTGACAGTTCAGTTTCTAGGACGCTGCGCAATTGGTCTTCATTCGCGCCGCTGATCACCTGCTCAAGGCCGCGCTTCATGAAATCGTCGCTCATTTTTTCGACCTGTTGTTCCAGCGCCAACATACCATCCTTGCGGACAATCGTCGCCAGCTCCTTGAACTGGCGAATGACGGCGGCGCCATCGGGGATTTTGACCAGAAAGCACTTCTTGACCACGTTGATCGTGGACAAGACGGTGCCCATGGGATAGCTGATGAACAGCGCGGCGATAGACCCGCCAACTGTGATTAGAATCGAAGGAAAGTCGATAAACGACGCGAACCCCTCGGTTCCTCCACCCATGATGATCGCGCCGATAATCAGGCCAAAGCCTGCAATTAGTCCTAAAACTGTTGCGATGTCCACCTGGCCACCCGAATTGTCGCTGTCGCGTGAGTCCTAACAACGGTTACTTACGTTCCTTCCTCCGCTGATTCCCGTTCTCCGACGAGAAAGCATGGAGGACTATGTTTGTCTGTTTGACCCGCGGCAGAATTCGCCGGGAATTCCAACAGAACCTGGCAGTCCGGAAAATCTACCGAAGCTGCACGGGAAAGTTTAGGTTGCATTCTGCTGGGGCGAGAGTAAATCCTGTGGGCGAACCTGTAGATTGCCATTTTGGCTTAGGTTTTGAGAGTGTTCATCTGGCCAGTCGGCGGTTGGCGTACCGACCTGGATTCAATGTGTTCGATGCAACGGTTAGAGCGGTTATTCTGGGGGAGTCCTTCCCAACATGATGTATGGGTAGTCTTGAACTGCAGAGCCGCCAGCTAGCACCACTCTAGTCTGCCTGAATTGGGTAATTCGCAGGGAAGTTTCCGGAATCGATGGCAAGCTCTGCCGCTCTTCGCTCAAGTGCATAATCGATACAGCCGATACATTTTGGCATGCACGCTATGGTCTGCCAATTTCAATTGTTGCATCATGCGCTGGAGTTCTCCAATCAAAACCACCGCGTGATCAGCCAGAATTTGGCAAATGTCAATACGCCGAATTATCGGGCGCGGCAGTTGTCCTTTGAGCAGTTCTTGGCAGACGTTCAAAAACACAACTTGACCGGAGCAGCGCGTCAGTTCGACGTCCAGTTAGCCGAGGGATTTATTGCCCGCGGCGACGGAAACAACGTTGACTTGGACGCGGAAATTGCCAATTTGAAGCGCAACGACTTGATCCACCAGACCTTGATCCAATTGCTCGGCGCCAAGATGGAGACGACCAGGACCGCCATTAAGGGATAAAACTTGGCGCAGTAGTAGATGGCACGCGGAGGGGAAATATGCAGATTCAGTTATTCAACGGCGCCCAGGTCAGTGCCACCGGCATGGCCGCCGAGCGCCAACGGATGGAGGTTATAGCTAACAACATTGCCAACGCTAACTCGACGCGATCAGCCGATGGGGGGCCCTATCGACGACAACAACTGATTTTCACGGAGGCAGTTGAACGTTCGGGGGTCCGTGAAGCGAGCGGCGACTTTAATGGCGTGCGCGTGCTGGGCCGGGTTATAGACCAAACCGAGCTGCCCGTGGTGTACAACCCTGGTCATCCTGACGCAGACCCGGAAACCGGTTTGCTGGCCATGCCCAACGTGAAATTGCCGACCGAGATGATCGATTTGATTACCGCCTCGCGGTCGTATGAGGCGAATCTCAAGGCGCTGACCAGTTTCAAGAATATGATCGAGCAGACGTTGCGACTATTGCGGCGAGGAGGCTAATGAATCCCATCGTCGCCCAGTCGTCGATTGCCTCCGTGGGTGCCGTCCCTGGCACTTACCCTTCCATCGGGCCGCGCGCAGGAAGTCAACAAACCGTGCCAACCGCCGGCACCGGTTTTGGCGATGTCGTGCAGGGCTACTTGCAGCAAGTAAATGGGCAACAATTGGCGGTGGACGCTGCCATTTCTGATTTTGTCACTGGTAAGACGGACAACATCCAGCACGTCGTTTTGGCAATGGCGCAGGCGGATTTGTCGTTCCAGTTCTTTATGGAGGTACGAAACAAAGTCATAGAATCGTTCCATGAATTGATGCGGATGCAGTTTTGACGTGACCACGGGTGGGAAACATGCAGACTGTTAAAGCTTTCTTGGATCAAGCACTTCTCGTGTGGAAGGAATCCACTGCGGCGGCCCGCGTGGGGATTCTACTGTTGGCGCTGATGTGCATCGGGGCCATCATTGGTGTCGGATTCTGGTCGGCACAACCCAATTACGTCACATTGGCCAGCAATCTGGACCATGTGAAATCGACGCAACTGATGGCGGCCCTCGATCAAGCGAATATTGCCTATCAAATCAAAGGCGCCGGATCCATGATTCTTGTGGACAAGCGCGCTTTCGACCGTGCCGCCGCGTTGGCTGGCAGTCGCGGCATTGGTGTCAACGACGTGGAATTGGAATCGTCGTCTCCGTGGTTGGATCCCGTTAATCAGCAGCAGATTTATCGCCGCAACTTAGAAAAGCAATTAGCCCATTCCATTCAAAAGTATTCCTCTATCGAATCGGCGGTGGTGCATTTGAGCATTCCCGAGCGGCAGCCGTTTTTGCGACCCACAGCCCAACCGTCAGCCTCAGTGGTTTTGTCGATTGTCCCTAACCAGCGTTTCACGGAAGCGCAGGCGGTGGCCATCGCTCAACTGATCGCCAACGCAGTCCCCGGCCTGCGCATGGAACAGGTTGCTATCTCCGATACATCCGGCAACTTGTACTCGCATGACGAAGCGCTGGGGCGTTTGACAAAACAAGAGGAGTATCGATTGAACCGCGAACGGGAATTGACTCACAAGGCGCAGTCGCTGCTGATCAATTTTCTGGGAATAGGCAATTCACGTGTGGAAATCACGACCGATTTCTCGTTCCCCGAAGGGCGGACAACGATCACTGAGTTCGATCCGGACAAACGCGTGGCGACGAGTGAGACGATCGATACAAGTACGACCACGGGAGAAGGGGGCAGCGCAGACCCTGGATCGAATGCCGTCGGAACGGCCGGGGCACCCCGCAGCAACAAATCGCTGATCTCGAAAACGGAGGTTGTGAACAACAAGTACGAGGTATCCTCGACACATCGTGAGGACATCGTTCGCACGCCGGTCCTGAACGTGCTGACCGTGTCGGTCCTCGTGAACTCAGCAAAAGTGGCCAACGAAAACAAGGAAATCCCCGCTTCCGTGAAGACCAGTATCGAAGCAATGGTCAAACAAGCCGTTGGATTTCGCGACGGTGTTGACCAGTTTAATTTGGAGTTCTTTGAGTTTGTGGAATTGTTGCCCGAGGTGAACGCGCCTGCCACTTTTCCATGGAAACAGATCCATACGATGGTGAAAAACCTTTCCTTAGGACTGGCCGCTGTGGCGGCGGTTTACTTGGGATTGCGCACTTTCAAACACCTGCAACCGGTGCCGCGTCCGACGAATTCTAGTTTCAATTCCTTCGACAGCCGGGATGCGCGGTTGAGCCAGCTCAGCGAAATGATTCGACAGCATCCGGAAGAGTTTTCACGGGTTCTGGCGGCTTGGGCGAGCGAAAACCAATCGCCTGAGAAACCACTACCGACGAAAAAGGCAGCGTGAGGTGGCCCGTCATGCAAGTTCTTTCGTCCAATGAACGCTTGGCGTTCCTCCTGGCAGCCATGGGTGGAGAGGTCGCTACGGCGACTTTTGATTTGATGGAGCCGAGGCGCGCTGCTGAGTTAAAACAGCTGTACCGCGAACTGCAGTATGAGCCACCATCGCGCGAAGAACTAGAATATGTCGTCGATGATTTTCTCAAGTTCTTCCACATGGCCGTGAACTCGCTCGGAGCTGCATCATCGAGCGAATTGCGCCCGGATACTCCTTCGGAAGCATCGCCGCGCAAAGGTGAACAGCGTTTCACGCAAATCACGCCCTCCGATGATCCGGTGGCAGACCTCAATCGATTGGATCCTTACCAGATTTCCCAAGCGATAGGTTCGGATCACCCCAAAACCATCGCGTTGGTGCTGCGAGAAATTGAGACGTCACATGCCGCCAAAGTTCTGGAAATCCTGCCGGCTGAAACGCGCGCTGCTACCATTGTTCAGCTGTCGTGTGAATCCACGGTTCCAACGGCGATCGCTCGACAGGTATTGAAATCCACGGTTAACAAAGCTTGTACGATCACCTTTCGCCCAGAAACCGTGGATCAGTCACAAGCGTTAGCGAATCTGATGCGCGCACTGAACAAACAGTTGCGTGTGGAGCTAATGGATACCTTAGCGGCGGCCGACGCTGATATGGCCGAGCTAGTCAAGTCCAAACTGTATATCTTTTCAGACATCGTGCGCTTGACGGATCGCGACGTGCAAAAGCTGCTGGCGCAAATCGAAACGGAGACGCTCGTAGTCGCTTTGCAGCGTTGTGATCAAGAGATTGGCGACAAGCTTTTGAGCAACCTTTCCAAACGGGCTCGAGAATCAATCGTCGAAGAAATGGAGTTCAAGCAAAATGTGTCGGACGAGGAAATCGAACTGGCGCGTCGGACCATTGTAGAAACGTTGGCTAAACTCGATGAATCCGGAGAAATAAAACTGTAATGGCGACGCGCGAGGCGGAATGAATATGCAATCATACTCGATCATCGTCGATCGCAATCTACAGCGCGCGACCTCTATAGTCGCGCGCACAACGGTCGCAAACACCTGCGGTATGCCTCCGAGATCAGCGACGCCACAGCCTTCCTCCGTTGGAGAAACGCAGACTGAATGCGCCAGAGCGGCATCAGCAGACCGCGCGCTAACTCAGGTGTTAACTGCTATTGAGAACGCATGCCGACAGCTCGCCGCTAAGGACACCGAATGCCGCAAACAATGCCAGGAATTGGCCGTGGCCCTGGCATTAGAAATCGCGGAAGCGATCGTCCAACACGAGGTGTCTCACCACGCGACACGTTTGGAAAAACTGATTATGCAAGCGTTTCCCCAGCCAAACGCCCCCGGCTCCGTCATGGTTTACGTAAATCAAGCTGATCGGGACCGGCTACAAACAGTGTGGCAGCAGTCGATCGAAAGCAACAACGCTGTGCAATTGGCCATTGATCTTTCGCTGGCAGATGGAAATTGTCGGATCGAGACGCGTACTGAGCGTATGCTGGCCGACTGGCGACATCAGTTGTCCGAAATTCGAACGCAAGTGCTGGAGGTGCTGCGCCATGCTCCAGTTGAGTAAATCGTCTTTGGCCGCTGCGATTCGATCGGCTCCGGCGATGCGGGCGTTCGGCCGCATCGAAAGCGTGCGCGGCACCATTGAAACATCGTTGGCCGCCGGTATCGGAGACTTGTGCGAGATCCGCTGCCAGCATGGCGGCCGATGTCTAGCCGAAGTCATCAGTTTCCATGGGCGACGGACGCAAATTATGCCGTTTGGCGCGAGCGATTCATTGCGCCCTGGAGACGAAGTCATCGGCCTGGGCCGCGCATTACACGTTCCAGTTGGTCCTGAGACGTTGGGACGCGTCGTCAATGTCATCGGTGAACCGATCGACGATCAAGGACCATTGGGCGCGCGCCATTTCGTCCCCGTCCAAGGTGATCCCCCGGCGACCTTGATGCGCTCGGACATTGCCGAAGTCCTAGTCACCGGGCAAAAAGCAATTGATGGCTTGCTGACCATCGGACGAGGCCAACGCATCGGTATATTTGGCGGCAGCGGCGTTGGCAAGAGCACGTTACTGGGACAGATTGCCTGTCATGCCCAAGCAGATTTGAATGTGGTCGCTATGGTTGGCGAGCGATCGCGGGAAGTGGCACCCTTTATTCGGCACGTGCTCGGACCGGCGGGAATGAAAAAATCGGTGGTTGTGGTTTCGACGTCGAACGAGAGTCCGTTAGCACGGGTTCGGGCCACTGAATCAGCCTTGGCGATGGCCGATTGGTTTCGACGGCAGGGCAAGAGTGTGTTGATGATTCTCGATAGTATCACCCGCTTCGCGATGGCCCAACGCGACTTGGGTTTGATGCTGGGTGAACCGCCGACGTCGCGAGGCTATACACCTTCGGTGTTCCACAAGTTGGCCGTTGTCTTGGAACGCATGGGGAAGTCCGATTGCGGATCCGTCACCGGGATTATCACTGTACTCGTTGAAGGCGATGACCTGAACGATCCGATTGCCGATTCCGTGCGCGCCATACTGGATGGCCATATCGTACTGTCGCGGAAAATGGCGAATGCGGGCAGTTTCCCCGCCATTGATATTCTGCACAGCAACAGCCGGTTGTTTCTCGATCTGACCGGACCGCAACACCAGCAGGCGGCTTTGGCAGTGCGCCAGATTCTGGCACGGTATGACGAAGTGTCGGACCTTTTGCAAATCGGAGCTTACCAGAAAGGCGTAACGGCCGCGACCGATTTGGCAATCGAGCTTTACCCCATGGTCAGGCAGTTTTTGCAACAGGAGTTGAATCAACCAACACCCTGGAACGGGACTTTGCGGGACCTGAATGCCATCTCCCACAGATGGACTGGGATGCATCCATGAGTCACCAACGATTGCGTACATTGAAAGGCATGGTTCGCTTTCACGACCAGCGACGGAGTTCGATCAAAGAACAGATTGCCGCGCAACGTCTTGCGATCCGACAACTGGAAACATGTCGTGAAGCCTATCGCCAGTCGATGTCGGAAATTGGCGACCAAATAGCAGGTTCCTCAATGGCGGTGTGGATGGTTCAGCAATGCGAGGTTGCGGCCATGTATTACCAACGACACATCGAGGATTTGACAATGCAAATTAGGGTCGCAACGCAAGCATTAGACGCCTTGACGACTCAATTCATGGAATGGGACCGCAAGACTAAGTCTTGGGAGAAGTTGGCCGAGCAAAAAGCGGCGGAGTTTCAGCGTTCAGAAATAACTACAGAAATGCGGCAGGCGGATGAACGGCATCTGGCCCTGCGACATAACGGAGGCCGACCATGAAAACATTTCTCTTTGCCGGTATAGTCGGCGTTGTATTGTTTGCCATTTCGGCGGGTGCGTCTTGGTATTTAATCAATCAGAGCACACCCCCGGCATTGGCAGTTGACGAGGAATCTGATGTCGAGTCGGCTGTTGGCGTGCCGCCGATCGGCAGGGGGACCGAAAAACGAGAGCAATTGCCGGTCGCCATCCGCCCCGACGGGCAACTCTCGGTAGAGGCCGTATTGGAACTGAGCGAGTCCATTCGCCGTAAAGAACGCGATTTGATGGAACGCGAACAATCGGTTGAAAAAATGGAACAAAACGTCAAGCTGTTGTTTGAAGATTTGAAGGTCGAGCGCGCCGAACTGACGGCGCTGCTTGATGGATTGGAAGCCAAACTGCATAGCGCGCAGCAAACAATTTCCCAGTTGAAACAGGAAAATCTGCTGCTGTCAACGCAGACTCAAGAGTTCACCAAGTTGGCACAGCAGAATGCCGCGAAAACATCGGGCGGTGAACAGGATGAATTGGCACAACGTGTCAAAACGGCCAAACCATGGTTTGAAGGCCTGGATGATGAACAAGCGGCAAACTACTTGAAAGAATTCGCGAACAATGGAGAACTTCGATTCGCGGCTCGGTTATTGAAGAGTCTGCCGCAACGGAAGGCATCGAAAATTCTCGCGGCATTCGATGATCCTGAACTGGTGCAACAAATCCTCGATGCCTTGGCGAGCGAAGGAAACGGAGATTCGCAACGGGCGAGTGATACTTCGGCTAGTCGCCGCAGTATGACCTTGCCGCGGTGACTTCGACATGGCGCGAAACCGATCATCGGCAACGTGTGCGGTCTCGAAGCTGAGAGAAACATCGATTCGGACCGAGACGTTCGAAACTAATGAGCAAGGCGACGGCGATGGATACGAATGATGCGATACTGATTGGCCGCGAGTTGTTGACTGCCGCTCTGTTGCTGTCGGCGCCAGTGGTTATTGTGTCGCTGATCGTCGGATTATTCATCAGCATCGCGCAAACGGTCACGAGCATTCAAGAACAGACGTTGACGTTTGCTCCGCGAATCGTAGCCGTCGTGGGAATTGTCATCCTCTTGACACCTTGGTACTTGGCAACATTGCGCACGTTCACCATGCGCATATTCGAACGCATGACCGACGTCGGATTGTGAGGCTGCTCATGCAGGAAAGCGCGATCCTGTCGATCCTATGCGTGCTGGCTCGAGTATCTGCGTTCATAGCGTTCGTCCCTCTATTTGCTCGCCGACAATTGCCGGTGGCCATCAAGGCGGGGTTGGCGATGGCGCTAACCATTTTCTGGTGGGATTCCGCACCCCATGTTGCCGGCAGCGTATCGCTGTTGGGCGCTGTGTTAACGATCGCGCGAGAGATAGGGATCGGGTTATTGTTGTCATTATTGGTCGGATTGCTGCTGGTGCCGGCGCGCATCGCGGGTTCCTACGTCGGCCAAGAAATCGGGATTTCGATGGATCCGGTCACCAATGCCGGGCTGGAACAATCGACGATCATCGCCATGCTGTTCGAGACGTTTGCTGTTCTCATATTCTTTGGCCTCAACTTGCACCAGTTCCTCATTATCTTCGTACATTATTCATTCGCTGCGTTGAACGGAATTCAGATTACGGATTTGCCAACCGAGGGATTAGTCGGCCTGATTAGCCGTCTCCCGGAATATGGACTATTGATAGTGGCGCCTGTCGGAATCACGAGTTTTGTCATTCTCGTTGGATTGTTCTTGCTGAGCAAAGCCGCGCCCACGATGAATTTGTTCTCCGTGGGAATGCCACTCCGCGTGGGAATAGGCATCCTGTGTCTGTCCCTATTTCTCCCTGTTCTCTGGAAGTCCATCGAGACCTATTTCTACCTCATGTTGGAGGATCTCGAACGGTTCATGGGCTATTTTTAATCGCGGTGGAAATCGATGGCAGACGAGACAGACCACGATCAGAAATCCGAAGAACCGACACCGCGGCGTTTGGAAAAAGCCTTGGAAGAAGGGCAAATCGCCATCAGCGCCGAATTGTTGAATGGGATCACACTACTGACCGGTTTTCTTTTTTTCCTGGTCCTGGGCGCTTGGTTCTTTTCGTCGTTGAAATCGATTCTGCGCGAGCGGTTTACCTTTTTTGAGCCGATGGTTCATTACCCCGAGACGATTCTGCTGGCCATGCGACGTGATATCGGCCAAGCCGGCGTACTACTGGCCGGCTTGATCGTGCCGATTGCGGTTATTGCCGTGGCAGCGTCATTGCTGCAAACTCAAGGGAACATCACCACCAAGCCGTTGGCGTTGAACTGGAAAAAGTTGAGTGTGATAGCAGGTCTAAAACGACTTTTCTCTCTTCGTGCGGCCGTGCGCGGTCTAGTTTCGCTGGCCAAGGCGACCAGTATTGTCCTGGCTGCCTACTGGTTGACGCGGGCACGGTTGGAGGAGATTGCCGCGTCGGGGTTTACGACTTTCGGGCAGGCGGTAGCTATCGCCGTCCAGCTGATCCTCGCGATCGGTTTGATGTCCGCCGTACTGATGGTCATTGTGGGTGCGATGGACTACGGTTTTCAATGGTGGAAACAGCGCCAAGAGTTGCGCATGACCAAGCAAGAGGTCCGCGACGAGTACAAGGAGATGGACGGCGATCCGCATCTTAAGGCGCGAATTAAACGGGTCGCTAACGAGCTCAGCAAGAAGCGGATGATCAACGCTGTCCCCACGGCCACGGTGGTTGTCACAAATCCCACACACTTTGCCGTGGCATTGCGTTATGCCCCCGACGAAGCGCCTGCTCCGGTGGTCGTGGCCAAGGGTGCAGACTACTTAGCTCAGCAGATCATTCGGGCCGCCAAAGAGCACCGCGTGGCGGTGATTGAGCGGAAAGAAGTTGCCCGCTATTTGTATGCAAAAGTCAACGTCGGACAAGAGATACCCTATGAGTTGTTCCAGGCCGTGGCTGAGATTTTAAATGTGATCCGACGTTTGGAGAATCAGGCGGCATAATCCATTTTTCGTAGATACAGCCGACATAGTCCTGGTGTGCGCGGGTCGTTTAAACGCGTACGCAAACCGTAGGTCTCGGAGATCCGGTTAGCCTGTCAAGTCAGCGGAGCGTTCACAGACCAGGGGGCGACCTGCGGCCAAGATGTTTCGTCATGATCAGGAGACCTTGGCCGAACATAGAGAACACGAGAGCCACGGTTTCCGCTTGTGGCATAGGGCATTCAATTCGTGGCGCCCGTTACGTGTGCTGAGCGTCGATCGCGGGATCGTAATCTATTCGTGTCCAACAATTCCCCCCGAGGCGTTTCGATTGGTACATTGCCTGATCGGCGAGATCGATCAAACAGTTGAGATCGGGATTCTGGTTTCGGCGCGGTTCGTAATGCACGCAACCGATGCTCAGCCCTATCGCACAGGTGGATTGGTCGCCGAGTAGGAACGGCGGTGCATTGGTGATTACCCGGTCAACGATGCATTGGAGATCGTGACAGCTAATGTTATGCAACATCACCAGGAATTCATCACCACCCAAGCGAATGGCCAAGTCGCTGCCGCGCAGTGATTGCCGCAGCCAATCCGCCACGTGTTTGATGGCGCGATCCCCGGCCAAGTGACCGTACGCGTCATTGATGTGTTTAAACTTGTCGATATCGATAAATACCAAGCCGACCGACTGGAGATTCTGCATGCAAGCGACAAAACATGCGCTCAATCGATCATTGAGAAAGTGACGATTAAATAAACCGCTTAGGCCATCGCGATACAACTGGTCTTCGTCAATCTCGTCGCGCCGACGTTGAATCTCTCGCGCCATTTCGAGCTGGTCTCGCAACGCGATGTCCTGCAACAGTTCCTTGGCTTCGGCAATAATCCGTTCGGGGCAAACGCGATCACCGATATCGAAGGCAAACAACGCCGAGTATTCGCGTACGCGGCATGAGACTTGGTTGATAATATCGGACGCCTGCGTTTCATTCAGGTTCAACCGGGTCGCCAAGAAACCGGCCCATTCGGGAACTGTGGATGTCGTGGGATTCACCCGGTAGGCCAACAACATCTCCGCGCCCAGATTGGCTGCCGCTAAGGCAATGCCCAGTCGATTGGCACCCGCGCCATCCACCAGAACGATTTGGTCATGGTGGTGACGAATTGCCGCGCGGAAGGACTCCTGCATTCCCCATTTGTCCAGCATGGCGCACGAAACGTCGATGTGACTGATTCCAAATACGTTGCGTTCCGCGGTGACGACTCGCGGAAAACGCGCGCGCTCCAGCACCTGTTCGATGTACAACTCCGATTCCTCGGAAAGCATGGCCAAGATGCCAATATCCTGCAGCATCGCCGCTAAGAAATACGTCGGCGGATCCACGCCCTCCAATTGTTCCGCGATCAGTTCCGCGATAGTGGCTTGGGTCAAGGAGCTTCGCCAGTATTCGCGGAGAACCGGTCGCAGCGACGGCTGGGAAGACTCGTGCTGCGCTAGATGGAAGCTCAAAACCAATGTCCGCAACGTGGACATCCCCAGCTTGAGTAAAGCGTCTTCGATCGTCTCGATGCGTTGGCGAAAAGCGAACAGAGCGGAGTTTGCCGTCTTGAGAATTTTTGCGCTGATGGCTGGATCGGTGCGAACGATTCGGGCGACCTCTGCATAATCGGGATCCGGTTGTTGAGCGATTTCCACCATTCGCACGGCGACTTCCGGTAACGTCAACAGCCGTTTACTTTCAGCGAATCGGCGAATGTTATATTCGGGCCCTGCGGAAATGCACAGATTCATGTTTGTATCTCATTGTTGAATTTGGGGCGTGATACATCACAACCGCATGTAGAGATAAATCAGTCCTCGCTAGTTGGATAATGCCAACTTCGTTTTGCTGTTAGTCGAAGGCCCCTACGCGCGGCCACCAACGTTCGCCATCGGCCGACGGTTAAACAGTAACTGGATTGCCCATGCAACCTGACCCCGGCCAATTAGGCAATCGCCTCCCACTCCGATACCGACTCCAGCGAAGGAATGCGGCCAGTTCGTTCTAATTCAACCGATTCCTCGCGGATTGCTTCAAAACTGTTGCGCAATGATTCCAAGATTCGGAGTGCATCTGGAAATTGTTGCTCGCACAATCGAGTTAAGACAAAATGGAGCAATCGGGCAACGTTATAGGCCACTTCGCATTGATCCGGTCGGAGACCACTGTGCAGCGCCACGACACATTTCTGCGCGTGCAACAAACATTTCCACAACTCGGAGTGATTCCCTTCGGCGCGGGCTGCTTCGGCCGCGCGGGTCATGGCGATAGTACGATCATAAATTGCCAGCAGCGCATCGATGCGTGTCCAACCCATTCGTGTTGCGTTCGATTGATAGGATTGAATGCCGGAGTTTGTCATGAGACGGATTTCCTTTGATTACACTGTGTGATTCATTCGTATATGCCGGACCAATCGATGGAACGAATCGGGTGATACGTCAGGAACTATTTTCGAGGCGATTGCAGGTTGGCCAATTGAGTCGCCACGATACTCGACGTCGCTTGCAATGCACTGAGTGCCCGTTCCAACGCAGCAAACTGTTTGATCAAATACTCGCGCTTGGCGGCCGTAATGCGGTTAACACGCTCGATCGAAGCATCCATCGACGATTGTTGGGATTGGAAGCTAGCTTTTGATGAGGCCAGAGTACCTTTTTCAGAATCCACAAAGTCTGCCAGGAATTGGTCTAGGAGCGACGTCGCGCCGCGTGTGACGGTTAGGTCGCTTTCGATGCCGGCATGGACTTGGGTGGCATCCAAGGTGACGCGCACTTGCAAGTCAGCGGTAAATTGGTTTCCGGAGTTTCCGATCAGTAGTCGCCCGGACCCTGTGGCCGCTTCTGTTACGCCATTGACGATAAACGATCCGACGACATCTTTGCCGACGCCCTGTTCGTTGCCCACGAACCCTAACTGCGCGGCAGCCGTTCCGGTAATCTCCGATATCTTGGACACGCTGCCGTAGGACAACGACGTCAACTGAAGTTGTCCGTTGGCAATGCTGGCGATGATCTGGCGATTGCCCAATTTCGTCGAGCTGTTTATCACTGACTGCACATGGAACGCCAGTTGCGCTGGCGTGTAGCTTCCTTCGGCCAGTGCCAACACTTCACTCCTCACCCCGTCAAGCGTGATTTGAAAATGCCGATTGTGATTATCAATGGTAATGGTATCGTCGAGCGCATTCGTTCCGAGGACGGAAGCCCGCTCGGCGGCCTGCACGATATCGACCTGGTACGGATGTGGTGCTGCCTTAGTTTGCGCGCTTCCCATCACAAACTCGACACCGGGATTGGTGCTGACCCCGGTCATTCTGAAGAGACGAGCAACGTCGTCGGGGTTTATATTGGAATCTGTTCCTTGCAATGCGGTATTCAAACGGGTTGTGTCCACGGACAGTCGTCCCCCGGTATCGACTGTGACCCCAATCTGAGACAGCCGATTGAAGCTGGATGCCAGACCTGGGACCGCACCGGTAACGAGACTCAACATTTGGTTCTTAAGCGTCGTTACGCTTCGATTTCCGAGTAACGGTCCGGCCATCTGCGTGGCGGCATCAAACTTAGTCTGTTCGTCAAGATAGGCCATCAATGAGTTGAACTCGGCAACGAAGTCTTTGATCGCCTGTGCCGCTTGGGAAGTGTCGCGCGTGACATTGATCACGATTTCCTGATTGGTATCGGCACCATTCACATTGAGAGTCACCCCGGCAATTAGGTCATTGATTTGGTTGGTGGCATACGCAGCCGTGATAGCGCCGGGTCCGACGCCCAATTGAATCACCGCATTTGTCGGCTCCTGCACTGCCATACCGCTGAAATCTGGACGGATGGCGTTCCCCTGGCTGTCGGCTAATTGATTGTCGATGACGATGGCGTTGGCCGCTCCAGTATGTCGCGACGTCAACACAATCCGTTCGGAATTGTTGGCTTGGTCGCGAACAAGTGTTGCCGACACGTCGGTCGATTGGGAATTAATTGCGTGCACTAGCCCGGCCACTGAGTTGTTAGAACCGTCGATCGTAATCGAGTTAGCTGGACGGTCGCCAACCTGGATAGTGATCACGCCCGTAGTAATCTCTTGGGCCGAACTGGAGACGCTTTCAGATGCGATTTGATGCGCCTGGGCCCGCGACATGATCCGCAGTGTGTAGGAGCCAATCACCGCGCGATTGGTTGCTGAGGCGGAAACGAGCTGCTCATGACTGGAGCGAACTTGGCGCGTCGAGAATACGTCGTTGACGTTCCGATTGAGTGCGCTCATCTGCGACCGCAGACTCAGGAGGCGCGCCTCAACCCCTTGCATGGCCCGCTGTTTTACCTGGATTTCCGCTTTGCGGAGGTTCAATCGTTCGAGCTTCGATTGCTGAAAGGCCATCAAGCCATTGATGATGGTTTCCGTGTTAAGGCCGCTGATGAGGCCATCGATGGACGCCATGGGTGAAGCTCGAAATGGAGTATATTGTTATCGAAAAGTACGACAGGAGAAGTGCGGGCGGGCAGCTTCTCCTGTCGTTTAAACCTTACGACGACCTGGCGACAGCGCCGTCGATTATCAAACAGTCTTACGCGGTCGTTTATCGCAACAACGACAAGACCAACTGCGACGACAAGTTCGCATTGGACAAGACGGATGTGCCCGCTTGGACCAATACCTGTGCGTTCGTGAAGTTGTAAATCTCTTGCGCGAAATCGGTGTCGCGAATAATTGATTCGGCATTGATCGTGTTTTCCAACGTGGAGCGCATATTGTTCGCCGTGGATTCCAAGGTATTGCCTTGGAAAGCGCCCAACGTGCCACGCAAGTTGGCAATTTCGCGGATAGCGGCATCGACCAATGCCAAGGTGTCCTGAGCGCCGGCGGCGGACGTAACATCGACTTCCGACAAATCGGAAAACATGTTGTCGTCCTGCCCGATTCCCAATCCAATGGAAGCAACCGAGTTGATGGCGATGTTCACCGTTTGACCGGCATTGGGACCGACTTGGAAGACCAGCGCATTGTTGACGACGGTTACCGTTCCTTGAGTTCCGGAAACGGTTGACGTCGAATCGGTGTCATCGACCGCCAATTTGACCGACAACCCCTTAGAGGCGCCCGCCGAACCAGTCAGCACGTTGCCTTTGCCGACCGCGGCGTTGCCACCGATCGTACCTTCGATATCGGTACCCGCGACCTGCACCAGGGTCGTGCCGATACCAGATGAGTCGTTGGAAGATGCCACATTGGAAATGGCATCGATCTTGGCCGAAGTACCAAAGGCATTCGTTCGCAGCACCGTGGCCGAGCCATCGTCTTCCGCCACAACGCCAGTTTGGCTCGTGAACTGGTTGATCCGGGCTTGCACACCGGCGCGATCCAGTCCCGCATTGAGCGTGATGGCGACGCCGTTAATCGTCACGATTTCGTCTTGGGCCAAGGCCGAATCTTGCGCATCGGCCGTGAAGTTGGCGCGAGTCGCGGCAGTCGTGACGTCGATCTCGTAAGACCCCGCCATCGTCGCCGACGTCGCACGCATAAAGGTCACGGTGTCGCTCGAAGCCACACCTTTGTACCCTGACGAGCCATCCAACAACCGCTTTTGGCCAAACTGCGTGTTCTTGGCAATCCGGTCGATCGTTTCCAAGGCGTTGGCAATTTCTGCCTGGTTGGCGGCCAAAGCATCTTCGTCGTTGACACCTGTGTTGGCAGAATCAATCGCCAAACTTCGGATTTTTACCAAAAGACTGTTGATTTCATTCAACGCGCCTTCGGCCGTTTGCACGACCGCTGCGGCCTTTTCCGTATTGTCGATGGCAGCTCGCAACCCCGCGATTTGCGCGCGTTGCTTTTCAGAAATCACTAATGCCGCGGGGCCATCCGCACCGCGGTTAATCTTGAATCCGGACGACAATCGCTCAATCGATTGGTTCAGTTTACTGGAAGCGCGTCCCAAATTGTGTTGAGCATTGAGTGCGCCGGGATTGTTGACAAGACCTAGCATGGTAAGGTTCTCCAAATGGAAACTATCGGTTTACAGGAACATGTACCATCCTGGCAACCAAACACCGGCATCCTTACCGATTGTAAAAAATGTCACTCGCGTTTCTGGCTTAGTTCAACACATCTAAATTCCAGTGATCATCTCAGCGGCCTTTTCAAACGCCGCGCGTGTTGAATACTCACCGGAATTTACACGCTGCTGAACGTCAGCTAGCAGTCGCATGCGAGCGTCGCTGCTGTCGTTCAATGATGTCGCCAATCGACGAGGGATGGCCTCACTCAATTGGTTCACATCGTCCTTTTCCCGTAGTTCGACAGCCGGTTCCTTTTGACGTGCCGTCAAAAAATGGGGCGCAGGGACATTCAAGTGTTTGCCATGATTGAAAATTTCCATGGGAACGTCCTCTGGCGGATTTCGAGACTCCATCATGATCGAATTTTTTTTGGGGGACTTGCCGAGAATTCCTCAAGGATTTCGCCTTTTCTCGTCGATGGCTGTACCAGTAACGCAGACTTTGCCGGTTGCACAAACAGTCCTAATCGGAGTTGTCCGTTCCAATCAGGCGGGTTATTCCAATTGTTCTAATTCGCCAGAATTGACGCCCGCTCATCCACTGGTCGGCCACAA
This sequence comes from Planctomycetota bacterium, assembly GCA_014584305.1. Classification (GTDB taxonomy): domain Bacteria; phylum Planctomycetota; class Planctomycetia; order Pirellulales; family Pirellulaceae; genus BJ22. Next base: position 16,141 of record JACTND010000218.1, on the reverse strand, counting down.
GGTGGGATACGTCAGCTGGCAGGTGCCCAAAGGTGCATTTAATCAACGGTAAGCTGGCGCTTGTCATGCTCCGAGCGAAATTTTGGATGGTGTCCACGCTGGTCTCACTAGGGATCATAGGCGGCCTTACCTATTTGCTTGTTGAGCAACGCGGCTCAGCCAAATCGCCGACCGAACATTTTCTGCCACCTGAGCACGCCGGCGTTGATAAAGGAATTGCGATTCCGCTCGATCAAGCCCCGCCAACGTCTGGGCCGTCACCGACAATTGATGATGTCGATTCGTTTTTGTTTGTACCAACTCGAATTCAAGAAGGAGACGCGCTGCTGGCCAAAGCCCAGTTTGCGGCGGCAGGCGCGCGCTACCTGGAGGCGCAGCAAGCCAGTGGCTTGTTGCGCAGCGATTTGTCATTGCGGCTGGGTTTGTGTGCCGAATTCAGTGGTCAGCATCGTTCCGCCCTGAGCCACTATCGACGAGCCATAGAATTGCGAGCCAGCGGCCGAGAACGGTGGATCGCTCAGTTGGGAATGTGCCGAATGCTATTGGCTCGCGGCAGCGTCGATGAATCACTGCCCCAACTTTGCGAGATCTACTTGGATTTGACCAACGGACAAGCCCCGACAGAGCTTATGGCGCAGGTCCAGTATGAATTGACCGCCGCTGCGCAGGAATTGGCATTGCGGAATTACCATGGCGAACTTTCGCGACCAGATGGAATTGCCTTTCATCATTCCGCGCCACGAATCGAAGATATAATAGGGCTACTGCGATCTCCCGATGAATCGACTCCAGAACTGGTTGAATCCCCTGCCTCGCCCACAGCGCCTGTCGTCAATGGACACGGGAACGAGGACGGCTTGCCCCAATTCAGGGTGGTCCAGCGACCATCGAACTCGCTAGACATGATGTTCGTCGAAATTGACTCGCCCATGATTCCGGTGGCACAATTTGTGATGCATCTTTGCGCCGAATGCCAGCTTAATCTGTTCGCCACTCCCGGCGCTGAAACTGCACTCCGCGGTCGCTCCAAGCGGATTCAGGTCGAGACCGCGTCCGCAAGCATGGTGATTGATTGCCTATTGATGCCGTTGCAGGTTGGCTGGTTCCAGGACGAACGTGGTGTGCACTTGTTTTCGCTGCAAGAGGACGCGAGCGTGACCGAGGGCTATTGGAATGCCGTCCTCGACAGAATGTTGCGTCGCTTTACTATCATGTTTCCCGGCGACCACCGCAACGCGGCGGTTCTTTTATCGCGAGCGAATCTGGCCTACATTCAAAACGACTTGGATCGGGCCGCGCAACATTATCAGGAGTTAGCGCAACGAAACCTGGCTGGAGAAATTTTGGCCAAACTGTTCTTCAACCTCGGCAAAGTGGAACTTCGCTTGGGTCGGACAGATTCCGCGATACGCCAATTCTACCTCGCGCTCGACCAATCGTTCGACCCAGACTTGCAAGCCTGTTCCTATTGGCACGTCGGCCAATTGTATTTGGAATCCAATTCCCTATTGGAATCGATTAGGGCGTCCGGGCGGGCGCTCTCGTTGGCACGCAATGACCAACAGAAGCGCCTGGCCGCGATGACGATGGCCCGCGCGTACCTTCTGGCCAATCAAGCCCTCAGCGCTAATCAAGTGCTCTTTGACAACAGGCACCTGTTGCAAGGCTCTCCCTATGAACCTGCGGCGGCGGTCATCGCCAGCCTGGCGCGCTACGTCGCCATGACGGATCCCATTAATCGCAAAACGGAATCCGTTCGCTTGTTGTCGGCAATAGCCAATTGTAACCCATTAGAATGTGACAGTTTTCTCGATATCTATATTGTCGCCCGGGCCTGGCAAGAACTCGGCTTTCGTGAGCAAGCAATCGCCAACCTGATGCTCGCTGCTCAATGCACCACATTGCCCGTCTGGCGGCGGCAGTTCTTGTTTGAGCGAGCGGTTCAATTGGGACTGGCCAATGAACCCGCCCAAGCGCTCGCAATTCATCTGGAATTGCTGTCTGAAACTGATGACCAATGGAGCATTCAAGCCCGCGTACAAATGGCCGCAACGTATCTGCAACTGGACAATCCAAGCGAGTGTTTGTCGCAGTGTGAGATCCTGCTGACAAGCAAGATATCCGATGAGCGACGCCAGATAATACTAGACCTGATGGGTCGCGCCTATCGAGCGCTTGGGAAACACCATTCGGCCGCATTGTGTTTTGCCGGTGTCGTGCCCCTGATTCCACAACCCAATCCCCGCTGATGCAAATGACGAGACATTCGATGATCCATCACGAACAAGTCTGTGCTGAGAGTGGCCTGGCCGGCAGGACGCGACAGCCTATTTGTGGCCGTCCCAACAGTTTTGGATTCTGGCTGGTTGCTGCTGCGCTATTAGCACATAGTGCGATCGACAACTCCATGCCTTGTTGGGCGCAAGTTGCCCATCCGGCCGCCACGATTCTCGATCGCGATAAAAATATTCCCGATTGGCGCGCGGGTGAGTCCTACTTCCAGCCTGCCGATCTTTCGCAATTCGAACTGCGCGCACGAGCGATCCAGCAACGCATCGATGTGCTGAAGGAGGCATTGGCGCGGCAGCAGTCTGTGACCGCAAACTCCCCCAACCTGCCACCATCGACCGATCCGATCGCGGATCAGCAGGCGACCATCTCCGGTCCAGCGGTTGCCCATCCGATGGACAACTCCTTGAGTACCGGCGATCCAGTCATCCAAGGAGCGTTGGCTCCACATGCGACGTTAGAAAGCCAAACCGACACGCGCCCTGACGACGTATCCACGGCGACCAACGCGAGCATTCTCGAGTCGCCGGTAAACTCTTCGGAGCTGGCGGCGAGCCTGTTTCTTACCAAAAACTATGCACACGCATTGAAACTTTACGAGCGGCTACTTGTTGAACAACCGACTCCAACCGATCGCGATTGGCTCAAGTGTCTGGCGGCGCTTTGCCATCGTTGCCAAGGGAATCTGCCGACCGCGGAGCGACTGTATCGCGAAGTTGTTTCATCAAACGAAAAAACGTCGCTAACCGATCACGCCAAATGGTATCTCGACTATTTGGAGCGGCGCAAACGCATTGGTGCCGAACTGCAAGCCGTGGACAGTGAACTACAGCCGTATCTCTCGAAAGAGTTTTAGCGAATGAACCCGGACGCCTTGGAACAACAGGTACTCGAAGACCTGCAGTCGTTGTTGATGCAATATCAGTCGATGAATGAATTGGCCGCGATGATGTTGACGGCCGATGGCTCCGATTCGATGTACAATACACTGTCATTGGAACTGACCTCCCGTCGGGAGCGTATCGAAAGCGCCGAATGTGCTTCAGCACCGGCTCGCCAGGAATATCGCGCTAATCGCGCGGAATCGTCGTCGGCAGTCCGTTTGGCGACGCAACAATTGGGGGACGTCATGCAACAATTGGTGATGCGCCTTGGGCAACTCGAGCAACAAGCCCTGGCTCGGAAGCAGGCACTGCTGCCTCACGTTCAGGCCGGAGCTCAGGCAGTTCGGATGCAGAACGCATATAGCCAGAACTCGTAACTGCTGGCATTCTCACACCGCGACTTTCGCGGTTACGCAAACTTTGGCGATTCGCAGCGCTGGTAGGGTCGGCGCTTGTGTCTCGTAAACGATCGCCGGTGGCAATCACTTGGACTTTGCCGGGTGGACAGATTTTCTTTCTGTCCTCCGAGAAATTGCACGATGTTAACAGCTAGACGCTGGCACCAAGGATTATCGAAGGTTCTCGATAATTCTTGCTACTCGATTGGGACTTTTTTGCGGTCCAGCGATGTCGAGCTGTAGAAATTCGATTTGCAAACATGGTTGTCCTACCGACAAATTCCGCCACGGGCGGCCCAATGCCTACCTCAGAGGCCGGGGACTCGGCGGGTTTGTGGAATGGTGACGCCATCCCGTTCTCCGAACTCCTGTTTTCCTCGGTGGATACCGAAGCCGCGACGTTAGGTGCGCCTGATTTCGCGCTGATTCCGGAATTGGAAATGGACCCTTGCGATGCAACTGCCGAAGTTCCGCTCGTGGAATGTGTGGTAATGGTTCCCGTTTCCATGATGCGCGACGTGGAAACAGTTATTGCTATTCCGGAACGGGAATTGGCGCCCAACCCACTCTTGCCCAAAATGAGTCCGCCGGTCAAGGTCGAGCTTGCCGACAGCATACTGAGTTTGCCGTTGGCGGATTCGTTCAGCATCATCGCCACCCGCCCTGCGGAACAATCAATTGAGTTGTCTCAGCCGGAGAGCGCTCTGGAGCTTGCCCTTGCCGACGTCGGCGGTCTGGCAACGGCAGCCGAGTTCGAGCCGAAGGCAAAATCGCTCGTTCCGGTGCTGCGCGTGGTCGAAAGGCCAGCCCTGCCTTTACAACCTTATAGCCATGAAGAACCTATTCCTTCCGTGCACGTTGATAACGCCGTAACGGAACTCTTCGATCATGCGGAATCACAGGATCTTACACAACTATTCACCCGGCAAGTGCGCGCGGCCGAGGTGGCCAGTCTGGTGCAAATGGTATCGGCCCAGGTGCCGTCGAACATGGCCCCGTTCCAAGCCGGCCAGGTACAATTGCCTGGATCTGCGGAACTTAACCTCCCGCCCGACACACACAACCCGACGACGCCAATCCCGGAAACGCATCAACGGCTGAGTAAGCTCGTGGTCGCCCAAGTTGCCGATGCTTGGTCGAAACTTGATATGAAGGCTTTGGCCATCAATGGACGCGAACTGAGCATCCACGTCTATCCGGCCGAACTGGGACGAGTTCACATCATTGCAGCTGGTGAGGCGGACCGAATGCGGGTCCAGATTGTCACCTCGGAATGGGCAACAGTTGACTTGATCAATAAGGAAAAGCCGCAACTGGTTGCGGCCTTACGAGAACAAGGCATTGAATCACCGGACATCGATGTCTCCCACCGCAGCCCGTGGGAACACGATGGGAGCCCCCAGGACCAGGCGGCTATCCCTAGTAAACGAGCCGACCGAACGAATTTCACTCAAACTGTCGAAAGCTGGGATGCCATTTCGCCAGCTTCCGCCAGCGGAAAATCCACGCTGATCAATATTCTCGCTTAACCTCATAACGAACCTTTGTATTACGGCACTTGAAATTCCTAACGCACTGGAACGACCATGGAAACCAGCTTCAATTCCGGCATCGCCAAGACCGAATTTCTCCACCTGCTAACCATCCAGCTCCGCAATCAGGATCCATTAGATCCGGTGAAGCAAGAAGACTTCATTGGACAACTGACGCAATTCTCCATGTTGGAGGGAGTAGAGAATCTCAATGCGTCCTTTAAGAGCATGCTTCGACTCCAGGAGATTTCACAAGGGTTGAATCTGGTCGGCAAGAACGTGGACTACGCAGACGTTCAATCAGGTGAGATCAAATCAGGAATGGTCGAGGAGTTCTACGTCGAGCAAGGGATCATCATGTTGGTAATTGGCGGCAAGTCTATTTCTGTTGATTTGATTGTTGGGGTCAAGGCCAACTAAGCTTTGACTTCGTCAACGCCAAGGATTGCCAATTATCGTAGAAGAGAACGGGTTTAGGGAGGAATACATGTCGCAGACGATGTTAACGGGTGTTACCGGTTTATTGGCTCATCAACGCAAACTAGACGTTGTGGCCAACAACCTGGCAAATGTCAATACGGCAGGGTACAAGTCGCAACGGATTTTGTTCAGCGACCTTATGTACTCCAATTTGCGACCCGCCGGGGCTAGCAACGGCAGTACGGTGGGTGGCACCAACCCACAGCAAACGGGATTTGGCGTCGGGGTTTCACAAATTGCGCGCACCTTTTCGCAAGGAATTCTGACCGTCACGGGGGGCACATTTGACTTTGCCATCGAAGGCAACGGTTTCTTTGTTACGTCTAACGGAGAACCGCGTTTTACGCGCACCGGCGCATTCGCCCTCGATAGCCGCGGATACCTAGTTGATCCTTCCAATGGGGCCTTCGTGCAACGAATAGGCTCCCATGGTGAAGGCGGCGGCGGCAATCCAGCCTTTCAAGTCAGTGGAAACTCTGCCATCCGTGTACCGTTAGGCGCTGCAGTGGCCGGAAACATAACGAGCCAAGCCGCAATTTTTGGAAACTTGCCGTCGACCGCGACCCCGCCCGCGGTTGAAGTGTTGGCGTCCTTTCGGCCGTACTTGGTGAGTGGCAATCCGGCGACACTGGCTACGTTACTGAACGATGTGGAGAGCAATTTGGGCAAATACGACACGGGAGATCAATTGCTATTACAAGGATTTGATTTCTATGGAAATACCATTGATGCAACATTGTCAGTCGATGATACAACAACCTTAGGCGATCTCGTCGATTTCTATAATTCCGTGTTGGTTGACGCCGTGGCATCGTTGCGGTCGGATGGGACGCTGGAAATACGCGCGGCGAACGCCGGTCTTTCCAAACAACGCTTGGAACTGTCCGATGCTCCAACCAATTCCGGCGGTACTCAGTTCTCTAACCACTCGTTGATCGAAGAGGTTAAAGGGAAGAGTGCCGATACCGCCATGACGTCGATACAAATCTTCGATAGCCGCGGTCAGGCACACTCGTTGAACGTAACCTTTTCCAAAGTCGACTTTAACAGTTGGGATGCACAATTTGAACTTCACGGCAATAACGGTACAATGACGGACAACGTCGTCCGCCGAATCGAGTTCACTGAGAACGGACAGTTCCTGGCAGTGCGTGGTGTGGGCGATGGCGACGCGGATATCGAGATTCAGTTCAACTCTCTGACCGATCCGCAACGTATCGCAATTCAATTTGAAGGGATGACGCATTTGGCTCGCGGATTCATGGCGACCATCGAGCAAGACGGCTACCCGCCCGGAAACTTGGCGACAGTCGCTATCACTGCCGAAGGCCTACTCGAGGGAATTGCTACCAATGGCAAACGGGTCCCGATCGCCCAACTTGCCATTGCCAGCTTTGTCAATCCGCTCGGTTTGGAAGCAGTCGGTCAAAACTACTTTCGCGAATCGGGCAACAGCGGTTCCGCACAAATTGGACCAGGATTGACAGGAAACGCGGGCATTATCCGCGGCGGTCAGCTTGAGACATCCAATGTGGATATCGCCATGGAATTCACGCAACTGATTGTTGCCCAACGGGGATTCTCCGCGAATGCCCGGACCATTACCGTCGCCAGCGATGTGCTGCAAGAACTGGTCAACTTACTGCGATAGTCCGCGCGCTAAGACATCAGGCTCACATTGGCTGTGAAGACCGCTTAATCGTAATTGGCGCGCATCCTGGAATGCATTTAACAGGGTGACAGCTTCAGCTGGAAGCACTCGACCGTGGGACACCAGATATTCGGATATCCGCTGGGAATCTTCTATTTGCTCGGCCAATAACACGGCCACTTGTTCCTCGGTCAAGATCCCCAAGTCGAACGCGACCTCGCCAAAACGCTCCAGGGCGTTCTGTTGCGTCCCCAGGATATACTGTACTTGATCGGACGTCAGCCATTGACGGCGCACCGCGAGCTCGCCAATAAATTCCGGCTGGGGACGCGCAGCCTGCGCGATTTCGTACGCTTCAGCGGCATCGATAATATTGTTCTGGACAAGCCAATGGCTGAATCGATGGGCCAACACCAATTGTGCGACCCGCTGATCAAACTCGCTGACCATGGAGCGAATCGACACGCGGTTACGGCCGTTTCTTTTTGATTCGTACATGGCGGCGTCTGCCGTTTCCATTAAACATTGCCGGAAGTTTCGATTGACGCGATCAGGGATGGCAATCGCTCCGCCGATGCTGACTGTGATCATGTGCTGGTTTTCACGATGCGACAACTTCGTTTCGGCCACGGAATTTCGGATGCGCTCGGCCAAAGTAGTCAAGCCGGATTCGGAGGCGTCTAGGGCCAATATTACAAACTCTTCGCCACCATAGCGCGCGACAATATCCGTACTGCGAACACACTTCAGCAGGATGTCTGCCAATTGCACCAGACACGCATCGCCACAGGCGTGACCAAATGTGTCGTTCAACGACTTGAAATGATCTACATCGACGAACAGGACTGCGACCGTACCGACGGTGCGCTCCGCGCGACGCGTCTCGGCATCCATAGCATCCTCGAAATACCTGCGGTTAAAAACTCCCGTCAATGGATCGCGAAACGCCTGTTGTCGTAATTGTTTGTTTTGTATCTCCAACTCTGTCCGCTGCTTTTCCGCAATTAGCTGTTGCGAAACGACTTGCTGCTTTTCACGATCCTGACGAATAGCGATAGCAGCTAATTGCTCGGTAGCTTGAGCCAACAGGTCCGCAGCCGAGGGCAATTCGTCAGCTTTTGCCGATAAGAGTTCAGCTGCTTGACGGGCGCGCTGGTTCGCGCGATCCAAGTAGCTCAACATCTCCGTCTCGGACCATTGAAAATAACACTCCGTCAAAGCGCGCAAATGCGGTAGTGTGCATTCTGACTTACCTCCCAAGATATACTCTGCTGCAACCGAAGCAACGATGGTGGATTGAATCAGGCGATCGGTCGACAACACGCGCGGCAACGAGTCGGGGTGGCTGTGGTGGTAACGTGTCGCCTCAACGAATGCAAGCGGGAGTTTCCAATTCTCCATTAGCGCCACGCCGACTTCGATATGACTGCATCCTATCCGTTCAATCTCCAATTCACACTGCCGAACTGCGTTCGATGCACATTCATCGAGGAGTGAGGCATATTTTTCGCGGAAGACCTTCAGCATCGCTAATTGGCCCAGGTCCACCAATAATCCGGCGACGAACAGATTACTGGCGTCCTTGCCAACGCCACTTGCCAGCGACTCCGCAGATGCTGCCAGCGTGGCCGAACGGAGCCAATACCGTTGATATTGCTCGGCCATTACCGGGTCATCCATGGCCTCGGACGCCAGCGAGAAACTCAAAGCCAACGAATTAATGACCGTGCTGCCCAGTAATCTGACGGCCCGATCAACTGTCGTAACCTCCGCGCGAAAATTGAAAAGCGAAGAGTTCGCCGATCGCAAAATTTTAGTCGCCAACGCCGGATCGGAGTTGATGGTCGTTGCCAGTTCCTGAGCAGTACTATTGGGGTCGCGAGTCAATTCCAACAACCGCAAAGCGACACCGGGTGCGGAAGGCAATTTCGGTGACTTTAGAATCTCATTTAAGTTCATGCGATGCTTGTTCATACTGCAACCTCATAGGTATCGACTTCAATAGTTGCCTCATTCCAATTGCCCCGGCAATGCCACGCAGCGGAAGTACTGGGCTCTTGGTGGTAGTATTTACTTGGCTCCAATGGACTCTGCGACTGTTTGACCACTCAATTGGTACGGGCAGATCACGTCGAGCACGCCGATTTTTGCCAAACGACTGGCTACCGCCGTATCCTGACATACGGCAAACACGCGCAGCTTGCTGTTAACCTCCCGGCAGGTCATCGCGATCATCAGGTTGTCAAAATCACGTTCGGTAGCAGCCACGATATGGCGCGCCTCCAACACATTGGCTTTGGCCAATACGAGTTCATCCGTCGGTGAATCCTGGATCACGATGAGTTGAGGATGTCGCTGGCGTAAGCGCTCAACCGACGGGTGATGGTCGTCAATCGCTATCACGGCCTCACCGCGCGCCAGCAATTTGTCAATGACGGCTGCGGCAACTTTACCCGCCCCACAAACGATGGTATGGTTTTTTACTCGTTTCGCCATGCGCAATGCCTTCCGTTGAATAAACGTCCCCGACACTTCGCCCTGTACAATCATGCTAGTGATACTGCCGGTCACGCACGCAATCGTTATCACCGATGCGCAAATCAATCCCACTGTGAAGAACCGCCCTAGCGACGTCAGTTCGCGCGTCTCGCCGTACCCCACGGTCGCCCAGGTAATCGCAGTCATGTAAAAGCTGTCATGTAGCGGCCAACCTTCCAGCCAAAAATAGCCCAACGTTCCCGCCAACTGCAGAGTCATCGCCCAAACGACAAACGTGATAGCGCGCTGGAATTGGGTCGTTTCCATTGGCGCCCTGTTCCCGTTCCCCCACACGTCAGCCCGTCCCGCAGGTTTGCAGCAATTCGTCGTAATACTGGTGCGCCACGGCGCGACTTAGGCGAATGTGTTCACTAGATATTCCAATAACAGGGAATTCATCCGGAAAGGTGCCGTCGACGTCGCCTTCTGGTTTTTGACCCGTTCGGTGATCGCCAAGATTCCAGTGATGGGCCAATTGGTTGGCCGCTGAAACCAACGCGACGATTTCCGGATGTTGGACCTCATTCGGATTGTCATGATGATGCTTGATTGCCAACACGATCGATTCTGGCAGGCCCCAGCTTTGGCTGCACAAGGCGCCGACTTCTTGATGAGTGATTCCCAAGCGTTCGTGTTCTAATCGCCAGATTGGCTCCGTCGACGATTGATGCACGATACACTCGTAAACCGCCGGATCGCACTGCATCAACACAAGCTTGCCGATATCGTGTAATATAGCCGACAAGTAAGCTTCATCGTCGTCAACATCGCTCAAATGCTCGACCAGGGCGCGCGCGACTGCTCCACACCCTAAACTGTGATGAAACAGTTCGGCCTGTAACTGCATGATCATTGTGTTGCCGCTAGCGTCATCGCAAAACAACTGTTGGGTGGCATACGTGGCGGCCATTTGCGCCAACGCAGACCGCCCAATGATGACGACCGCCTGCCTGACAGAGTTAATCTCTCGGCTATGACCGTAAAGTGGCGAATTTGCCAAAGCCATGGATCGTACTGCCAGCCCTGGGTCCGACTCGATCAGGCCCACGATGTCCAGAACATTACTCTCTGGCATCCGTAACGACTCCATGAGCTTCAGGGCAGATTGAGACAGAGGCCGAACGGCACCCGGTGTATTCAGGCGCTTCAGTACTTCTGCCCGAAAGTTCAGATTGGAAGTGGACGTCAACGTCATGGCGCTGGCTTTTATCGATGCACAAACGTCACCGGGTCAATGAAAGCTCTTTTTTCGGCAATTAACACAACATAGCCCGTGATACGTCATGCTGAGAAAGAATTGTCAACCGGACTATCCATTTTTTGTTTGCACCACTTCCTCCTCTCCTCGTTTGACTCCGGCCTGGTCGATTCTTACCGACTAGGACGATTGCTCCTCCTTTTTCAACCAAGGCCTCCCCACATCCCAATCGCCAATAACGAAAAGCGAAAAGGACAGGCATTATTATTTGACACTGCCATTTTGGCACTCCTTAAACGTTTCCTCCAATGATGAATTGGTGTCCACCTCGCACGCTGGAGTCGCCGTTTTCCCCAAAATTACCGACAATTATCGCGGATTTGATTATGCCTGTCCTTTTTGGTGGGGGGGTTGGCGGGTGGGGGTGGGTTTGGACAATTCTCGATGGGTATGGTCATGGTATTGGGCAAAGACGAGGGTGCAGCGGTCGATGTTGGAGCACATGTTGTTGTCGCTGTGGGGGGCGTGCCTGGCCGCGGTGTTGGTTTGGGTCTTCATCGGTCGGCCTAGGCGTGGCTGGCTGTGGGCCGGCGGGCAATGGCAAGCTTCCGTAATCGTGGTCGTCGGCAGTCTGTGTTTGCTCTTGGGGACCGTCGGATTGTTTCTAGAATCTCGCGCACCGGCGGTCTCTAATTTCGAAAGTGATGCTCCCAACGAATCGCCTGCAAAGCCGTCCAGCATCGCCCAGCATGTCAGCGCCGTCGCGGACGCATTTTTTGGCGCCGTGCAACATTTGATTATCCAACGCGAGGGAACCGCGCAAGAGCACCCGTTGACGCGCGCCTCGCGCTGGGCGGGATTAGCAACGTTTGTCCTCGTTGCTCATTCTGCCTTGCAACTCTTATTAGCGGAATCACTCGCGCGCTGGTTCAACCGCACCAGTCACAGTCATTTCATAATCTGCGGTCTAGGTAGAATTGGCTCGCAATTGGTCTCGGACCTATTACATCCAGCCCGACTGGCTGAGCGCGGTAGGCGGCGACCACCGAAAGTATTTGTCATTGAATCCCGTGCCGACAATATTCACATCGGTGCGGCGCGGTCCTTGGGAGCGATCGTCATCATCGGAAACGCAGCGGATGAACGGTTACTGCGATCCATCCGCGCCGAACGCGCCCAACACGTTTTCTATGTCACGGGTTCCGATGAAATCAACCTGGAAGGGGTCGCCGACTTGTTAAGAATCGTGGCCGACATTTCCGGCGAGAATGCTAGCCGACGGAAACTGCCGGCACAGCGTCAATCCGACACGCGGCATTTACCACGAATGACCGTTCACCTCAACGATCAAGAGTTGCAGGCGGTCGTGCAACTTGCCGTCGAGCAGCATCTTGCGCCCCTGTTTGCTGACCTCACGCAACTTGACAACTTGGTATCCACCTTCAATTTGGTGGATCAATCGATCCGGAGAATGGTGGACAAATATGTGTTACCGCGTCGGCCAAAACAGAATTCCGATCAGGCAGGTCAAACGGCGATGCCGGACGCCCAACACTCCCATGAGACCACGGCCAATGCCGTTGAGGTGGCCCACTTTGTCATCGTGGGATTTAGCCAAGTGGGCCAGGCATTAGCTGTTGCTTTGGCGCATTTGGCTCACTTTGAAAACTTGCTGCGCCCACGGATGACGATTGTCTATGCGCCGCACGAACAGCAAGACGTCGCGGCCTTTCAACGATCATACCCGTCATGCATGTCGCAGACAGTAACCTGCGCTGACAATAAGGATGGACCGGCCGTCAACCCTTGGATGCCTCCGGCTGAGATGGATCGGTGGAATTGGGGCGTTCAGGTCAACGACCCGGAACATCCTACGAATGCGGATCGGGGTGTACCATTCGTGGTCAACGGTGGTTTTGTGGAAATGTCGGGTAGCTTAACTAGTAACGATTTTGTTCAGCCAATCGTCCAGCTCTCTGCGACGCCAGGGGTAAAGACCTTTGTTTTCGTTTGTCGGTCTGAAGACGATGCCAATTGTTCGGAAGCTATACAATTGCGCGACGAGCTAGACGACCGGATCAAGTGCCGCACGGAACGAGGGGAATTGGCCTATCCGGATCTGGATCATAGCGTAACCATTTTCGCCTACGTCCCGGAACGCCGCATGTTGACGCAAGTACTTTCACGATCGAAACTGAAGACCGATTTGATACTGTTCGGAGACTGCGCGGAATCGTGTCGATTGGAGCATTTGACGATGGATATCATCCAACCGTTGGCAGCCGAGATTGCTCATGCGTATTCCGTTAAGCACGCCCTCCAAACACTCTCCGCGGAGAACGGCAATCGTACTGGGCTCAAGGAATCGGTATGGAACGGCCCCCTGGATGTTCCTCGCAAGCCATTTCAACAACTGCGAGCCTGGGAGCGGCAGTCGAATCAATGGGCGGCGGCACATTTGAATGTGAAGTTAGCAGTAATCGGCAAGCAAGTAGTGCCCCGCATGGTGGCGTCAAACTCAGAGCGAATTGTTATCGATGACAAGGATAAGCAAGTGATGGCCAAAATGGAACACAACAGGTATTTGGCTGAGCGCTTGATGTCCGGCTGGACTTTTGGCCAAGCCGAGGTGCCGGAGAATAAGCGGCGTTTCGCATTGGTTGATTGGGATCACTTACCCAACAGGGAGTCGGCCAAAGATTCGGACCAAATTGACTTAATCTTCCATTTTCTACGACAACACCCGCACGTGGCGATCAGCGACATTACCTGAACCGCCAACTCAGTCGAAGGATCTTGGCCCGGTTTTTATTAGCTGTTGCGGCGGCTGGAAACGATTCATTCCATGGGAATCGGTTCATAACTGGCCTCAAAAATTGCGCGGTCAACAATCCAAATGTCACTAGTATCAGACGAGCTGCGAACCAGGTAATCACCGGGCTTGCCGGTGAGTTCGCCCCACAATGACAAGATTCGAAACGGAATTGACACCACCGCGGCCTCAACCCAGGGACCATCGGGTTTCGGATCAAAACGCTGCCAGCCTTCGTCATCAGTCACATGGGTCGGCAGATAGCTACCCAGCAGTTTTTGGGCTTTTTGAGGCCAGATTTCGCCATGGATGCCGCGGCAAAGGTATTCTCCCGGCTGAACTGTCTGCCAGCCCTCCAGCGATTTGACCTTCATTATCCGGTTGACGGGCTTGGCCCATAACGATTTGATTTTGCGCGCGCGAAACAAACGAGCGGCAATTTCCGGCAGCAGATTTCCCCCAGGATTAACAAGTTCCGAATTCGGCATCGGCAAACGTGTTCCTGAACATCCAACCTAATTGACACCCGCGCTCAACGATTTGATTCTATCACAAATCTTACTTAAGATTTTCTCTCGAAGATCGCAGTCTACACGAAATGAACGGCTGTCCAGAGACCGGAGGCTACGTGGTTTACCTACGGCAGGCTGGATTGCACCAACGAATAACCACAATGTGAGCGCGCAATATGGCGTCGAATAACTCTACCTACGATTCCAGGTCGGATTGGGGGCGTCATCTGGATCAACAGTTGGATGCGATTCGCGCAGACTCGCGGCACCCTCGCGCTTGGACCTTCGATATGGATGATGGGCCGGAACTTGCGCACCCAGCGCTGGAGCAGTATCCGACCGTACAACGAGCCTTGGCGTTTTTGCGCGCCGAACTGTACCCCATGTGGCAAACATTCGATCAAGTATCATTGGAGAAACAAGCAAAGCACAAACGGATGACGCGCTTAGCCATTTGGCCCGGCGTCGCAGCGGTATCGGTAGCCATCGCTATCTTGGTTCTGTCGCATGTATTCCCCAAGTTGACAACGGTGATGACCGTCATTGAACTGGTCACCGTAGGATTGGCTGCTATTGCCGTTGCCAGTGGTCTGGTGGCAGGATTCCACCATAGTTGGTTGACGGCGCGACAAACCGCCGAACGATTGCGCTCTTTGAAGTTTGCTGCACTTGGCTGGCACGAATTGTGGTGCGATTGGGAGCAATGGACTCGATTCGTAAAGGACGAGATCCGGGCGCTCTCGCAGTTGACCGACCATGCGGCCGAAGAATGGGCGAAGGAAGGAGAAGATGAAGCCCGGGTGGAGGAAGTCGGTGACCCGAAATGTGCCGTGGATCCAGCCGAAGTGGCGGCCTTGGCCAACTACTACCGCACAAAGCGATTGGAATATCAACGCAATTACTTTGACCTCCAGGCGCACAAAGCGGACCTCAGTTCCTGGGCGCATCGCTTCCGAGTTTCGCTTCTGCTGTTTGCTATGAGCGTGGTTTGCGTGCTCGGACATGGGGTGATAGCCATTAGTTTGGCACTTCTTAAAGACGCGCCTCTCGACGCGCCAGCGAAGTCGGCGATGGTCGGGCACCTAACGATTGCTGCAACTCCCGCAGGTGGTGCTGAATCCCAAGGTTCGACTGCGGTTTGGCACACGTGGGAAATCATTCTCGTCGGCTTGGCCGCCTTGTTACCAGTCATTGGCTTTGGCATTCGCGCTTGGGTCAGCGCATTCGAATTTCCTCGTAGTCGCAATCTGTTCCGTTCGAAGTCACGGGCGTTGAAGTATCAAGTGAATTTGTTGCGGGATTTCGCCAATGCCCCTTCACAGAACAACTTGCCACCGGTTGTTCCAACGAACAACCCCATTGTGGTACTGTTGCAAACAATACTTTTCAGCGAACACTTTTTCATTGGCGAGCATCGCGAGTGGTGCCGCTTGCAAACGGAAGCAGAATGGTATTTTTAGGCGCGTATTTACTTTGGAACCTTTCTGGCAGTAGTAGTTTTTAGCCGCCTCGGCCAGCGTCGATTGTAGCGCAACCGGCACCTCCTGCACGCACGCGGCGCTGAGATCGTCGATCGCACGATTCCGTTGGCAGCTGCATGCCATTTCCCGGCGCTGTTTGACTCCTCCACCGATGGTGCTAGCGGCTGGTCGGCCCGCAGCTTGCACCCGATGATCGTCAAGGTTTGCCCAGTCCGAGAAACGCGTTCACTAGACCAATTACCCAGCACATTTGGCCGATACAACGATGACCGGCCAGCAGCATTCCTCGAGCGATAATTCGAATGCGGAATGCCTGGCGACTTTTCCGATAATAGGGATGTTACCGGATCGCTCACGGCCGGGGCT
>JACTND010000292.1 GCA_014584305.1 Planctomycetota bacterium | reverse complement strand
CTATGTACCAAGTGGAACAACTGTTTTGACGATTTTCAACTCGGCGGACGCGCACAGCGTGTGGCGCGAGAACACTTTTCACAACACGGAATTTAATGTGCTGAGAAACGGCGGTTCCTTTCAGGGACTGTTCGGAAACAACGTGAGTTTTGAGTTGCTAGGCGGTTTTCGCTGGTTTTACTTCACGGAGAGCTTGGGTTATTCCGCGTTCAACAGCGACCCCGGATTGCCAGTGCAGTTCAATCGTTGCACCAGCACTAGAAATTCGTTACTGGGTATGAACCTGGGGGCCCGCGCGGAACGCCAGCTGACATGTCGATTGAGTCTGACCAACAGCGTACGCGGCGGTCTATTCTACAATCGGATGCGCAGTTACCTATGTGCCGGCGCTGTAAATGGCATCCTGGCCGAAATCAACACGGGTCCCGACGCCGGATTGGATTTTGAGTTCACGAATTACAAACAGGACATTTCCTATTTGGGCGAACTGGATATTGGTATGGTGTATCAAGTCTCGTCATGTGCCCGGTTGTCGTTCGGTTATCGCGCGATCGGTGTGGCTGGACTGGCCTTGGCGCCGGATCAGATCCCGCGCAACTTCGCCGACGTACCCGACGTCCAACGGGTGGACTCGAATGGCAGTTTGATTCTGCACGGCGCTTACGGCGGTATCCATTTCTGCTTCTGAACGCCTATGCCCTGGCCGCACCTGGATGCGTAACTTTTCGAGCCGAATTCCATGCAGCCCCGGTAACGGGGCTGCTTTTTTTCTCGCGAAAATAGGGAATATTCGGTGGGCTTGCGTATCAATAGGTCGCCAGTCTGAGTGCCAACTGGAGCGACGAGGGAACTCGGATTTTGGCGGTACAGGTTGCCCTTTGGACTCTTTTGGGGGGCTGTGGTGGCACCCAACCCCGTGTTAGAATGAGTGTGAAGGGAAGTCAACTGCCAGCCCATTGGCGGCAGATTTGTGGGTGTTTCATTTCAGTTACCTCTTTCGAAAGTTGAAAGGTACATTCATGTTCCGGAAAATCGTGAGTTTGTGTGCGATTTGTGCATTGGTTGTGACGTTTGCTGCATGCAAGCCCGGCAGCAGTGAGCCAAAATTGGAAAAGCCACAAGGCAAGTTCGGCGGCGAGGCGGGGAGCGGTATGGACGCCAAGGACAGTGTTCAAGGGATCAACGATTTGGACTTGAACCAGTAGGATCGGGCCGTTTGCCCTGATTGCAAAACGGCGTTCCACGGCTCGCGACAAGGTCGCGGGCCGTTTATTTTGCGCTCGGCGGAAATCCCGCCTCATTCGTGAATGGCGCTGCGGGAGGAGTCTCAGCAACGAAAATCTCGCCTTTCGACATTTTCGAACGAACGATAAAATTGGCGAGAATAGCAAGGACGGGCAGGGCGGCGGATTGCGAAGTGTGCGGGCCTTGACGCCGCGAGCGGCAAAGCAACGGTAGCTTTCTCGTGCCGCGGCCAAATGTGTGTGGCAATCATGGAAGTGAACGGCTTCATTTGCCATTACGTAAATAACATGATGCCTTGCGAATCGCCGTTTTCACGCAAGTTACAGGCAAGTATTTCGATGTGGTTACTCATGAGTAGGTCCTGGACCGCCAGTGTGTCAGCACTGGCCCTGTTGATGTGTTCCGCTCCTTTTTCGGTGCCGTGGGCCTGCGGCCAATCAGAAGAGATTCGCAAGGCGTTGTCGATCAGGCCGAACCAACCGGGAGTTGACTACGACATCGTTGCCGAAGCCGATATGGAACGTTGCACTTTGGTCCGTGCCGCCGAAGTTTTCGGGATTCCGGGTTGGATCGTCCGTGACAGTACCGGTCGCACACTGCGACAGTACTTGGATCTGAACCGCGACGGGCAGTTAGACCAATGGTCTTTTTTCAAGAACGGAATCGAAGTTTATCGCGACATCGATTCTAATTACGACCGCAAAGCCGACCAGTATCGTTGGCTGGGCACGGCCGGAATTCGGTGGGGGATCGATCGCGACCAGGACGGAATTATCGACACTTGGCAGATGATCTCTGCGGAGGAAGTGGTGGCGGAAGTCTTCGCCGCTGTCCAGCAACGCGATCGCCGCCGTTTTCTGCGCCTGTTGGCCACCCCTGATGAAGTCGCCGCCTTGCAATTAGGTGACGCTTGGCACCGCGCGGTCACTGCAAGTTTGCAACAAGCGGCAGCCGAGTTTGACGCCTTCGCCAGCGAGCAGTCGGCGATTACTAAGGAGAGTCAGTTTGTTCACTTTGGTAGTTCCCGTCCTTGCCTCGTCCCCGCCGGCGCCAACGGCAATCAGTTGGATTTGATTTTTCACGATCATGCCGCGGCGGTTTTCCAAACAGGTGACCGGTTTGACCAGTTAGCCATCGGCACACTGGTGAAAATCGGCGACGCTTATCGTTTGTTGGAGAAGCCCGCCAGTGTCGTAGCCGGTACGCCCTTAGCTAATGGCGGGTTGTTTTTCCAATTCGGCGATGATGCTTCGCTGGCCGCGGGCATGCGCGCGCCAGGAACGAGCAGCGAACGTGTGTATGAAATGTTTGCTGAAATTGAGGAATTGAACAAGCAACTGGCCGGGAAGTTGCCGCCAGCACAAGCCGCGACCGTGCACCAGCGTCGGGCTGACCGCTATTTTGAGATTATCAAGGCCAGTGCCCCTGGGGAAGACCGAGAAAACTGGATTCGAAGCGCGGCTGATGCGCTCGTGACTGCGTATCAAGACGGTAGTTTCGCGGGCGGTTGGGATGCGCTAAAAAATTTGCAAGCGCAGGTTGACGCTCTGACTGGCCAGGCCGGCGGAGATTACGTCGCCTGGCGGATGCTGTTGGCCCGCTTTGCCAAGGGAATGGAGGACCCGACCAGCGATCGTTCGTCGATCGCTGACCAGTACATCCACGATTTGGAGGCTTTTGTGACCAAATACCCCCAGAGCGAGTTTTCGCCCGAAGCGCTGCTCAACTTAGCCATGTATGCCGAAGTCTCCGAACGGAGCGATCCCAACGTGGCCAAGCGTTGGTATGTGCAATTGGCGCGCGACTTTTCCGATCAACCGGCGGGTCGCCGCGCCCAGGGCGCACAGATGCGGTTGGCCTCGACGGGTAAGCCTTTAGTGTTGCAGGGCAAGACGCTGGACGGCCAAGACTTCAATCTCCGCGCGCATGCGGGCAAAGTGGTGGTTGTGCACTTTTGGGCGACCTGGTGTGATGCCTGCATCGAAGAGTTTGCGGAATTCCAACGCTTGGCGGCCAAGTATCAACGCGATCTCGTAGTCGTCGGCGTCAATTTGGATGATTCCCCGGACGAAACGCGGCGTTACCTGCAACAGAATCGGCAGGTGTCATGGCCACAACTGTTTGAACCGGGTGGCTTGGAGGAGAGCCCCTTGGCTGAGAAATGGGGGATTCCCACGTTGCCCTGGATCGTGTTGATCGATCCACAAGGCAATGTGGTCAACACCAACGCAGCCGCGTTGGAGCTGGATCGCGAAATTCAGCGACTGCTCGACGAAAAATAGACTATGTTTCTGGTGCAACGACTCGTTGGCCCATCAACCATCGCCGCATGGATCGTCGCCAGTTCGACACTTCTGGGCCAATCGCGCTTCGAATTTCCCGACAATGTCGAGCAGCCCATTATTTCCTTGGCCTACCGCGGCGGCGTCTATGCCGCTCAAAGTGGCGACGAGCCTGTCGTCGTCCTGCGGATCTACGCCGATGGTCGGGTAGTATCGAAAGGCGTCGAACGCCGCCATCCACCACCGGCCTGGAAGATGAACGCACTGGAGTTGCGGGAACTGGTGGACGAATTGGCGGACCAATGGCAAGTCCTTGATCTCGATGGAGAGCGTATCCGCCGCGACTGCGAAGCTGCGTTCGATACTGCGCGCGTGACCGACGTCGTCACCACCATTGTCCACGTGCGATCGCGCGCAGGCGAACACACGATTGCCGTGCTGGGGAGCAGCTTCTTCGCAAACATGTTGCCGGATCATGAGGAACTATCAAGATTTCGCGCAATCGAGTCGCGATTGCGGTTTCTGGCCAGCATCGCTGAGATTGGAGGTTATTCGGAACTGGACTCGATTGTGGATGCGGTTTATGCGGCGACGCGCGCAGCCGACTCCACGATCCCAAAGTTCGACCGACGAGACGTCTCTAGCGCCGATAGAAATGAACAAGGACAACTGACCGTCATCTTGCGCAGGACGCTGCCGCCAATGGACCAGGCGCCTCCGGCTCATCAACAGGCCGTCGTCGTGTATCGCCGCTCGATCGAAGGCCGCGAGTCTATCGAACAACTTTCCCCTGTGCGGAAATAATTGGGCGCAGCATCGTTTGTCCGTCCTCGCCGCCCGCGATGTGCTGCTCGGAATCGGCACTCACAAACTATCTTGAACCACGAACAATAATCGCGCTGGCTTGACCCTGCGGCGATACGTTCAAATTGACGAAGCTGTTGCGCCGAATCTGCGTGCGCTCCCGAACCACATGAATCGGGCAATCGGGGTCGGGAAACTCGTAATTCAAAATCGGAAACAACTCGCCGCGATCCAACGCCAGCAGGCTGGCAATCATTTCGACCATGCCCGAACCGGCTCCGAGATTTCCCATGTAACTTTTAGCGGCCGTAACGGGAATTTGCCCCAGCGTGTCGCGAATCGCCCGCGCCTCTCCGCGATCGCAGTCCTGTGTGCTCAATCCGTGCGCATGTACGTGCCCCAACTCGGCACCTCCCATCTGCGCGGTGGCCAAGGCCATATCGATGACGTTCGCCAATGCTCGTTGGTAATCGGCTTTACCCTGGTGATCGGCCACCGTGGAGGAACCGTAACCGACGACCTCGCCCCAGATTCGCGCGCCGCGGTTCTGGGCGTTCTCCAATTCCTCCAACACCATGACCCCGGCTCCTTCGCCGAGAACCATTCCGGTCCTTCGCGCATCGAAAGGGCGACAAGCGCGTGCGGGCTCAATCCCCTTTTCCGCTAACTTCTCTTGTAGCGCGACATGAATCGTTCGCAGCGGGTGAATGCGCGAGCCGGTCGAGCCGACGACGACCGCATCGGCTGCATCGCGGCGGATAGTCGTGACGCCTTCGGCCACGGAGAGATTCGAGGAGGCTTCGCGCAACGTCACCGAATTACTCGCGCCGCGAAAATCGTTAAAGATCGCCACATGGCTAGCCGGCATGTTCGGCAGGTATTTTAGCAGCCACAAAGGCTCGACTTGGGTCAGTCCGTCCTGGCCCCACCGTCCAAAATCGAAGGTACCGTCGGCCAGGCAATTCTTAATCCCCCGGCAAAACTCTGCGGGTTCCGAAATGATGTAATCGGAGCCAAACATCGTCCCAATACGTTCCGGAGGGTAGACTCCGGGTGCTAATCCGGCGTGCTGAATGGCCAATTGGGCGGCCGCGACACCCATTTGAATCTCGCGGCACATCAATTTCAAACCCTTTTTGATGCTCCGTTGAAGGGTTTTGTCCAATTCGCCGAAATCCTCAATGGCGCCGGTAAATTCGCGCGCTTCCCCTCCAAAAGCGGTTGGCAATTCGGAACTGGGTAGGCGCTGGAGTTCCCGCACGCCACTGGTCCCCTTCGCCAGCGACTCCCACAACGCTTCCAACGAATTCCCCAGCGGACTTACCAGTCCCATCCCGGTAATGACCACGCGGCGCACCGAACTCTCCATGAATCGTACATTTTTCTCTGAGACAATCGTTGCATCTCGCCGCGGCCTGGATTGCCGATCCGGCGGATAAGTCACGCCCCGATTCTACGGACTGCCCGACGTTCTATCGAGGCGGGTGTGGGCATTTTTGACACAGTGCGGTTACGGGCACGCCTGGCGGCCTTAGAATAGACTGCACCCGAGATTGCTAGGGACGCAAATGTTGAAAAAGACGCTTAATTCCGTTTCGGCGCAGCCCGACCATTACCGTTCCAAATGGTTATTCTGGGCGATGCTGGCCACATTGGGGTCATTTTTCGTGGCAACGCTGTTAGTTTATATCATTCAGCGGACTCAAGCATTCTTGCCGATTCGCCGGGTGTACGAACCGCTGGTTTTGCCGACCGTTTTTTGGCCGAGCACAATCTTGTTGATCGCGACAAGCCTGTTTTTGGAGCGATCGATATGGTTCATTCGCCGCGAGCGGGTCGCGCGGTTTCGCCGCAATTTGTGGTATGCACTGTTCACAGCCATCGCCTTTTGCGCTGTGCAACCGATCGGCATCTACGAGTTGGTCGCACATCATTTCAGTTCCTTTGGCGTGCGGAAATTCTACGGCCTAAGTTCGGTGTTGATTATTGTTCATGCCCTGCATGTGGTCGGCGGATTGGGTTATTTGGGATACTTGCTCGTTCAAACCTACCGAGGCAAGTACGACCACGAGCGGCACTGGGCCGTCAGCCATTGTGCGGGCTATTGGCATTTCTTGGACTTGGTGTGGTTCGCCATGGTGTTCACCTTTTTGTACACGCGCTAGTGCCGCGAGTGGTAAGCGCCCATCCCGAAACTCGTCCTCCCTTCTCCTCCTGACAGGGGAGATGGGCCGGCGATGAGAGGTATTGGGATAGGTTCTAACGCGATTGCGCATGGGGGACAACGTCTTTGTCAGAGATTGCCCGTCGGCCCTACCGCGACGCTGTGGTTGTGCGTAAAATGGGAACACGGTGAACATCTGGCGCGAGAGTGTTTTCCCCTGCGGGCAGCGGGAGAAAGCCGCCGAAGGTGCAAGCGCGCCCTGAACCGCTCAGGCAAACAGACCGCCAGTATCGATACACCGTCTCTGGAGAGCGTCGTCGCATCGGGATTGGAACGATGCGGCGTCCACCGAAGGGGCAAGGCTTCGCGCCGACGCGACTGCTGAATCTCTCAGGTAAATGGACAGAGGGGCCCAGGTTCAATTGTCGAAAGGAACCCGGCCCCGTGAACACAACTCCTTTGTCCCCTTTTGTATTTCGTCACCTGGGACCGCGACCCCATGAGATTCGCGAGATGCTCCAGCATTTGGGCTACGAATCGCTGGACGAACTGTGTCAAACCGTTGTCCCGCGCCGAATCGCGCTCGACAGTGACCTGCAACTGCCAACAGGTATCGATGAAGACTCCGCACTCAAGGAATTGCAAGTCCTTGCGTCGCACAATAAAGTTCTGCGTTCGCTCATCGGTCAAGGCTATTACGGGACATCCGTTCCCAAAGTCATCCAGCGCAACGTATTGGAAAACCCCGCGTGGTACACAGCCTACACTCCTTACCAACCGGAGATTTCTCAAGGCCGATTGGAAGTACTGTTTTATTTTCAAACGTTGATTGCCGAGCTGACCGGCTTGGAAATTGCCAATGCTTCGCTATTGGATGAAGCCACCGCGGCGGCGGAGGCGATGACCATCTGTTTGCGCAGCGACAAGCAGAATCGGCACCGATTTCTGGTATCGACCGGTTGCCATCCCCAAACGATCGATGTCGTGCGCACGCGCGCGGTGCCCCTAGGAGTAGAGGTGGTGTTGTTCGACGAAACACAACCCGTAACCGACTGGGAAGGTACGTTTGGACTCATAGTTCAATATCCCGCCACCGACGGTGCCGTGCGCGATTATGAACCGTTATTTACCGCGGCGCACGCACACAACGTCTTATGCATCGCCGCCACCGACGTACTGGCGCTAGTTGTGTTGCGCTCCCCTGGAAGCTTCGGTGCCGATGTGGCCGTGGGGAACTCCCAACGGTTCGGCGTTCCGTTGGGATTGGGAGGCCCGCACGCAGCTTTTTTGTCAACGCGCGACGCGTTCAAACGGACGATGCCGGGACGTTTAGTAGGACTTTCGATCGATCGGCACGGAAAACCTGCTTATCGTTTGGCCTTGCAGACCCGTGAACAACATATTCGCCGAGAAAAGGCCACGTCGAATATCTGCACGGCGCAAGCATTGTTGGCGATCATGGCTACCTTGTATGCCTGCTATCACGGGCCCGAAGGTCTGCGCGCCATCGCGCTCCGCGTTCACGGTCTGGCCGTGCGGCTGGCCAATTCGCTAAGGCAACTCGGTTTTCGATTACGTTGCGATCGGTACTTTGACACGGTGGCCGTCGATGTCGGGGATCGCGCCGATGCGATTCACCGGCGGGCTGTCGATGCTGGTTTTAATTTCCGACGGCTCAGCGCGAACACCATCGGCATTGCGTTGGATGAGCTATCGACGCCCGCCGAGTTGCGTCAGATTGTGAGCGTTTTCGGCCCGGGCGACTTGGCCGCCGACGATTCCACGCCCTTGGAAAACGGAGCTTTTCGCAACGATTCGATCCTCAAACAGGATGTCTTTCATCGCTACCGCAGTGAAACGGAAATGATGCGCTACTTGCGGCGGTTGTCGGAAATGGACATCGCGCTGGATCGGGCCATGATTCCGCTCGGTTCGTGCACGATGAAACTCAACGCGGCCAGCGAGCTGACCCCAATTACGTGGCCCGAATTCAACAACATCCATCCGTTCGCCCCCGCCGATCAATGGACGGGCTACCGGACGATGATCGAACAATTGGAGTCCATGCTGTGTGCGATCACTGGGTACGATGCCGTGTCGTTGCAGCCCAATGCGGGGTCGCAAGGCGAGTATGCGGGTTTGTTGGCGATCATGCAGTATCACGCGGCGCGGGGGGAAGCCCACCGGAACGTTTGCTTGATCCCCAGCAGTGCACATGGCACCAACCCCGCCAGCGCCCAGATGGCCAACATGCACGTGGTCGTGGTCAAATGCGACAGCGAGGGGAATATCGATCTGGCGGATTTGGATGCGAAGCTGGCAGCCCACGCTGGCAAGGTCGCGGCGATCATGATTACGTATCCATCAACCCACGGCGTGTTTGAAGATACGGTGTCCACTGTTTGCGATAAAGTGCACGCGGCGGGGGGCCAAGTCTATATTGACGGCGCAAATTTGAACGCCCTTGTTGGACTAGCTCAACCCGGCAAGTTCGGCGGCGACGTTTCGCACTTGAA
>JACTND010000259.1 GCA_014584305.1 Planctomycetota bacterium | reverse complement strand
TGCAGCGGAAACACGGCAAATTTGGACAATCTTCAGCTTTCTAAACAACCGATAGATTGGCGGGTTGTTCAATAATTCGGAAAAGAGTTTAAAAACTCTTCAGATTTCAGTATTTCGCTTGTATCACAAATGGAAAAAGTCGAACTTACAATTCTTGCTCCCTTCTCTCCCGTCCTTCGGGGGAGAAGGGCTGGGGATGAGGGGGCTGGGTGTTGAGCCGCAAGCCTAACAGAAAGCCAGTGCGCACTCCAGAAGCGATTGAGTTTGCGCGCGAGCAGAATCGGAACGATCGAGACGACGGCTGGAGATCGTCCAAGATCGCCAACTCGCCCGGCGCATCCGGGATGTGATCGGACCCGACAACGAAATTTGGGAACGACTCGCTGGCCCGCCTCCTGGACCTGACGTCTTCGCAAAGAAATCAAATTCGCATCATCTGCGACACGGCCGACAAACGCAGCCGCGGCGTCCAGCACGACATCGCCAAAACGTTGCACGCCCTGACTCTCGAACACTTTGCGGCCATTCTTCGGGAACTCGAAACCGAGCAGCGCAGCCGCTTTGAAGAATGGCATGGCCTGCCGATCGATTGGTTCGATGCGAAGCTGAAAAATGGAGAGCTCCTCAAGCAATTGAAAGACGGCATTCCCGGCCCGAACCGACTGCGCGTGCGGGGACCGATTGACTCTCCCGTCGAAATCCAGGTCGCAGTTGCCGACTTTGCGTCCCGCCGCCTGTCGCCAACAGGTTTGTCCCGATTGGCCGTCGAGATCGTCGATCTGTTGTGGTTCGATGTGATGCGATCGCCGGCGCTGCACGAACTGATCGGCCTCAGTGATTCGCAACGTCAGAAGTTGGCCGACGTGATGAAAGAAGTCGATCGCCGCGCTGTGCAAGCCATCGACTCGCTCCGCGAACGGCTCGAACAAATCATCGGCAACGCCGACGAATTGGCCCCGTTGTTTGACGGCATTTAGTCCAGTCGCGAACTGCAGCAGTTCCGACAGGTCGAGTTTCAAGTATTGATGTCCGGCCAACATTTTCCGTCGCTGGGCAGTCTCCACCCGCAGGTGCGCGAAGCATTGAGACTGGACTCGGCCACCGTCGTAGCCATTGAAGCGCCGGCCCGGACGTTTTCCGAACAGCGCGACGCATGGTTGCAACAGATGGCCGATGAACAAAAGGCGTTGGCGGATGACGCTTTACGTCAAGTTGTCGCCCTGCTGTCTGAGCGACAGATTCGGGAGTTGTTTGCGACTGACCGGCGTTCCTGAAGTTCAATTGCCACGCGATTAAACGCCGAGTAATCGTTCACGGCCGTTTTGAACTTGCGCTATTTGATTCCATTCAAATTGACGGCGATGAACAAGCCATTTTTTTCAAACTAGCCCTTCGTCACAGTTTACTTTTAGGATGGCGAATGCTCGTGGTAGTCCGTTCTGAGGCAACTTCTCGCCTTGGAGTGGCGAGCAACTGTATTGGCAACCCTAATTCCTAATTGCGACAAAGCACTCGCGCTGAGGCTGTGCGGAATTCATCATCGTAGTCGGCGAACAACATCGAGTATCGAGCACGAGTGTTATTGCATTGAGTACGATGATCAGGAAAAGGGCGGAACTTCAGAACACGGCCGGCAGGGTGCGTGGCGCAAGTCGGCCAGTTACCATTCGTCACATTCTGAAAAAGCTGGGGATGGCTTGCAAACATACGACCTCCCGAAAGTCGATTTGAGGAACACACCGAAACCACGATTCGCCATTGATGCAGTGGTCCGTTAGTGTTCGCGGGGTGATTGATTTTTGAACCGTCAGCCGCAGGCGCGCGAATGCCGCATGCGATACGATTCCCAGAATCGTACGCCTTTGGCTAACGGTTGAACGGCTTGGAATCCTGTGAAATCTCATGAGGTTCTGCCGCGCTACCGTGAACACTTATACCGAGAGTTCCCCGATCCGTTGAACCCCCCGCAACCGGTTCGTGTCCCAATATTGATCCCGACCCCCGGGGCCGGTACAATAGACGCCCGTGTTTCCTGAGGACGGTTAGCTCAGTTGGTTAGAGCGCCACGTTGACATCGTGGAGGTCGCTTGTTCGAGTCAAGTACCGTCCATTGCAACTCGATCATTTTCATCTCCAGACGGCAATGTGCGCCGGGCGATATTGGCGGAGGCGCCAGCGAGTGGCGTCGGGCAAACGGGCGGCGTCGAACGACTCGTCGGATTCCACAACCATCACGCTTTCCGGCGGTGCGGCCGCTAACAAACTCGAAATCATGGCCAATACGTCGTCGAGCTGATCCCGGTAGAGCCGGTACGGCGGACAACAGAAGATAGCCCACGGTTCCTGAGGTCGCGGGAATTCTGGTTTTAGAAACTGCCGCACCCAAAAGAACGTGTCCGACGTCTCGACTGTGGCGGACAATTCGGAATCCAGTGAATCGAGATTACGCCGAATCAGCCGAGCGGTGGGAAAATGACGCTCGATGAAAATCGCTTGGGCGGCGCCGCGGCTGAGGGCTTCGATCCCAACCGCCCCTGTGCCAGCGAACAAATCCAATACCGCCTTGCCCGGAATCCAGCCGCCGATCAGGTTGAATATCGCTTCGCGAATATTATCTTTCATGGGGCGCGTGACCGGGTCGCCCGTGTATGCAATTGTGCGACCCCGAAAGCGCCCGCCGACAATGCGCAAGCGAGTCGCCGCCCCCCCTGGGCCGCCAACGTGCGAATCGAATGGATGCGACTTGCGTGGTGACATTTATTGTCGAATGCTCAGGACAAAAACGCGCGAATCGGATAAACTTATGGATGCGTACCGGCCTCCGATGGATTGGCCGCGGCGACCGGAATCTGGTTGCCCGGGCATCGTTGAGCGTCCGACGAATCCAGCGAGTGCTTGGATATATTATCCACCCAGCTGTTGGTTCGCGAAGGGTACTTGTTGTAACGGAACGAGAAACGGGCCATGCGCTCCAACGTGGGGATCATGTTTGACAGCGTGAAATTGTGGTTAACCTTCCCGCCAGGGGCTTTCGTTTGGTTCGGTGTCGCGATCGGTTGCTGCTGCCAATCAGCCGATTGTTGGGGGCAGGACTCTCGCGCCGAATTGCAGCGCGAAATCGCCGAATTGCGCCGCATCGCGCGTTCGGCCAGCGAAGCGGGTGCGAAATATTTTCACGGCACGCGCGAGGAAAGCGGCCAACACCGAGCGGATTTTGAAGCCGCGACGATCGACGGCGAACGCCAGATGGCCAAGGTGGAACAGGTCATGCGCCGCTTGCTGGCCGAACGAATTGAATTGACGGACGACGAGCGCGCTCTGGCAATTGGCATTCGAGGTTGGCTGTTGCGGCAGGGCCATTATCGACGCGCTTTCGAGTTTGGATTGCGCAAGAACGCCGACGGAACCGTCGAAAATGCCTTGGTCTCCGCGCAGCGGGCCGCGGTAGCTGCCGAACCGAGTGACTTATTTCAAGCGCAGCTGCGGACCGTGGAAGCGCAACAAGCAGTTGCCGCCGTGACAACCGATGCGTTCGAGGAAGCATTGCAGTACGCGCAATTGCACGCGGAGGCAATTCGAGAGCTCCCCGAAATTGCTGAGATTCTGTTCAACCGGCTTTCTGATTTGAGAACGAAGTACGAACGCGAGCTAGAACTGCGCGCGGCCGAGGCGGCGGCGGACGATTTGCCGCGCGTCGTGTTGCGCACGACGAAAGGCCGGATTGAACTGGAACTTTACGAAAATGAAGCTCCGGATACCGTCGGGAATTTTGTGCATTTGGTTGAGTCGGGTTTTTTCACCGACATTATTTTTCATCGCGTCATCGCGGACAACATGGCGCAAGCCGGTGCGTACACGTATCAAGGCGAGGACCGATCGCCCAGCTACACCATCTTCGACGAATGCCGTGGGCCGGAGGCGCGGCACCATTTTTACGGCACGCTCAGCATGGCCACGACGCATCTGCCTAATTCTGGCAATTCACAGTTTTTTATTACCTTTGTCCCCTGCCCACATTTGGATGGCAAACATACCGTGTTTGGCCGGGTAATTGCCGGGTTTGATGCTTTGGAATCGCTCAACCGCACGTACTCCGTGGACGGAAAAACCGGCGCCACGACAGCCATCGAGAATGTCGTACCCGATCGCATACTGTCGGCAGAAGTCATACGCAAGCGCGACCATGAATACGTCCCGCGAAAAGTCACCGGAAACTAAGGAGCCTTTAATCCATGCGCAATTGGACGCCACAAACCATCGTGATCCGCGCCCTCATGGGAATGCTGGTGAGCATGAGCACTCACTCCTGTCTGTTCGGTTGCTCTTGTCAGGATGAAGTCGTGGGCGAATCACAAACGGAACAAGATGCCGCCAGCGACGATCCACTCGCCGATGACTCTTTGCCGAAGTTAAACCTCTACATCGCTATGCAACAGGAGTTGCGCGCGATCGATGAACAAATCAACCGCACCCAGCGCGCGGTCCCGTTGAGCGACGCCCAACGGCGCCGCGAAATGATGGCCGCCGTAGAACAAATGAAAGCCCGCAAGCAACAAATCCGCGAAGCCTTACCATCCGCGGCGATCGAGGCGTTTATCGAAAGCCCCGACTCGAACCAGGTGGTCACCTCGCATGTCGTCGCATTGGTTCGCGATCTGTTGGCCGAAACGATCAATCCACAACGGTTTGACCCGGAACAAGCCTATCAAGTCGCTACTAGACTATGCGCTACGCAAACCACCAATCAGGCCCTGTATTTCTTTGCTGGCCGCGCCGCTTTCGTCACCGAACGATTCGACGAGGCGGAATCCTATTTCCGCCGCTTGGCTGAGCTGGGAGCAACCGTACCGGACGAAACGTGGAAAACGTTGGCGCTGCTCCGCGAACGCTATACACGCGAGCTCGAGATGCGCGCTCAAGATGAAGTGGCGTCCCTGCCGCGTGTGCGGCTAAAGACGACGGCCGGCGAGGTGGTTATCGAGTTGTTCGAAGATCAAGCCCCCAATACCGTGGCCCGTTTCCTGGAACTAGTCGAGAAAAAATTCTACGACGGTATGATTTTTTACCAGCACCGTCCGGGCCAATACTCCGCCACCGGCTGCTTCCGCGGCGATGGCACGACAACGTACGAATACTATTTGCCTGACGAATCGCAACGCGAGGACGCGCGGCACTTGTTTGTCGGCAGCATCGAAATGCTGGCGCCGGAACCGAATCGGGCCAGTTGCCAATTCGCCATCGTCCATCAACCCATCGACAG
The DNA here is from genome assembly GCA_014584305.1 of Planctomycetota bacterium. Taxonomy (GTDB): domain Bacteria; phylum Planctomycetota; class Planctomycetia; order Pirellulales; family Pirellulaceae; genus BJ22. Next base: position 4,131 of record JACTND010000259.1, on the reverse strand, counting down.
TCATACCAAAAAGGGAACCGTATTTGGGCGCGTGATTAGCGGTATGGATGTCGTTTTCAAGTTCGCACCGATCGAACCACAGATGCGGTTTGCTCGGCCTTCGACCAGGATCAACTCGGCGACGGTCGAACGGAAACGGACACATGTCTATGAAGTCAAGGAGAAAATCCCTTTCAACGAACAACCCCGTTTGCAGTTGCCTGGCGTGGACAAGGGCGGCGGTGGCCCAGGCAGTTAGCGTTTGGCCCCTGCTGCGGCGATGGGAACAGGACGAGAATAACTAACACAATAAACATCCATTGGAGGAATCCATGTTATCACGAGTTTGGCGATGTTGGTCGGCAGTGGCTCTAGTGGCGCTGGTATGCTGCGCGGCGTCGCATTTTGCAGCCGGGCAGGAAGAGTCACCCAGCGGCAATGCCGAGAAATCTTTCGCGGAACTGCTAGCCGATTGGGCTATTCTCGAGCAGCAATTGATCAGCAAGGAGGCGGAGTTTCACGCGACAGAGGACTTCCGAGTTAAAGACGAGCTAAAGAACCAATACGTGGAGACGGTCCGCAGCGCCAATGAACTAATCGATCAGTTGCGCGCCGCCGCCTTGAAGGCATGGGATCAAGAAGCCGAGCGACCACAGGCCGCGCGGACATTGTTGGGCATTATGGTCAATGACGCGCAAGCGGGAATGGACGAGCGCGTGTTGGAACTCGGTGATCAGTTAATCGCGCGCGGGATCGACCCTCGCTATTTCGCCCGAGCCGCATCGCTGGAACGGCTGTCCTTGAAAGACCGCGAAATTTTTGACGAGTTGGCCATCCGTCAACGAGAAGCCCAAACGGACGATTTGCCGCGCGTCAAGTTGACAACCACGCAAGGGGAGATCGTTTTAGAACTGTTTGAGAACGAGGCGCCCCAGACAGTTGGCAATTTCGTGCATTTGGTGGAAAGCGGATTCTATGACGGCGTCGCCTTCCATCGCGTGATCGATGGGTTCATGGCTCAATCAGGCGACCCGGCCACGGCGGAGAAATCTCCGGTGGGCTATACAATCCCCTGCGAATCGAGCCACCCTGAAGCGCGACTACATTTTGCTGGCTCGATCAGCATGGCGCTGCTCGGCGGGCCGTCCGGAGGAAAAGACACCGGCGACTCCCAGTTCTTCCTGGTTTTCAAGCGTTCACTCAGCACTCAAGGTTTGGACCGCAAACACACGGTCTTCGGCCGCGTACTTTCCGGCATGGATGTTCTGGCGAAGCTGACGCGAACGCATGTTCCCATGGGACGCGAGGAGTACCAGTTACCCGATGTCACCGCCGATAAAATCCTCAAGGCGGAAGTGCTGCGCAAACGCGATCACGAGTATCGACCGACGAAAGTTGGCGAAACCAGCGCCGCCGATGCGCCACCCATCGAGCCCCCGGCCAGCGGCGATCAGTCACAGGGCAAGTCCGATGACGAATCCGGCGACGGTAATTGACTGGCGACTTAGCCCTGGCCGACGTCGTTATTATTGGCGCTGGATCGTGGGCTTGGTGATTTGCCTGGCCCAGGGTGTCGCGTGGGGACAGCCCGATCCAGCCGCGATGGCGCGGATCAACAGAGACATGCCTCCACTGCCGCGGATCGACCGCGCAGCCGTGCAGGCGCGTGGTTTGGGAGTCCATCGCGGAGGACATCTGACGCTTTATTCGGACGTTCGCGACACCGCCTTGATTGAGGACTTGATTGCTTCGTTTGATAGCGCCGTCCCGCTATGGTGCGCGCTGTTTCAAGTTCCGACGGCTGATGCGCGGGAGTGGCACCTGATCGGTTGTCTGGCGGCGGCGCGGACCTCCTTCGCCGACACCGGTTTGTGGGGCGCGGAGATTCCAGACTTTCCCGCTGGATACAACCGCGGCTATCAAATCTGGATGTATCCACAAGAGGGAAATTATTACTCCCGCCATTTGCTGTTGCATGAAGGAACCCATGCCTTCATGCAGTGGTTTTTGGGAGGGAGCGGTCCGCCTTGGTACAGTGAAGGGATGGCGGAACTCGTAGGATTACATTCCATCGAGAACGGGCAATTGCAGCTCCGTTTTCGCCCCACCGACCGAAGTCAAGTCGAGCACTGGGGGCGCCCCAAGTTGATCCGCAAGGCAGTAGAAGCCGGTCGCCGTCACCGACTGGAAGGCATTTTTCAATTTTCCAACTCGGCCTTTCGCGATGTGGAGAATTACGCGTGGGCTTGGGCGGCGTGCGAATTCTTGTCGTCGCACCCGCGCACGGAGTCGATCTTCTCCAGATTGGTCGGGCAGGCCAGCGATACGTCACCACGTTTCAACCAGGTCTGGCGACGTGAATGCGGCGAAGAATGGAACTCGATCGAGCGCGACTGGCAATTCTTTGTGGACGAGTTGGATTACGGCAGCGAAGCCCCGCGCGCTGCGTTGACGGCCGCTGAAATCGCTCCCGAGGCTGAGGGGATTGTCGTGCGACTGGCCACCGATCGTAGTTGGCAACGAACCGGCATCGCGATCGCCGCTGGTCAAACCGTCGAGTTCCAGGTGCAAGGCCAGTTTCAAGTTGCAGGCGGCCAGCGTCCCTGGAATTCCGAAGGCGGAGGTATCACGATCCAGTATTATCGTGGCAAGCCGTTGGGCCAACTTACGGCCGCTCTTTTGGTTGAATCCGACCCTGCGACCGTGGCGCCGCCGATCACCGCGACCGTCCCCATTGGGTTGGGTGGCCGCGTAACGTTCGATCAGAAGGGCGAGCTATTGTTGCGGATCAATGAATCACCGGCCCGCATGGACGATAACCGCGGCCAGTTGACGGTGACGATTCGAACTCCGCACTGATTTCGCATTAGGCGTCGTCGAGCACATCGACGGCTTCAAAGCGTTTACCTTCGAGCATTTCGAGGCTCGCGCCCCCTCCCGTACTGACATGGGTGACCCGATCGGCGTATCCGAGTTGCGCGATGGCGGCCGCACTATCGCCTCCGCCGATAATGCTGACGGCCTTGCTGTTCGCGATGGCTTCCGCGACGGCCTTGGTTCCCGCGTCAAACGGGGGGACTTCAAACACGCCCATCGGTCCATTCCATACGATCGTACCGGCCTGCGCGATCCTGTCGGCAAACTGACGGGCTGTGGCCGGGCCGATATCAAAGCCCTTGTAACCCACAGGAATCTCGCCCAAGGGGGCCACTTGTTTGCGGCATTCGGCAGTCAACGCGTCGCCACAGTGCGCGTCGATCGGCAACACCAATTTGAGTTCGCCTTTGCGCAACAACGTGCGCGCCAACTCGACCTTGTCGGGCTCGACTAAACTGTCACCGACCTGGCCGCCTTGAGCCAGTGCGAACGTAAAGGCCATAGCGCCACCGATCAACAGGCGGTCGCACGTATCCAACAAGCGATCGATGACATTGATTTTGTCGGAAACTTTGGCGCCACCTAGGATGGCGACGAACGGCCGCTGAGGATTTTTTAGCACGTCGCTCAAGTAGCGGATCTCCTGCTCGACCAACAATCCAGCAACCCTCGGTTTGCCCGACATCGCCAAGGGGACAGCCACCATCGAGGCGTCTCGGCGATGACACGTGCCAAAGGCATCATTGCAGTACACATCGGCCATGCCCGCCAAAGCCTGGGCAAACGCGGCGTCCCCTTTCTTCTCGCCAGATTGGAATCGCAAATTCTCCAGAACGGCAACCTGACCGGGAAGCAAGCTCGCCGTCACCCGTTGCGCCTCTTCCCCCACCGTATCGCGGGCGAATGCCACCGGGCGTTGGAGCAATTCCGACAAGCGCTCGGCTACGGGCGCTAGGCTGTAGTCTGGATCGGGGGCGCCGTCCGGACGTCCCAAATGACTGATCAAAATGGCGCTGCCGCCGCGATCCAATACCGAACGGATTGTCGGCAAAGCCATCACGATCCGCCGGTCATCGGTGATGCGCCCCCCCTCAAGCGGGACGTTGAAATCGACTCGTATGAGAACTTTTTTGTCGGATACTTCTACGTCCGAGATCGTCTTCTTAGGCATAGGCCGAAAGGTTCTCTACTTGATGCATTTGTGTTTTCCAGGCTAATCTCTGTCGGCAACAACAGATCGAGGCACGATCCTTTCAGACCCAATTGGATCGAACT
>JACTND010000112.1 GCA_014584305.1 Planctomycetota bacterium | reverse complement strand
GTCAATCGCCGCGCGAAAATGCTCGTCCCAATCGGCATCAAGCGTATAAACGATGCTGCGGTCGCGTTCGGCGATCAGTTGTGCCACGGTTCCGGCCGGCGGCAGAAGGTCAGCTTTTGGTTCCGCAACCACTGTGCCGATCGAGCGGACGAAGCCGATCGAATGGATGCCGAATTGGACAAGGAGTTGACTGGCAATCGCACCGGCGGCGACACGAGCGGCCGTTTCACGCGCGCTGGCACGTTCCAGGATGCCCCGCATGGTTCCCAAATACTTGATCGCGCCGCTCAAGTCGCCGTGGCCGGGGCGCGGTCGCGGCAGTTCGCTCAACCGCGGAAGTTTGAAATCGGCGTTCTTGATCTGCAGGCAGAGCGGGCTCCCCAGCGTCTGGTTTTTCCACACGCCGCCGAGGATTTCGACCGTGTCGTGCTCCAGGGCTTGGCGTTGTCCTCGGCCATAGCCGCCCTGGCGGCGGCGCAATTCGGCGTTGACTGCTTCGACGTCGATCTCCAGCCCGGCTGGAAAGCCATCGATGATAGCCGTCAGCGCAGGGCCATGCGATTCGCCCGCCGTGATGTATGTCAGCATGTTTGCGATTCCTGTCGCGCGGATTCTAGCGGTCGCATCGGATTTCAGAAAGTGCGATTGGCAGGCGAAAAACGGGCTCCGATCGACTAGGATAGATGATAGCAAAGGGTGGGCGAAATCGTGAAAATCACCAGCGTATGGAGGTAAGATTGGCGCGGAGTCGAAGAGTCGCAATCGTCTTAATCGGCATGTGTACCGCCGTGCAGGCATCGAGCGGGAGCGTCGGAGCGCAACCCCCTGGCGTGGCGGCTGGTCCGCCGCTGGTAGCCGTGGCGCGGGCGGTTCGCCAACGCGTGGCCGAGGAACAATCGTTTTTAGGGACCTTACAGGCGGCCCGTTCTGCCGTGGTGGGTTCGGCGGTGGAAGGGCGCGTGATCGCCTTGAACGTTCAACCCGGCGATCGGATTCGCGCGGCTGCTGACGGGCGCGAAGCCGACATTTTGGCTTCCCTCGAAACGGAAATGCTCGATATCGAAATCGGCGCTGCGAAAATCCAAAGCGAATTGGCCGAACAAGCGGCGGAAGAATTGGCTGCCGCGCTGCCGACCGAAATCGACACGGCTGCCAGCCGCCTGGCGGAATCGCAAGCGCGCATGGACTACGCGCGGCAAGAACTGGAACGCCTCAAACGGTTGGCCTCGTCGCAAGGGTCGGCCGTCGCACAATTAGAGATCGACCTGGCAGAGAGTCAAGTCCATGCGTTGCGGGAATTGGCGCGGCAGGCCGAACTGGACCATGGCCGATTGGTCGCCACGCGCGACACGCGGTTGCGACAAGCCCATTTACGAGCCGACGCCGCGCGACAAGAAGTAGCGCGATTGGAAGATTTGAAGCAGCGCTACGACGTCCGCGCTCCGTTTGATGGATACGTGTCGAATAAGTTTACCGACATCGGCGCGTGGTTGGCCAAAGGGGCACCGGTGGTGGAAGTCGTCCAAATCGACACGCTCGATTTTATCTTCCAGGTTCCGCAAGAAATCGTGCCGCGGTTGCAACGCGCCATCGCCGACCCGAACCGCGAGGCGCGACAAATACACATTGTTCTGGAAGGTTGGACGGAACCGATCGTGGCTTCTGTTCAAGGAGTTGTCCCGCAAGCCGACCCTCGCGCGCGGACATTGCCTGTCCGGGCGACGTTGACCAATCCGCACATCAACGATCGACCGGCGCTGCAACCGGGAATGATCGGACGCGCTCTGGTTCCCATCGGGACGGCGCGCGAGACGGTGTTTGTCCCCAAAGACGCTTTGGTGTTGCAGGGGCGCGAAGCAGTCGTCTTCAAGATCGTCGCCTCGCCTGCGGGGAGTATCGCCCAGCGCGTCCTCGTAAAAACGGGAATCTCCCGGGGCGAAACGGTCGAAATCACGGGAGACGTGAACGACGGTGAGCAAGTCATCGTAATGGGTAATGAGCGCCTGCGGGGCGGGGAAACCGTGCGCGTCCAAGGGAACTGAAACATCGTGCACCCCATCGCCTGGTTAATTGACAATCCGGTCAAGGTTAGTGTCGGCGTCATCTTGCTGGTGATGTTCGGGGTCATCGCGCTGTTTCAGATGCCGATGCAACTGTCCCCGGACGTCGAACGACCGCAGGTGACTGTGCAAACGGCGTGGCCCGGTGCCAGTCCGCAAGAGATCGAAAACGAGATTATCAAGGAACAAGAGGAGCGGCTCAAGGCAGTCGAGGGGCTCGTCAAGATGTCGTCCGAATGCATGGATTCATTCGGGCAGATCACGCTGGAGTTCCGCGTCGGGACCAAGATGGATTCGGCGCTGCTGAAGGTGAACAACGCACTGCAACAAGTACCCAGCTACCCGATCGATGCGCGGGAACCCGTCATTCGCACGTCGAACACCAACGACAATTCCATCGGCTGGTTTATTTTGTCGCCGCGCCCGCCGTCGCGGGAAGAACTGCAAGCGTTTGCGCGGCAACATCCCGACCTGCACGCGGACATCGAACGGGTCCTCCGCGCGAAGATGACGGGATTGATCAATTATCGCTTGCGGGAGTTGGCTCAGAAAGATCCCCGCGCCAAGGACTTGGCGCCCCCCGATTTGGACATGTCGGTGTACGGCAAGTTCGCGGAAGACGTGATCGAGGCGCAATTCGAACGCATCCCCGGCGTCTCCGACGCCTTTGTCCGCGGCGGCCGTCGCCCGCAGATGCATGTCGTGATCGATCCGCACCGCTTGGCGGGCCGCGGCGTGACGATCAGCGATTTGCGCAATGCCTTGACCAACGCCAGTGTCGATATCTCGGCCGGCGATTACATGGTTGGCAAGAGCCGCGTGGTGGTGCGGACATTGGGCCAGTACCGATCGCCGGAACAAATCCTTGATCAAATCATCGCCACGCAGGACGGGGTGCCGATTCTGGTTCGCGACGTGGCGGACGTGGCGCTCGGGTTTGAGAAGACGACGGGCTTTGTGCAACGTTTCGGCGTTTCCAGCATGTCTGTGTCGGTCAACCGCGACACGGGGGCGAACGTGATCGAGATCATGCGGCGATTGGACCGCGAGGTGGAGCGGTTGAATCAAGGCGTTCTGGCGCAGGAAGGGCTGATGCTGACCAAAGTGTATGACGAGACGACGTACATTCGCTCGGCGGTTGGGCTGGTGCAGCAGAACATCGTCTTGGGTGGGGCATTGACCATCATCGTGTTGATGCTGTTCCTGCATATTGGCGCGCGGGCGGTGATCGTTTCACCCTTGATCTTGGCCAGCGGATTAGCCGCCATTTACTTCTCGCCGTGGTTGTTTGTCGTCACACTGGCCATCGTGTTGGGAACGGGTTTCTGGTTCGCCCGCGGGACATTGGTCGTGGGGATTGCCATTCCAATCAGTGTCATTGGCACGTTCTTGATCTTGCGCGAAATGGGTCGGTCGTTGAACGTGATTAGCTTGGCGGGCATGGCCTTTGCCGTGGGGATGTTGGTCGATAACGCGGTGGTCGTGCTGGAGAATATTTTCCGGTTTTGGCGTCTAGGGCATTCGCCGTTGGAGGCTGCGCGGCGCGGCGTGGGAGAGGTCTGGGGGGCGGTATTGGCATCGACCTTGACCACCTTGGCCGTCTTCTTGCCCGTGATTTTTTTGCAAGGCGAAGTGGGGCAGTTGTTCGGCGACATCGCGCTGGCGATCAGCGCCGCCGTGGGGTTGTCATTGATCGTCAGCGTAATTGTCATTCCGACAGCGGCGTCGCGAATCATGGCCGATCGGCACTCGACCGCGGCCGCGTCGAGAGGGTCGGGATCGCGTGTCGCCAGGCGGCTGGAGCAATGGGGGGTCGGTTTGCGACAGTCCATCGTGTCGAGCAATCGCTGGTTGCAAGAAAAGTGGTCGCGGCGGCTGGTGACCGTGGCGGCGATTCTGGGAGCGATCGCGGCGTTGGGTTGGTGGTTGTACCCCAAAGTCGAATATCTACCGGCCGGCAATCGCAACCTGGTGTTCTGTTCCATTCAGACGCCACCCGGTTACAACGTGCATCAACTCAACGCGATCGGGAAGGAAGTGGAGGAGTTGCTTAAGCCGTATTGGGACATCGAACCCAGTACGGAAGATACGGCCCATTTGGATTACCCGTCGATCGCCGATTTCTTTTACATGGCCCGCGAGCGGAGTGTGTTCGTCGGCATGCGCGCCCACGACGAGCTGCGCGCGCGGAAATTGATCGATCTGGTGATGAAGAAACTCGATGGTCGATTCCCTGGAACGCAGATTCGCGCCTTTCAAACCAGCATTTTTGGGCGCGGTCTGTCCGGCGGCCGGAACATCGATATCGAGATCACCGGCCCCGATTTGCATCGCCTGGTCGAAATCGGCGGACGCGTGATGGCCGACGTCAAGCAACAGATCCCGAATGGGCAAGCGCGACCGATTCCGAGCCTCGATTTGTCCAGCCCCGAATTGCACGTGGTCCTGAAACCCGAACAGGCCAGCGCCCTGGGAGTCACCAGCCGCGATTTGGGATACGCCGTGAACGCGCTAGTGGATGGTGCCTATGCGGCCGACTACTTTTTGGACGGCGAGAAAATCGATTTGGTTATAATGGGCAAACCTAACCCGGACGAACCGGTGTTTGACTTGGCCGCCGAGTACATCGCCACGCCGGTTTTGCCCGAACCCGTGCGGCTCGATGTTGTGTCGCGTCAAAGTTTGGCCGCCGGTCCCGAGCAGATCAACCGCCGCGAACGCCAACGCGCGATCTCCATCGAAGTTTCCCCGCCGATCGAGATCTCGTTGGAACAAGCGATTGCCACCATCGAACGGGAGATCATTGCGCCGTTGGAACACGCGGGTATCATCGGCAACCAATATTTTATTAACCTGAGCGGCACGGCGGACAAGCTGCATCAGACCTGGGAAGCCTTGCGGTGGAATTTCCTACTGGCGATTTTGATCACCTATTTATTGATGGCTGCGCTGTTTGAGTCTTGGGTCTATCCGCTGATCATTATATTGAGTGTACCACTAGGTGCTGTGGGGGGATTGATCGGCCTACAACTGTTGAGCGCGTACCTGGTGGCGATCGGCGAGCCGCCGCAGTCGCTGGATGTATTGACGATGTTGGGTTTCGTCATTTTGGTGGGGACGGTGGTCAACAACGCGATCTTGATCGTGCATCAGTCGCGTGTCTTCCGCAGTCAAGGAGTGTCGCCCCACGAGTCGATCTCCGCCAGTTTGGAAACGCGCGTGCGGCCGATCTTCATGACCACCTTGACCACGATTTTCGGACTGTCGCCGCTCGTGTTTTTCCCCGGCGCGGGGAGTGAACTCTATCGCGGGATTGGCAGTGTCGTGTTCGGCGGATTGCTCCTCTCGACGATATTGACGTTGGTCTTGATTCCTATGTTATTGAGCATGTTGGTCGATGCGCAAATCATTTGGGCGCGGCGCCGCGACCAGCGCTCGGCCCATCAGACGGACGTCAAACCCAGACGTCGCGCACGCGCGCAGGCCGACGGCAACGGCCAATCCAGCCCACCGCGCGAACCCGCGACAACGACGACGCATGGGCCTCACGCTTGAGTCATTGGCGGCGATCTCCATCCGACCGGCTCGTTCTTGGCAATGGTGCGCACGACGAATTAAATCAAGGCACAGAAGAAACGCCGTGCACGGCCACAGGACCGAAACCAGCCCCGAGGCGGAGGACGTGCCGCGGGCCTTGATCCGCCGCCTTCCTCCCGCCGAACGAGCACGGAAGGCGCTGCAGTTGACGCGTCGGCTGATCCGGGAATGTAAATTGGCGATTGCTCGAAACAACCCTCAACGGACTCAGCGCGAAATCGGGATCGCCTTCATCGAGATCCATTATGGGAAGAAGCGCGCTGCGGCAGTCGATCACTATCCACTCGATCGATCCCACGGATCACAATGACGATCTCGTCAGCGCACTGCGAACGATCCAAGCGACGTTCGGCGCGCTGGAAATCTGCGTCATGGATTTACTGGACCGTCGGCGAAATCGTTGAGCATTTGCACAACACCGATCGGCTGTGATGTTGCAGCATTTCATCGCCCGTTTGCGAGTTCTTGTGTCAACCTCCCATCAACTGCGCGGCATGGCGCGTCAGTCCCGTGAACAATATTCGGTTACCGCACGGAATACAGGATCACGGAGTCGCGATCTTTCACAAAAATATGGGGGCCATCCAAAATGGGGTACGCATACGTTCCTTCAGATGCGACCTTGTAGGAGGCCAATTCTTGGTATTCCCCATCATGGGGTGCGAAAACGACCAATCGCCCCGATGGATTGAGTGCCACCATCACATTGCCGGCATCGACGACGCTGCCATAGCCGCCACCACCTCCTCCGCCGCCGCGTCTGCCACCACCGGGCGGTCCGCCACGTTCGCCGCGCTGCCCCTGCTCGCCGCGCTGCCCCTGCTCGCCGCGCTGCCCCTGCTCGCCGCGCTGCCCCTGCTCGCCGCGCTGTCCTTGTTCACCGCGCTGGCCGCGTTCGCCGCCGGCGCGATCACCGCCAGCGGGCGGTTGCGGCGCGTTGGGATCGATCGGAGCCGACCAGGTCGTTGCTCCAGTCGCGGCATTGATGCAAAACAATTGATTCTGTGCCGACAGGCCGAAGAGCGCATTGTCGCGCAACACCGGAGTATTGAACTGAACGGTCGATTCGTCGTTGCGCCAGGCTTCGGACACCGACAAGCGGCCGCCGGAGATCGAGACGCGCAGCGCCGTTGCGCCGCGATTCGGACCGGCAAAGATCAGCAAATTTCCGGCGACGATCGGCGAAGCCGCATTGTAGCGGCCTTGCGTGTAGTTCTGCTCCCACATCAAGTTTCCGTCGGCCGCATTGACCGCAACCATTTTCGCCTCCGTGGGGGCGACGATTGCCGTGACATTGTCGAGTTGGATGATCGCCGGGGAGGCGTAGGCCGGACCATCGCCAATCCATTTCCAGCGCACGGTCCCGCTGTCCAGTTCCAAGGCCACCAGGCCACCGGTGTTCCCGGCACCGAGTTGCGCGATGCACAAACCATTGAGGATCAGGGGTGAGCTGGAGGTATTGAAGCGCGGGACCTCGCCTTCAAAATCTCGATTCTGCCACAAGCGGCGCCCGGTTTCGGCTTCATAACACGTGACGACTCCGTGGACGCCGATGACGCAGACCTTGCCTTCGTCGACGGCTGGAGAACAACGAGGGCCGGGAAAGCCGCCGGCCGCTCCCGTAATTTGTCGCGCTGCGTAGCTGTCGCTCCACAGTTCCTTTCCGGTCGCCGCATCGAGGCATCGCAAGACCTCGTTGCCGCCGTCGCGGGCAAATACGTACAGCTTACCACCGGCCAAAGCCGGAGTCGCCACACCATCGCCGACGGTTACCTTCCAGACTTGCTTCAGTTCCGTAGGCCACGTCGCCGGAGCGGCGAAATTCGTGACTCGCGCATCGCGGTTTTCGCCGCGCCACTGAGTCCAATCATCGGCCTGAGCCAAGGAATTGGCCAACACACAAACGCCGCAACACCAACCGATTGCCCGCGCAGAGGTATTCATTGTTCGCTCCCGATAAAACTTGGGTCGTTAATTGGACGCATCCCACTGCTTCACACGCCCCCGATCGAGTGCGCTGTTATTGTAAAGCCTACGGTCGGTGGGAACAATCAGCGTATCCTGCCATGGCCGCCCTTCACAATCGGCGACTTGCGTGGCGATGTAACCGTTCACGAGTTGGAATGAAGATTCCTGAGACAGGTAGTCGAAACCCATCTTCCCACGATTGACCTTGTCGATCCGCCCCCATCAGCTTGTTTAGTGGGCCGGAAAGTTTGCGAGCCAAGTGGCTGCGGATGAGCATGGCCCCCCATCAGATTGTCTGATGGGAGCCAAAGTTCGCAGGCGAACCGCCTCAGCCCGTGCGGACTTCTTCAGCCTCGAGGCAGATTCGCGGGGGATGAGGCAGGAAGACTGAGGGCGATTCCGGGCACTCGCCATCGGTTCCTCTCGCAGCCGCCAGAGGCAGCTGCAAGAGGATCAGGATTTCTGAGTTCGCGTCTTAGCTTTCGCCTTTTAGCGTCCAAACTGCTTGATCCACGAGATGAACTCGCGGGGGTCGTTGGTCAAAGGAATTACGTTAGATGGAAATGTACTGGGCGCTGTCCAACCAAATTCGTGCGTGAACAGTTACTCATTAGCGAACGCTGTCGCCAATTGGTTTTTGGAAACAGACCCGGAAGACATCGTGCTCATTTCGGATCATGCGGCGATCGAAATGCGTCTGGCCATCGGCGGAATCGGTGCGAAAACGGGGAGGAGGCTCAGCAAGTTGGTTCCAATCGCACGCTTCGCGTACCGATTGGCAACCCTCGGCGAAATACTCCTCGACGTCGGTCCAGAAAATGAGAAATCCCCCCGGCCGCAAGGTGCGGTGGGCCTGGGTGGCGAACTCGGCGCGGACGACGCGACGTTTTCGATGGCGCGCTTTCCACCAGGGATCGGGGTAATAAACGTGGATGGCAGCCAGACAACTATTAGGGAGACATTCGCGCATCAAGGCCACACCGTCTCCACGCACCACACGCGCGTTGCTTCGACCGAGTTTGGCCAATCGATACGCGGAGAACCGCGCATATTTTTTTGCTATCTCGACACCCAAGTAGTTTCGATCGGGATGATTCGTTGATGCATTGCACAAAAACAGTCCCTTACCGCAACCGATTTCTAATTCGAGTGGCTGGACGAGAGGGAACAGCGGCCTTTTGTCCACCGATAGACACGGCACAAAGTCGCCGGCATGGTCCGGCGGGGAACCGCTAGCGACAAACTCAGGATTCTTAGCCAGCGCATCCAGCTCGAACAGGTGGGCCGAAAAATCGACGTACGGATCGAGCTTTGGCACAATTCTCCGGCCCATAAGTCGCGGCCTCAACACCCGCGCACGATTCCGCGACAGGCCCGATAACCCGCGCCATGTTACGGCGTGACGATTTTCTTGCGTTTTGCCTTACGGGCCTTGGCGTTTGCCGGACGCCGCCCATGATTTGCCTTTTTCAACTTGCGATGAGGTTTTGCCATGATCGTAACTCGATGTATTGGTTGGGTGTCCCCTTTTTACTCAGACGGAACGATTATATCGGAAACGATCTATCGAAAAAGGGTGCGACGGCGGGGACCGTCGCTTCGCCCAGGCAACGGGATCGGCCTTCTGGCCGGTGCCGAGATTACATCATGCCGGTTGATTGGTGATGCGGACCAGATCATCCAGCGTTTGTGCCGCGCGGCCACTGCGAATGGCGTCATCGGCCGACTGGCGGGCGTCGGCCAGGGAAGCGGCCGCGCCCACGATCCAGAGTGCGGCTGCGGCGTTGATGACGACGATGTCGAAGGCCGGACCGGGTTGACCTGCCAGCACGGCCCGAATCAGGGCGGCGCTCTCTTGCGGATTGTTGACGCGAATTGGGTCCAGTGCACCCGGTTCGATGCCAAAATCCTGAGGCTGCATGGTAGTCGCGCGCAAACGACCGTGGTCGATATGTGTGGCGTCGGTGACGGTCGAGTGGGAAATTTCCCCCAGTCCATCGCGGCCGTGAACGACGAGCCCGCGCGCGCAACCCAATTCGGCCAGCGCGGCAGCGAGCACATCGCGGGTTTCGCCTCGGCCAGCGCCGAGAGGAGCAGGCGGAGGCGCTCGCGCGCGAGCGAGGGATCGAGCGGCCACGGCGCGGCCCACTCCACCGTGCCGTCTCCCGCGAGCACGTACGGGTAGTCGCCCTCGAGCCGCGCCTCGTGGAT
>JACTND010000114.1 GCA_014584305.1 Planctomycetota bacterium | reverse complement strand
GCCGGTTGGAGGACAGCAGCAAGAAAGGGGACACCCAGAAAGGGGACACCCATTTTTGGCCAAAGCAAGAAAGGGGACACCCGGTTTTTGGCCAAGGACAGCAAAAGGTGGGTGGCACCTATTGTGCCTCCGCGCCTCAATTCGGACGCTCCTGCGGGAGCCATTGCCAAAGGTCAAGCCACCGGCCTCCAGCGTGCGGAACAAAGTAGGCCTGGCAATCATGAGTTACCCAACAGTATGTTCTGGCGGACGTGGGAACAAGTGATCCCTACCTGCTTTCCGTGGTTGGTCGCGGCTTGGATGATGGGAGTTTTTGTTCTGTCGTTACGGTTGCTGTTGGGATTGTACCGCATTCGTGTTTGGCGCCGCGAATGCCGTCCGGTGGAGTCGGCAGAGCTGCGCGCGATTGTTCTACGGTATGCGGCGCGTTTGGGCTTGCGCGGATCCATCCAGTTGGTGGAGTCCGCGCGGGTGGCCGTTCCGGCAGTCGTAGGATGGTTGCGGCCGGCAATACTCATTCCAGTAAGCATAATGTCCGGTTTGACGACCCGCGAGCTGGAATCGATCTTAGCCCATGAACTCGCCCACATTCGGCGGCACGATTATCTGGTGAACCTGCTGCAAACAATCGTGGAAACGCTGTTGTTCTATCACCCAGCCGTGTGGTGGTTGTCGGCGCGGATTCGGGCTGAACGGGAGCACTGCTGTGACGATATCGCAATTGAAGTTTGTGGCAGCCGGATGGCATTGGCCCGCGCGTTGGCGCGGATGGAGGAACTGCGATGCCGTCCACAACCGTTGATGATCGCCAGCCAAGGCGGTGTGTTAGTTGATCGCATTCGGCGCATTGTCGGCTCGCAAACGCGGTGTACCGCGGGTTGGTGGCCGGCCGGGGTCGTGGCGTTTGGCTCGATGGCCGCGTTGGCCGTTGGTTTATTCCTGTCGGCTACTGGGGTTGCGGACCTCCCAAGTCAGAGAGAGGCCGGTCGATCCATGCCGGCGGAACCATCAGAATCGGTCAGGTCTGAGAACGCCGACGATGATCATATCGAAACGCGGAAGCAGGAACACATCCGCGTGGACTCGAAGACGGGCCTCAACGCGCGCGTGTTCGACGAGATCCGATTGGCTACGGTCGCCGATGACCAATGGCGGCGCGCATCGCTGGGCATGAAGTATTCGAACGTGTTTCCGTACTCGCTGATTCCGGCGCGCGTGGCCAAAGAGTTGAACGCGCGAGAATTGGGAGAGATCGACTTCGGTGAGGCGCCTCCGGCTGCCGCCCCGACCATTCAAATACCGTTTCCGTTGACGATCGAGAAGCCTGGCGTTGATGCCGGCAATCCAGCCGACAACACCATCACGGTGGCCGAACTGACCGAACCGGTGAGCGCGAACCAACGGATTGTTCCCTATGCCAACGATCCCGTTTGGGTGCCGGGCCATTTGGCCCTCTATGGCATGAACCCGAAACAACAGCACACGTTTCGAATCGTGCGTATCGATACGGTCGCATTAGGTGTCGGACCCTCGTTCGGCCCCGTCAACGCTCTGGTTCTGGACGATGACAATTCGGACTTCGGATTACTGGGAATGGATTGGGTGGCACTGGTTCGCGGCCAGCAAGGCGAAGGGTTGTTTTACTATCCGGCCGAATCCACCTTCGTGTACATGGCGCTGCCGCAGGACCTGCGGCCTGCACCCGCCCTCCCGCCATTTCTGGTTCCCGATAAGTCGTTTTCCGTCGAATCGAGTGGTCATGCGGACGGACTTCAACGGGCGGATCGCGATGGTGTGCGCGTGCTGACGACGCGGCGCTACAACACCAGTCGGCGCGAATCGACGCATTGGGTTCCCTTAGGCGATGCGCGCGTCCCAGTGGACGAGGGACTCGAATACGATGGGGTCTCGATTTATCTTTCGTTGATGTGGGATATCGTGGCCATCGATTCCCAATCGGGCGAGGTGTTGTGGTATCTCAAGTGGTCAAAACCGCAACCGTTCTGGCATACCGTTTCCGTGGTCGAATGGGGCCAGGGAGAAGGTCGGCAAGTGGCCGTGGAACTATTTGCCGGCAACGACAGATCGGGGAACGTGCACTACAAATATCTGGCGTTGAAATCCGGTGCAGAGTTGACTTTGCCGAGCGATCTAACCGCCCAGACACTGGCCGACATCCCCTTGAGAATCGTCGAAAAAGACGGTGATCGAATCCAACGCGTCGAACTGCGCGCGACGAATCGGGGAAGAACACCGAAACAATTGCTAGAGAAATGGGAGTCGCTGGAGCAGCATCTGGAACGGAACGTCAGTGTCACGGAATTTGAGACCCTGGTCTCGGCGGATGACGATGTGCGCTCGTTCGGGAATGCGGTCGATGCAACCGAAATCATATTCAACTTGCCAGAGGGCTCGGGCCTCAGAGCCGAGTTTTTCGGCGAACAGGTCGAAGTCGTTTCCAACGCCGGCCAAACGTCCGTCGTAGTTACTGGAGGTCGTGTCCATCTTTTGGATCAGGGGGGTGTGATCCGCGCCTGGGCTTCACCGGACGCAGGCGCTGAACAATTGGTTGCAGACCTGCAAGCACACGGTGGCGAGTTCGTGATGCGGCTGCGGGCGAAGCGATTGGTCCACGACCCAAATCATGTTCACAACATGCAAGGCGTGGTTTTTCCCGATACGGGAGCGCCGTCGGACGAAGAACAATCGCCGCACGGTGCCATACGCTATGAAGTCGAGTTCGATGACCCGCCCAAAGCCTTCCGCTTCAGAATGAAATGGCGCTATGACGTGCAGCGCGTGCGCGAGGAAGCGCTGGCGGACGGCGGCGAGATAACCTTCTTCGCCGCGCCCGGCATCGAGCCGAATTCAGCCCCGCAAAGATTGGCGCCGCCGCAGGTATTCCAACAATCGATCGATGACCAGCCGATGGACGGACCGCCAAGAATAATCGACGACCGACGACCGTGGCGGGCACAGGGGCGCATCGTCGATGCCAACGGCGCTCCCCTCTCAGGCGTTGAAGTCATCGCCAATTGTGGCATCGGTACCTTGAGACCGACGGGCAAGACGGTCAGCGATACCACGGGTCACTACGTGATCGATTTCGGTCCAGGTTTTTGGTCGGATGATCCCAAACTGATGCAAGTCGCGACCATTTCAGCGCGCCTGCCGGGTTATACCGAACGAAACCTAGGCCGCCAGGGAGATTGTTTCGCGGCGATGGAACAGCCAAACGGCGGGACTGATTGGGAAGTCCGTGAGGGCAACCTGATCCTGCCGGGTCAGCCCAAGGAGATCGACTTTGTGCTGATCCCGGCGGCTCGACTGCAGGGTGCGTTGTATGACCAGCGCGGCAACCGAGCAATCGGCTATCGCATATCGCTGACTGGGCGGGAGCTTCCACCTTCCAGCAACGTGATCGACCAGGTTCAAACCGATGCCCACGGTGAGTTTACTTTTGATGATATCCCGCCCGGTTTCGCGTTTCAGTTGCTGGTTGAACCACCTCGGGCAGAATCACCGTGGCGCGCCTGGGCCAGCCCACCATTGGTGTTCATCGCATCGAGCCGTGAGGATGCGACTACGCTCGAACATGCGAGCGACGGTGAGGCGTTCGAACTGACGTTTCGGCGGCTCCACGTCACGCTTGCGGGCGATGGCGAGAATTGGAGAACAGCGCTGAGCGAAGCGGCCACCCACATCTTGGAACTCACCTGGGAAGACGGCGAAGTTTCCGGCCACCACATCCGAACGGCGGTGGCATCGATCACCTTGGGCAAATAGCGCTCGCACAACCGCGGATGTGCCGTCCGTTGCCAGGCACGTCCGCGCAGCCGATTATTCCCCGCGAATATCTGGTCTCCTGAACGACCTGGTCCGCTGGCTTTACCTGGACACCAACTTGGTGACAATAGAGGGAGGTCAATCGGTCATTTCGAATCGGCAGTTTCCATTCGTGGCCAGGTGAAACGGTATCCCTTAGTTGCAATAACGAATACAGGCAAATGGATCGCGAATACCAAGCTGTGGAAGTGATCATCGTGGAAGCGCACACCTGCCGTTGGGGTGTGTTGAACGACGATACGGCCCTCACGTTGATCGCCGTGACTTCCGAAGATCCGTCCGATTGGGACGATATGGTGGCGTGTTGGGATCGCTACCGTTCGCCTCTCGTGGAGGAGTTTGCCGCGAATCTGCCGCTGGCGGAGAAGAACTTGCACGAAGTCCTCGCCCTGCTCGATCCGCACGCGGCTTGGGTCGTGATCGATCTGGAGCAGAAGCGTGTCTTGATGGGGCAGCAATACCAGCCGGTCCAGCGGGACGATACGTTCAACTTGGTAACGGACGATGAGGAGGGTCAACGTTGGTCACTGAGTATTCATTTGCCACCCTGGTGGGAATTGTGCGTCGATGCCGATGTGGCGCAGGTTGAACGTCCGCGGGAAGCACCCCTGAGCGTGCCGCGCACGGATCGCGAGTTGCTCTACGGTGATGCCTTGCATCAAGACCTGACAACGCGAATGTTGGATATCGTCGAGTCTCCGGAATGGAAGACGAGCGGCGCGGCGGACGATGAATCGCGCCGGTACCCATTCACGGTTCGAGTCCACCGCGAGTGGCTGATGACACCCCGGGATGATCTGGATGGCCGCTCCCCGCGCGATTTGCTACATGGTGGCCGCGAGTGGATCGATCGCATCATTTGGGGGCAACAGCTCCGCTGCCAAGATGTCGGTGAAACCGTAGCCTTGCCGACCGATTTTACAAACTTCGATCAGGCCCCGCTGGGAACGGAAGAGATCGCGACCTATTTCGACCTGTGCCGCACCTTGATCGAGATGGGGTGGGTATGGTGTGTCCATGCCGGCGCTGCAGTCCCAAATCCTAAACTGCGACCGCGCCGCCAAAGCGATTTGGCCGAGTTGCTGGCATTGGTTCAAAACGAGTGGATGGATGCTCCGTTTGAGGGGGGTTCGCCTCCCCGATTCATCATCGAAGCCAACCGCCGTCGCGTACCGCGCGCTGTCGGCGCGCCGATCGCCGGAATGGACGGGAATGAATCTGCGGAACACGCTTTCGATTGCGATTGCCCAATCTGCATCATGATGGCGGAGGAAGGTGCGGAGCAAGGGCCGACCTTTGTGGGGATCGATGGCCATCATCTGGAACTCGATGGCGAGTTTGCCTTTTCGCTGTGCGCCACCCGCGAAGAGTGGGAGGAAGAGCAGCGCGGATTCGGACCAGCAGGATCCACAACGCGCGGAGAATCAGAGACGGCTCCGACTGACGCCGAGGAACCCGATCCCTTTGCTCCTGTGTGGTCGGGAGTCGTGTCCGACGAACCGCTGCCTGGCGATAGTCAAGGACATATGGGTTTGGCCTTCATGATGGCGGAGATCGTCGGCCTGTTGCAAACGGCAGGTGCCGAAACGTCGGAGATCAAGGAACTCAATGAGCGTTTCGTCGAGTTCCGTCACGAACGCCCCACATTGACGACCGCCACGGTATTATTGACCGAGTATTTGGAAGAACTCTCAGAGCGTTATCCGCAACTGGTATCCCGTGCCGCGGACTTACAAAGCCGCCTCTACGAGCGCCTGTACGCCGCAGACGAGTCTGAAGGAGCGCCGTAAGCCATCGGCGGCCAAACGGTCGTGGATTGCTCCGCGAAGCAACGATGCCGCGAGTCGAGTCGGCGATTTCGATACTCACTTGTGAACGGTTACTAACGGGTTGACTGAGTACAAGGTGAAACAATGTTACGCGCTTGGTTGTGTTTGGGATTAGCCGTTTGGTGTTCCGGAGTATGTAGTCAAGCCAGCGCCCAGTGGCGCGGAGTAACAGAGCGCATCTTCGACGGTCATTCACTGCGCGGCTGGACGACGGCAAGTGGAGAACCGATGACGCGCGGCTGGCAGGCGGTTGACGGAGTATTGTACCGTGCGTCGGCAGGGGGCGATCTCTACTACCAGCACCCGGTCGGCGATTTCGAATTGAGTTTCGAGTGGAAGATCGCGCCCGGCGGCAATAGCGGCGTTAAGTACCGCGTCCGCCAATACGGCAATCAATGGTTGGGATGCGAATACCAGATTCAAGACGATCTGGTCGATCCACGAAGAGTCCACACGACGGGAGCGATCTATGCGGTGTACGAACCGAATGCCAATAAACTGCTCCGCCCGATAGGAGACTGGAATCGATCGCGGATCGTCGTTTATCAGAATCGCGTCGAGCACTGGCTTAACGGTCGCCAGATCGTCGATGCGGTTGCGGGTTCCAGCGACTGGCGACAGCGCGTGGCCCGCAGCAAATTTGCACCGCACGAAGGCTTTGGGGAGAACCCGGTCGGGCGGATATTCTTACAAGATCACGGAACCGAAGTCTGGTTTCGCAATCTTGAGTTGACGCCGCTGTGGTCGCCCTCGGACTGTGCGATCTCGGTGGATCAGGGGAATGCGTGCTGCCGTCGGCCGCTACTATGCGCGGGCTGCGGCCCTCGGTTCGGACCCCGGCGATTTCCATTGGCGCCGCGCGTCCGCTACTAGTGGGTGGATTCGACGAAAAGCTCGTTGGACGAGGCCAGGTTCGTTGGTCCATCCAGTTATTGGTTAACCGCCAGCCACAAGCGAGCGCTAGCGGCGAGCGCAACCAGCCCCAAAATGATGTCGTAACAATTCGTTAAGACGGAATGTTCCATTGATCGAGCAGTTGTTCGTCGATCTTGGCTCGAACGGTGCGCCGGTCGAGCTGCAAATGCTCGGCAGCCTGCTCGTAATTGCCAGTCTTCCAATAGGCGTACGTGCAATAGCGCCGCACGAGTTGCTCGGCGGTCAACGTCAAGCGCTCCATGGCCGTTTCTGTCCCCGCCAGCCTGCCGGGTTGATCCACGGGCTGCCACTGGGAGAAGCGGTATTCGTTGTGGACGACGATGTTCCGCACGCATTGTTCCAGCTCTCTAAAATTCCCGGGCCATTCGTAGTCTCGCGGCATGTGACGTTCAAGCCAAGACAGCGCGTCGCTGGTGACGCTATCGATTTCATCCGGAGCGAGTTGACTGGCGACGAATCGGATAGATTCGGTCAGTTCCTGCGGCGACCCGTTGATCTGTTCGCGCAGCGTTGGAGTGCGAATGACGTCGGCGCAAAGTCGGAAATACAGATCTTTGCGAAATGCGCCGCGTTCGATTTCTTGGTTCAAATCGCGATTGGTGGCGGCGATCCATTTGCCTTCGAAGTGGCGGTCGCGCTGTTCGCCGACGCGACTAAAGGTGCGCGTTTGGATGACGCGCAACAGCTTGACTTGTACCGACAAATCGATCTCGCCCACTTCATCCAAAAAAACGGCGCCATGCGCGCCCGCCGTTTCCAGCCAACCCGGTCGGTCGCGCGTGGCTCCCGTGAACGCGCCTTTGGCGTGACCGAACAACTCCGACTCCACCAAGTTGGTTGGCAGCGCCGCCAGGTGCAGAGGAAAGAACAATTCGCCACCGTCGGCGAACTGCCGCGATCGGGAATCGAACGGCAGATACTGCGAACGGCCGATGGCAGTTGCGACCAGTTCCTTGCCGGTGCCCGATGAGCCGACAATCAACGTCGGCCATCGCGCCAGCTGCTTATACAGCGAGCGGCGATAGCGCCGCATGTCGTGCGTGAAAATCGATTGCCAAACGGCCGCACGCAAATGAATCGTCGCCGCTGAGCCGCCAATGATGTTCTGAAAAATGTGGTGGAATGCCCGGTGGATCTGATAAAGACCGGCGAAAACATGAGCCGGGTCGCGGCGGCTGGGAAAACCAACATCCGCACACGCGAAATAGTCTTCAAAGTCTCTTCGAAATCCCTCCCATGCGCCGGGGGCTGCGGCTGGCGCGTTCCCGTGGCTGCGCCAATGTTCATCTGCGCGGAAGAACAACACGTGCATGACGAGATCGTCGTACCGTTCGTATTCGCGATCGCCACCGCGCTGACCGGCGCGCATACGGTCGCGCGCCGTGTCGGCCAAATCCGTGACAAGCTGCCGAATGCCGGTCAAGTTGGTGGAGGCTGTCGGTTCGACGTGTCGATGCCAGGCCGAGCCGCCGGATGGATCGTAGGCGCGGCCGAGTAGAGCGCGCTCCAGGGCGGCCCGTTCCGGCCGAAATGGATTGGTGAAGGTTAACTCGGCAAGTTGCTCGACCCGTTTTCGTTCGCCAGTAGTAAACAAGCTCATGATCGTCACACGAGAAACATAAAACGTACATGCATGTACATCTATTGTAACTCATGAAAAATCTGCTGGGCTTGGACGTTTGGCAAAAAGTCCCCTCTCCTCGACTTTTTGAGCATTGGCACATGATGTGCAAATCAACACGTTCAGCCGTTGCCCCCTGACGTGTGTGGGGCCGGCGCAACGCAACCCCTAGTTTACGAGTGATTAATTATGCACTGGCGAGTATGTTGTGTATTGGCGGCCTTGGCCGCGTGCGGTTTAACAGGCATCGCGGGGGGACAAGACCATCGTCCCGCTACGGATCCACGCGTCCGGATCGGCGTGTATGAAAGCCGAGCCATTGCTGTGGCCTGGGCTGCTTCGACCCACAATCCGGTTGCCGAAAAGATGAAGGAGCTCGAAGTCGCCAAGCGAGAAAAAGACTCCCAGCGCATGGCCCAACTCGAAGCGTGGGGGCAAGCACACCAACGGCAACTTCACTTTCAAGGATTTGGCCGGGTACCCGTCAACGACCTATTGCAACCCGTGCACGCGGGCCTGGTCCAAATCATGCGCGAAAAGCAAGTGACGGCCATTACCATGCAGTGCGACGCGGTGGCCGAGGGAGTCGAACTGGTCGATGTGACCATGGACCTAGTGCAATTGTTCGCGCCTTCGGAACGGACGCTCACTTGGATCAAGCAATTGCGCGAGCACGAGCCATTATCGCTGGACGAATTGGCGAAGCTGCCGGCCGACAAATAGGCGCACGAGAACGGATAGCAGTGCCACAGCGATGCGCGCGGATTGCCGCGTTGCCGCGCGCATCCGCGCAATCCGCGTCCGCCCGAAGTTCTAGCAGGGCATTCTGCCAGTGGGCGC
>JACTND010000179.1 GCA_014584305.1 Planctomycetota bacterium | reverse complement strand
GAGAAGTCAACGCGCGGATCTATTTTGCTCATTCCGAGCGGCAAAATTATCAGGTTCGCGAGCTGATAAACTTTGAAACGGCCGAGGAATCGGCACAGCCTAACCGCCGAGCCGCCTAGATTGCTGTTTCTTATCGTCCGAGCAGCGGTGACAACGGAATTATAGGTCCGAAAGGGATTCACTCGCGGCCGAGTTCGTCATCGGCTCCATTGCACGAAACGCCCGAGTCCTTCTTCGATATCCGCCAGGCTGATCCCAGAGTAGGCGAAGCGGATGTAACGTTCCGTTTCCTCGGGTAAGGCCCGGCCAAAATGCAATCGCGTACAAAAGGAAACGCCAGTGTCACGCAAAACCTGTCGGCGAAACGCTTCATAGTCGTTAAATCCCTTGCGCTGCATCAGCTCGGTAACATTCGGGTACAGATAAAATGTAGCCTGCGGTCTGTAGCAGCGAACCCCGCCCACCGAGTTCAACAACTCGACAGCGCGATCGCGCCTCGTTCTCAAAATATCTAGCATGCGTTGGACTTCCTGTTGGCTTTCCAATAGTCCAGCGACCGCACCATATTGAATGAAATGATTGGGACAACTCTCGTCGTTGACGTTGAGTTTGGCGATGACATTGGCGATTTCCACGGGTGCGATCGTGGCTCCCAACCGCCAGCCCGTCATCGCAAACTTTTTGGAAAAGGTGTACAGGATCACCGTCCGCGCTGCCATTCCCGGAAGCGATGCAATGGATGTGCTTTCGCCTTGGTACCGAATATCAAAATACGCTTCGTCACTCAAAACGATTAAATCGTGTCGCTGCGCCAGTTCCGCGATAGCCTGCATTTCTTCCGGACGGGACTCGGCGCCCGTCGGATTGTGGAGATTGTTGTACACCAATAACCGCGTTCGCTCCGATATGGAGTCTGCCAACTGTTGGAGGTCGATTTCGAAGTTGTGCGGGCCTTCACGGAATCCGTAGGGTACTGCGCGCCCACCGTGAAATTCGATTTGCGATTCGTAGATAGGATAGCCTGGATTCGGATACAGCACTTCTTCGCCGGGCTCCATTAATGCCATGATGAACTTGCCAATGGTCGGCTTACCACCCGGTTGGACGACCACGTTCTCCAACTGGTAAGGAATGCCGTGGGAACGGCTGATGTCGTCAGCCAGCGCTTGCCGCAGGGGCGCGATCCCGGCGTTCGGGCAATAGCCGGTTTTCCCAGCGTTGGCCGCGGCAAATGCCGCGTCAATGACGTTCTGCGGAGTTTTGATATCCAAATCGCCCAGATGAAACGGGTAGATTTTGACTCCCGTAGCGGCCAACGCATTGGCCTCAGCCGATACCGCGAATGCGGTTTCCGTCCCCAAACGCGCAATGCGTTGTGCAATCCGATACTGGGGCGAAGTTAAAGTTGCCGCGGTCATATACATCCACCCTTGTTAGTTAACGACATGGATCGGAGTTCCAGAAATAAAGGCGGCAATGTTGTCCGCCGTGGTCTGCATTAATCGTCGCCGCGCCTCAACGGCAGCCCAAGCCATGTGTGGAGTGAGGAGACAATTCTTGGCCTGCAACAGAGGATTGTCATCACGGATCGGTTCCACGCTGACCACGTCCAACAAGGCCCCGGCTAACGCGCCACGGTTCAAGGCATTTGCCAAATCTTGTTCCTGGATCAACCCTCCCCGCGAGGCGTTGATCAAAATGGCTGTCCGTTTCATTTGCGATAACAGGCGCGCATTCACGAATTCGCGATTCTCCGCCGTTTGCGGGCAATGCAAACTCACCACATCACTTCGCGCAAACAATGACTCGATATCCGACCAGGCGAACTCAGAATAGTTGGGCGGATTTGCTTGGTGTACGTCATGGGCCAAAACACGCATTCCGAAAGCGTGCGCAATCTCGGCGGTGCGGCGGCCAATTCTCCCAAAACCGACAACACCGAACGTCTTGCCCGCCAATTCCATCAACGGTTGCAACCAAAAGCTAAAATCGCCGCAACGTTGCCATTCGCCCGCGCGGACTGCACGGTCGTGCTCGTGCGGACGGTGGATGAAATGGAGCAACACCGCCATCACATACTGGGCCACTGCATCGGTACCGTATACCGGGACATTGGACACGGGTATGTTTCGCGCGCGCGCTGCCGCCACGTCCACAATGTTGAACCCAGTCGCCAACACAGAAATGAACTTGAGTTTGGATGCCCGGGCAATGGTGGACTCAGTGATGGGTGTCTTGTTGGTCAAGACAATATCGGCATCGCTGATTCGCCCATCAATTTCGGCAATCGGCGTGCGGTCGTACACTTCCAGGTCTCCTAACTTTTCGACCGCCGTCCAGGGATTATCTCCCGGATTCAACGTATATCCGTCCAACACCACGATTTTCATACTCGTTCCATTCACCATGTCAGGCGAGCGCACAATGGCTCGCAGGCATACGCCGATGGAAGTCCTGGCATCCAATTCCAGGTCATTGCCAGCGGCGATTCACCCCATTGCGGGAAACTGCCGATTCTAGCCGACTCTCAGTCTTACGGCTAGCAATCGTCGAGACGCGATGCAATCCGGCCCAGGTGAGTATTGGGGCGAATAGAAAACGAAAAAAGGGCTGTCGAATTTCGACAGCCCTGAACGGTTAATGTTCTGCTCGCCTGTTAAAGGCCGGCGGCCTTAGTAGTTGTAGGAAGCCGTCCCAAAGTCCACGTCACCGACCATATGGAAGTGGTTGTGATCGATGTACAAAACTTCCATAGCCTCTTCGTCGTGCAGAGTATGCGGGAAGGGCCAACCCACGATTTTCTTTTCCGAAAACAGCACGGTGCATTTGTAATGAGCATGATGCAACTGGGCCGGGCCGATCAAAGGAATCACGCGGGGCGGATCAACGTAGTCGGCAATCTTTTCTTTGATGATCGTTACGTTGTTGCGCTGCGTTTCGTGGAAGAACGGTACGCCGCCTTGTACCGGGCGCGCGCGTTCCAGCGCCCACATCACTTCGTCGTCACTGGGAGGATCCAATGCGACCGCGGGACCACCGGAGGTGAGTGGCCCCAGGATGGGCACGCGAGCGTAACGCTCGTGAACATGAAACTTGTCTTCATAGTTCTTTTGCCAATACGGCGATACCGGCAACGGGATGCTGAATACGCCCAACGTCGGCCCGACCGATGAAAAACAGCCGGTCGTCAGGGCTAATCCCAAAACCATCAGGCTTAATAGCGCGGCAAAATGTCTCTTGAGCATCGCGTTTCCCTTCGTGAGGTGCAATTTCTACGCTATGTATCGTGATAAACTTTGCCAAACTTTCGGGTTTTCCCGATCATTACGAAATTTCCGTCCTTTTGACGAAGGCGCACTTGAACCGGGCTGCACTCAAACGCCAGCTTCCAATGCATTCAAAAGACAAAGTCTCAGGTAGCTAGCATGTTCGAGCACCCGCTGAGCTCATTTTCGTAAGGGTAAAAAGGCCGTAACAGGGAGTTGAGCCGCGCCGATCAAACCCGTTGCGATTCAATCGGAAGGTTGGTCCGGCAGTGGCACTAAGCCAATGGGATGTTCGCTCTTGGGATTCATCACACGCAACGCCAGCCGCCCTTGGATCATCTCGTCCACCCAACGGCCGGCGACTTCTCGGCGCCAGCCTTGCATCAGGGCCGGTGCCTGAGTCCCCGAAAGCATACCCAATCGCCATGCAGCTAGCTCGCGGATGTCTTGCGTTGTCGCCACCAAGCTGGGAGCTAATTGTTGCTCGACACAAACTAAAGAGAGGCCCGTGGTCAAAAACTGTCCCAATAAACCAAGTTGAACATTCGGTCCACGATCGGGCTGTTTTGGCAGTTGGTCCTCCGGCAGTCCCAAGGCAGCGCGGACTTGTTCGCTGATCTGCGGCAAATACCGTTCATTCAATCGATAGTTCAATCCGCGAATATCTCGCAATTTGGGGATATCCGCCTCGCACCGCTTGGCGATCTCCACCAGCAAATCATCGGGCAAAATTCGTCGCGGCATTTTTTCATGCCGTTGCGCTTCACGATCGCGCCAGCGATAGAGTTGTCGGACAATCGCCAATGAGCGGGCCGAAAGCCGGGAAAGCCCCTGCATACGCTCCCACTGCAGCTCGGTTTCCATCTCCTCCCACTCCGATTGGCGCCGCGATTGCTCCTCCCAATACCAGTCCGTGCGACCACGTTGATTCAGAGCGGAGTGCAACGATTGAAAAATGCGCTCGAGATACTGCACGTCTTGCAATGCGTATTGGATCTGCCGGTTGGTGAGAGGCCGAGCCCGCCAATCGGTGCGTGTTTCGGCTTTATTGATTTGCAATCCCAACAACCGCTCGACGATGGTCCCCAACGAGGCCGGGAATTCCACTCCGACAAATCCAGCGGCCAGTTGGATATCAAAAAACGGTGGTGGCGCCCGCTCCAGCCCGCGCAAGCAAAATAGGAATTCTTCGCGCGCGGCATGTACGATCGAAGTCTTAACGCCGTGGGCCACCAACTCCCAAAACGGATTCAAGTTGCGGACGTTCAAAGCATCTATGATCGCCAGCTCCTGGCCCACGGCGACCTGGATCAAACACAATTGCGGTCGATAACGATTTTCGGAAACAAACTCCGTGTCGAATGCCAAATGTTCGACGCCTTGCCAACGCCGACAATGTTCGTTTAATTCTCGTTCGGAGCGGATATGAATAAATTCCATCTGCTGCAACCTGAGTGCCGCATCGCCTGATAGCCGGCGTTACGGGGTCCCCTTCCCCCTCGCCCCTTCATACTGCGCGCGGCATCTTTTACAATAGCGGACAGAGAGCCGGTTGGTAATTGGGCGCTCGACGATGCGGCCTTGACGATTTCCCTTGCCATGTTCACAGACTCTCGTACGACCCGATTACTGGTCAGCGTTCGCACGGCGGCCGAGGCCAAGCTGGTTGATCAACTCCCGGTCGCGATAATTGACGTCAAGGAACCGAAACGAGGTTCGCTCGGCTGCCCATCGCCAGCGACGTTGCGCAGCGTTCGCCGCACGGTGGGTGGCGACCACGCCCTGAGCGCCGCTTTGGGAGAATTGATCGAGGCCCCGAATCTCGACCGTCTCGGCACAGCTTTGTCCGGTTATCATTTCGCGAAAATCGGCCTGGCCC
This sequence comes from Planctomycetota bacterium, assembly GCA_014584305.1. Classification (GTDB taxonomy): domain Bacteria; phylum Planctomycetota; class Planctomycetia; order Pirellulales; family Pirellulaceae; genus BJ22. The sequence continues at coordinate 3,995 of JACTND010000179.1, read as the reverse complement.
GCGCGCGGGAACTCGCCGATTGGCGAATGCTTTGGCGGCAATTACTGGAACGACTACCTCCCCAAATGATTCCGGTAGGTGTCGTCTATGTGGATTGGGAGTCGTGTGGCGCTCCTGCGCCCGCCGATGTGCTGGCGACGGCAGCAGATATGAATTGCGGCGCGCTCCTCTTCGATACCTTTAACAAAGCGGGTGGCGACCTGTTTCGTTGGATGCGCGATGCCGAATTGGCGTTGTGGGTTGATCGCGTGCATCGGCATGAGATGTTGGCGGCTCTGGCCGGCTCGATCACGTTGGAGTCGTTGGAACGCGCCCTGGCCTTGCAACCGGACGTCATCGGTGTGCGCGGCGCTGCCTGTCGCGGCGGTCGAGATCAAGCGCTCTGCCGAAAGCGCGCCGCGGAATTATGCCTCCGATTGAGTGCCGAGCAGACGCCACCGATGTTCCAAACGAATGAGTCCGGCTAACCCTTTCCCATTTACATCGATCGGTGGTCCGGTCACTCGAAATGTTCCCAACCCCGTCCGGCGCTGTATAAAGTCTCGCAGGTCTGGACCATACAGGGAAATGTCGAAACTGTAACCGCCGACGAGTAATGGCAGCGAGTGAACCGCCAATTCGACGAGGTGCTCACCCACTCCTAAGTCCAGTTGCAGCCCTTGGTAAGGACTGGACATCGACGCCAAGGTTTCCACGTTGCCACAGCGTAGGTTGGCAACGATGCGCAAGCCACGCAGGGTTCGATGGCACTGGAGATAAATACGGAGAGCTATCGAGTCTCCACTACAAACCTCTTCCACCGGCCGGCCTGCTTGGTCCACCACAATGGCCTTGGTGATCTCTGCCCCGCGCCGCACGGCTTCATTCTGTTCTGAGTCCTTCACGGTGCGCAGGGCCATGCACGCCTCGTAACGCGCTATCCCCTCCGAGACGTCGCCGTCAAATGTGATCCGCCCTTGTTCGAACAAAATGACTCGGTTCGCCACGCGGGGCAACATTCCCACCGCATGTGTGACCAAGATAATGGAAACGCCCTGCGCCACCAAACTATTGAGATGTTGAAAGCACTTCATCCGAAAGCCGACGTCGCCCACCGCCAACACTTCGTCCATAATCAATAATTCCGGCTTGATGTGCGCGGCGACCGAATAGCCTAAGCGGACACGCATCCCCGAACTGTATGTCTTAATGGGGTCATCGATCACATGCCCCAACTCGGCGAAATCGACAATATCGTCGAACAAAACATCGACCTCGCGGCGCTGCATCCCCAATACCGCTGCATTGATATAGACGTTTTCGCGGCCGGACAGGATCGGATTAAACCCCGTTCCTAATTCGATGAGAGCGCCGACACGCCCGCGAATGCAAATCTCGCCGGCATCTGGACGGATCAAGCCATTGATCAACTTCAACATGGTGCTCTTGCCGGCGCCGTTCGGTCCAATCATGGCCAAACACTGACCCGGAGGCAGATCGAAGCTGGCGTTCTTAACCGCGTAAAACTCGCCGACCCGCAAATTGTCTTTTACCGGTCGCTGCCGATGCCAGCCCAAAAGATGCGCGCCGACATCTCGCAGTCCGTACCACATGGCGCGCTTCAAGTTTCGACAGTATTTCTTCCAAACTTGTCGTACCCGCAACACTTCCCGATCAGCCATGATGCATCTTTCCGTTGCGGCTAGGACTCGACCGCCGGGTTTACAGCGTCGGATTCGACGGGGTTGGCATCGACGGGCAAGCTGGGAGTTTGCATGGTGCGCGTAAAGTCCACACGTTGCGGTTTCAGCATGTCGTCGATGGCGGTAGAAATCGGCGACTTGAGCGTCGATGAGCGCTCTGCGTTCCAAGGCAATTGGACAGTGAACGTACTCCCCTTGCCCACTTCGCTCCAAACCTCGATGGTGCCGCCCAATAGATGGCACAACTCGCGAACAATCGACAAACCCAATCCAGTACCGCCAATTTCGCGCGTCAATTGGTTGTCACCTAAGGCGGATGGACCTTGTCGAAACTTTTCAAAGATGATGGCTTGGTCGCTTTCGGGTATCCCCACACCATTGTCAGCGACTTTCAAGATAAACTGTGGCCGGTTGTCGCGTTCGACCGAGACGCGAATGCGGCCCCCTTCCGGTGTGAACTTGATGGCGTTGGACAGCAAATTCGTAATGATTTGCCGCAACTTGCCGCCGTCTTGCCACATGTCGGGCAAATCGCTCGGCGCGTCAACTTGCAATTGAATGTTTTTGCGCTCGGCCAATTGGCGCATCAATTCACACTGCTCCTGAACGAGTTGATGCACACTGAACGTTTCGGCTTGGATGGTGATTTCGCCGGCTTCCAGTTTGGCCAAATTCAGAATGTCTGTAATCAGGGCCAACAACAGTCGTCCCGATTTGCGGATGTTGGCCGCATACCGCTGGTCTTTCTCCATCAAGTTCGGGGCAGCTTCCAATAACTCAGAAAACCCGATGATGGCGTGCAACGGCGTCCGCAGTTCGTGACTCATATTCGCCAGGAAGTCGCTCTTGATCTGGTTCATCTCGTGCAGCTTTAGGTTGAGCTGCGCTTGCTCGTCAACCTTGCGGTCGAGACTGAGATTCAATTCCTGCAACTGCATTTGCGTGTCCAACAAGTGCCGCAACATCCGATTGAACGAGCGGCTCAGCTCCTCGAACTCATCCCCAGTAGCTAAATCGCTGCGGACATCCATTCGGCCATGGCTGACTTCATCCGCCACGTCGCGCAAGTGCTTCAGCGGCTTGACGATCACATAACGGACAATCAAATATAGGGCCAACATCGACAAAAAGGCTGTAATAATAGCGACCGCCATCAAAATCGCTCGCGAGCGATTAATCGCCTCTTTGGCGGCGCGATAGGGCAAATAGACCTTCAAAAAGAACGTGGGAATTTCACGCAGGGTGCGCGCTGCGGCGTCGTCCGTATCATCCTCGCTGCCGCTGGCAGCCGCCTCCCATTCACCGCTGGCTAGGTCCTCCGCCAGGCCACTCGCTTCGGCGTTGCGCACCGCGACATGGCAATTGAGACAAATCGGCTTGAATTCAATCGGCTCGTAATATGCGTACCAATTGTCCGCCAAGAACCGATCCGGAAAGGCCCGTTTCTCCGCAGCGGAATACTGTTGCGGAACCAAAGGCTCTTCCACTCGTTCCCCGCGACGTCGCGCGTCGTCCCAACGAAATTGCCGTCCCCGCACCAAGGCGTCCAGTCCAGCCAAAACGTCCCGCTCTTGCCCGTCGTCCATGACCAAGGGACGAATTTGGCCTCGCAGGTATTGGTCATTCGCGGCCAGGACCTCCACGCGATAGTCGCGAAACCGCGTCAATACGGCAATCGCCTGGCGGTACATCTGTTCGGCGGCATCCTGGACAGGGTCGTTGGGATCAATTTCGCGCGTAATATGCACTTTCTCGAAGTGAATGCGCAGCAGATGAGTTTCGATCAACGAATGGGCCTTGGCGCGCGTATTTTCGCGAATCAACTCTTCCGTGATTCGATTGACCCACAGGAAAGCGCCGGCGATCAATCCCAACAAGATCACGCCGAACAAGATGCGTATTTTCCGCTCCAAACTCGTCTCACCCAGGACGCGCTTGATAGAACGGTACGACATGCTCGGCGATCAACAGCTCAAGACTTACTTCACCCCTTTCAATGTACGCCAACCCCTTCCATCCCGCCACCCCGAATTAGGGACACCCAAATTTTCAAATCAGTGACACCCAAACTTTGAGCCTCCCTGTTGGGTCGTTTGACTATGCGGGTTAGCCTCCCAATAAAGGGTCTGCACATGCAACAATGAATGAATGCCCAGCGGATGATTCGAATCAGGTCGGGGAGGGCCAATTTGGGAGAAATCGACTGCCAGAACGAGTGCGTGGCGTACGAGATGCGCGAGCGGCCCACTTGGACCGCCAGTACTCAAATCATTTTTTAGGGACGATCGTCAGTTCGCCACGCTCAGAGGGTTC
>JACTND010000284.1 GCA_014584305.1 Planctomycetota bacterium | reverse complement strand
CACGTTATGAAATCCTGGTGTTGCCGAAATATACCGGTACAGACGGATTACCGGTAATTCCCGAAAAGGGCGAATTAAAAGGTGCGCTACCTTCCGGCAATGACGGGCTTGGTTTGAAACTGCTAGGATTAAGCGGAAAGGACGTGTTACCGGCAGATGTGTATGAGAAAATAAAAGCCAAGGCGCTGTCAACTGTAAGAGGAACCGTACAGGCAGACATTTTAAAAGAAGACCAGGCACAGAATACCTGCATTTTCTCAACAGAATTTTCATTGCGGCTGATGGGAGACATGCAGCAATATTTTATCAATAACAATGTGCAGAATTTTTACAGTGTAAGTATCAGCGGTTATCATATTGCTGAAGCAGGTGCCAATCCTATCACACAACTCGCGTTCACTTTATCCAATGGATTCACTTATGTAGAGTATTACCTCAGCCGGGGAATGAATATTGATGATTTTGCACCAAACCTTTCATTTTTCTTCAGCAATGGAATGGATCCCGAATACAGTGTGATTGGCCGTGTGGCCAGGCGTATCTGGGCAAAAGCCATGAAGAATAAATACAAGGCAAACAGCCGCAGCCAGAAATTAAAATACCATATTCAAACAAGCGGCAGAAGCCTGCATGCACAGGAGATAGACTTTAACGATATAAGAACCACCTTGCAGGCTTTATACGCTATTTATGACAATTGCAATTCTTTGCATACTAACGCTTACGATGAAGCGATAACCACACCCACAGAGGAAAGCGTTCGCAGGGCCATGGCCATTCAGCTTATCATTAACCGGGAATTGGGCACAGCCAAGAATGAAAATCCCAACCAGGGAGCATTCCTCATTGAAGAACTGACAGACCTCGTGGAAGAAGCTGTTATGACAGAATTCAACCGCCTTACTGAAAGAGGTGGTGTGTTGGGAGCCATGGAAAGGATGTATCAACGCAATAAGATCCAGGAAGAAAGCCTGTATTATGAAACATTAAAACATACCGGTGAATACCCGATTGTGGGTGTAAATACATTTCTAAGTAAAAAAGGGTCACCTACCATTTTGCCTACAGAAGTCATCCGGTCAACCACTGTTCGCCGGCGTGCGCGATGAGACTCAACAAGCCGCACAATACGCAGCCCCAGGCCAGATCGACCAGGGTCATGCGGACCGACCAATCGGCCAGGACGGCCAGGTTCGTGAGGTCGAACACTCCATAAACAACCAATCCAAACAACGCTCCCCATAGGCAAACCTGCCACCAGGCGATCTCCGCACCGCAGACGGGCCGAACAAAGGCGACGATCCCCAATGGAATCAACACGTAAACGACCGCAGCCGCTCCCCACCGTGGCGTTAGCCCCGCCTCATTGCGGCGCGCCAACTCACCTAATTCGGCGGCATAGAAAGATTTCATTATGACGCCCAACCAGATCAAATCGAGCACCAGCAACGCCAATGCCACAACGACCCAGACGATCAGCAACTTGAACATGAACATGCATTCCTTTGCCGCCGTTGCCAGCGATACCGAGCAAACCGCCGATAGGCCCAATCCAACATGTGGGAAATGAACGGCCACCGCGTCGCCGCCACCAACCATTGAAAACCCACGGCGGCATACAATCGCCGGAAGACTTCAACGCCGCACAGCCATTCTCCGCTGGGCAATCGCCCATGCAGCACCTGCATCAACTCGTGACGGGATTTGCCGATGGTCACCTGGTCGAAGTCATCCGCATTGATGTCCACAAAATGGATCCGCGACTGGCGATCGCGGGCGCGGAGCCAAGCCACTTCGCGCTTGCAGAATGGGCATCCGCTATCATAAAACATCTCAATTTCGAATGGTGCGTTGTTTTCCATGGCCATAGGCGCCCTGCCGGGTGGGCTAATGTTGCGGACAGTCGAATCTCCTAAATCAATTTCAAACTATCTATAGACCGCCAAAGAGTTCTTCGGTTAACGCAGTTCTTTAGAATCTTATGTCGAAGGATGCGCACATGTTAAATTGCGGGCAAGGCCAGCCTTACGAACGAACTAAGCCCAAACTGCTCCCCGCCGAGCTTGCTCGATGGAAGCGATGATTGACCACTAGCGTTTTACGTGGTGGGGATCCGCGCCGGACGCGCACATTGGGTTGCGGGCGAAGCCAGCGTTAAAATTAGGTGGATGAAGGCGTCCGCACGGATATCGTCCAAGATCAACGGGCCCGAACAGACGGGCGACCGTCAGGACAGGGCTTGTTGAGGGATCCGGTGCGTCCGATGGTTCTTCAGGAGTTCAGAGTATTGCCTTGTTCGTACTTGTACTCAGCATCGCGGTACTCGTACTCGATTCGATCCCCGGCAACAGTCTCTGTTCGTTGGGTCAGCCGAGGGAGTATCAACACGATTCACCTCGGTAGTGATTTTCCCTCGCGGTTGGGGTCAAGAACCTCGCCAGTCGCTCATGGTCGAACGTTGCTCCAGTCATCGACGCCACTTTCGAGTACGAGTACCGTTGCACTGAGTACGAGTAGGACTTTCCTGATGAACTAGAACCTGTTCGCGTCATGACTCTGGAGGTTCCGATTTTTGTCCCAGAGTCGCCCAACCAACTCGACTGGCTGGGCAACCCCTGCTCTATTCAAAAAGAAAGGCTGGTTGGCAGCGTCACTTGACCAACCAGCGCTCTCTCTTGGCTGTATCTGTAATGTTTGTCGGCCTGGTTCAGCGCCGGACAGGCTGGGGAGCCCGGCGAACGGCTTCGACTCGTTGGGGGACTGCAGCCGTCGCGTCCGCACCGCGCGGTGGCAATCTCTGTGGTGTGGCAATGGCTCGGGTGCCGCTAGTAGCACCCGATGTTCGTGGTACAGGTGTCATTTGGAACGAGCTGGAACCGATGCTGGGCGAGTTGTGCCCGCAGTCGCACCCACCGCTGCCCGCAGATTCGCTGTAGAGCGCCAAGCCGTCGGCGGGCATGACCGAATCATCGCAATTACACGAATCGCAGTCGGATTCGCCGCAGGCACACATGCGGCGGCCATACAGATGGCGCAACAACGTACCGGGTTCCCAACAGAATGGCGTGCAACGGACGGCCCCACCCACAAACTGATCGCCGCAACAGGGATCGCAACAATCAGGGGGCGTGCTGATCCATTCGCCGTAATAGACTTCGCCACAACCACGGCCGCAGACGAGCGAGCGTTTGGCTTGGCGCAATCCGTCGATGGGACCGTGTGGAATCCGCGGCGGGCCAAAACCACCTTCGCAATCGTAGCAGCCGTCCAATGCGCGACAACCAAAGCCGCACCCCTGAGGCGTGCAACACCCCGAGCTGAGGATCAAAGCGATTCCCAAGTAGATCATTCCTATCCGCATGGTGTTACTCCCGCCCTGGTACGAGTACGGCGCCGTTCCGGCTACAATGGTCAATGTCGCGGCAGCGAACGTGCGCAGCGCGCGAGGATTCAATGTTGGTATCGGTTGTTACAAGCTGCCCGATCATTAAATCCTTCCTGATCGACAAGGTTTTCGAGAGTGAACGTGAACGGAAGTCGGAATTTCTCCTTTTGGTGCCGAATCGCTAGCGTCTGGTCGCTGGCAATCGTGCTACTCTCGGTCGGATGCCAATCGCGCGACGCGCAGCGGCTCGTCGGCCAATGGGAACTCGTCGATCCGCGAGCGTTGGCCGAACGGGTCAATCAGAGCGACGAAGCCGCGACTTCATCGCCGTCCGAGGAGCGCTTCTCGGCGTTGGGAAATGGTATGGTGGTCGAGTTCACGTCGCGCGGTATCTTGACCACGCATACGCAATTGGGGGCGATTCGTCGAGATAAATCAGGGACGTGGCGGGTGCTAGCGACAGAACCGAACCAGAACCTGACTCGCGTAGCCTATTCGTTGGCGGGGGACAGCGGTGAGTTGTCCATTGAGTGGATCGATAACGACACGATGAAAATGGTTCCGCCCAACATGGCCGGATTGTCGATGAAGCTTACGTTTCGTCGGCGGAAGTGACTCGCCAGCGAATGCGTCGCGCGGATGTCAGGGAGGAAACCGTCCATGCTGTTCCAGAGATTGTGTTGGGGATTTTTGGCGATCGTCCTGTTTAGTGCCGGGAGCGACTGCGCAGTGGCGCAAGTGGTCCGCTCGATCGGCGACCAAGCGTCCGCAGCCAAACCCAATTACAGTCTGATTGGCATGTGGGTCGGCGTCTCGTACTTGGACGAGGAGAAGGTCGCAGCCCGCTACAACCAATTCACGGATCCCCAACAACGCGAAGCGTTTGTCAAAGCGGTGGAGACGTTTCTGTCGTTGGCCGTGGCCGTCAACTATCAGGCCGACGGCACACTCGATAGCGACGCTGAAATTATGGACGCTGGCGGCGAAGTCATTCGCGAGACGATTTCGGGACAATGGCGCGTCGTTGAATCGAAAGGTCTCAAGCTGTTGGTCGAAATCTACGAGCGGAGTCCCGAAGGTCAAGTCACCACCTCGCGCAAACTGTTGCAGTTCTATGAAGATGGAGAGCATTTGGCGACGCCGGTGGAAACGTCAGAATTGTTGGCCGACCTCAATCCGTTAATCGTTTTCGAGCGGATGCCACCGGACGTCGTGGCCGAGATGCAACGCGCCGCGCAGCAAGATGCCGCAGGGCAACGGATCGATCGTTAATTCGCGGGTCGGGACCAAGGTCCCGACTTTTCCGCGCGACACCGCCTCCGCATTGAAATGCGCCGGCGTCGCGCTGCCCGCAATCCTGGCTTGGTTGCCGCCCGCAGGTGCGTTACCATAGGGCCATGATCGAGCCATCCCCAACCATGGCGCCGCGAGCGATGTTCGTCAGTTTTCTGATGGTGGCGGGCGCGTTTGTTTGTTGTTGGTTCAGTTGGATGCTGATCGCGCTCATCGTCTCCGCCTGGTTGTTCCCGGAGACGTTTCAGAATCTGACCAGTGTCCCGGTTGCGGCGGCGGAGGTGGCTGGCGCATCGGACGCGATCATGCCGCCAACATTGTTCTGGACAGTGACGGGTCTGCACCTGTTCGTGTGTGGCGCCGTCGGTTGGGGTCTGATGCGGATGAAGTCGCCCTGGACCAGGCAACATGTGATCTTCACCGCCGTATTGTTGTTCCTGACCTATCTGCAGGGCGCGGCGAATGTCGCCGATGGAATGCGTTGGATGCCGTTGGTACAAATGAGCCTGCAACCCTTGGCGCTTCTGGCAGGGGCGAATTGGCTGCAGCGCAACCGTGAGGCGGCATGAATATCCGTTTGGTCGCCAAATACTTGGGCTATATCGCCCTGTTGATCGGTTTGTTCATGATCCTCAGTCTGCCGTGGGCCTGGCCCAATTGGGGACTGCGGACTGACACGCGGCTGGCCCCGCATGGATTCGAGTTCCATGGCTTCTACGGTTTGTTACTGAGCGCGCTCATCTGCTGGGGAGTCGGTGCGGTTCTGATTTTGTTGAATCATCGCGTCGCGGGCAAGATTTACCACAAAGAAGCCATGGCAGTGGTCGCCTTGAGTTGGACGATGGCCACAGTACTGGGCGCTTTTCCTTATATCTTGAGCGGCACGATGCGTGGCCCGATGGTTCGCTTGACCGGATCTACCCATGAAGTCCTGGTCACCTTGCCGCGCTGGCAAATCTGGAACTCGTGGGCGTTCGTCCAAGACGTGTCGGATGACGAGATGCGATTGATCAAGGCTCTGGTGCATGCCGGGCCACGAGGATTGTCGCATCGCGATTTGGGGTCGCTCGCTACGGAAACGCCCCCACTGCTGTTGTTTTCCACAATGCAGGAGAAACCGTTGTGGAGTGAACTGTTGCTGGCGCCGGGCGAGGGCTCGACCGCCACGCCGGTCGATCGCGCGGCGCACTATCGCATCCAATGGCGGAATATGGGGCTGGTCGATTCCTGGTTTGAATCCCAATCGGGTTTCAGCACCGCGGGCGCCACGGTGTTAACGGATTTGGACGACGCGACGTTGGTCCCGCATTGCATTCTGTTTTGGCGTGCGAGCACTCAGTTCTTGGGCGGCTTGGGGATCATCGTTCTGTTCGTGGCGATTCTGGGTCATGGCGCCGCAGGCAAATCGCTAATGCGCACCGAAATGCCGGGTCCGACGAAAGAGGGTGTGGCGGCGCGGATGCAACACACGGCCTGGGCCTTTGCCGGCGTTTATTGTGGCCTCACGGTCATCGCCGCGGCGGCGTATCTCGTGTGTGGCATGAGTATCTTCGATGCCCTGTGCCATGCCTTCGCCACGATTTCCACGGGTGGATTCAGCACCTACAACTTGAGCATGGGCGCATTTACGTCGATCGCCAACGTCCACGGCCCGGCCATCCAGTACCTGGCAATTCTGTTCATGGTTCTGTCGGGAGTAAACTTCGTGCTGTTGTATTTTCTGGTGATCGGGCGGGTGATGGCCTGTTGGGGTGACATCGAGTTTCGGGTCTATCTCGTATTATTGGCCGCCGTTTCCGCCGTCGTCATTTGTTTTGGTTTTCGTTTCGGCGATAACGGCTTCGAGACTGGGGAAAGCGGATTCCGGCACGGCTTGTTCCAGGTCGTTTCCATTCTCACGACCACCGGATTTGGCACTGTGGATTTCGACCGCTGGAATCAATTCAATCGCGGAATCCTGTTGGCCATCATGTTCATTGGCGGGTGTGCCGGCAGCACGGCCTGCGGATACAAGATCATTCGCGCCATTTTGCTGTGGAAAATCCTGCGCATCGAACTGGAGCAGATATTTCGCCCGCGCGTGGTACGACTCCTCCGCGTGGGAGATAAAGTCATCGAGGACGCCGCATTGCCGCGCATGGTGCTGGTCTATTTTGCGTTGACGGTGTTGATATTTGCCGCTAGCTGGCTGGCGATCGCAGCGATTGAGCCCAGTGAAACCTGGGGCGGTCAGGTGAACAATAAGCTCATCGATTCGGCGGCGGTCGTAGCCGCTTCGATGAACAATATTGGTCCGGCGTTAGGAGTCGCCGGCCCTTCGCAACATTATGCCAATTTCAGTTCCGTCACCAAAATCTTGTGTATATTCTTGATGCTCCTGGGCCGTCTGGAGATTCTGCCGATCCTGGTCCTGATGCACCCCGCCTTTTGGCGCGATCAGTAGCACGACGCTGCTCCAACCGACAATCAGGGGCAGGTGGGCATCGAGCCACGTGCGCCGTCAAGCCGACGCCAGGCTGAATCGTGTTTGCGATTTGATGACGGTACCGGCGTCGGGAAAAGTATGAAACACCCGGACCAAGGCATGACGCCGAAAGGACTGGATGGACACATAGCTGACGGCCCCGATCGCCATCCGACCGCTCGATTGGAATCGATGAATCAATCCCTCGCAATGTTGTAACGGCGCGACATGTTCCTCGATCGCTTGAAACAGGAGCGGTTCGACCGGTTCATACTGAAACGTGGATTGCCAACGCACGTCTGGGCCAACCGAACAATCCCGATGGTGGTTGTGTTGGATATGCTGCGAAAGCAAGCATTGCTGCTGCGGCAACTCCTGATGAATTCCGGCGCAGACTTCGGTAAGTTGCGTGTTTCCGTGCCGAAAGGAAAGAACATGTCCGGCCGTGGTGATGTGGGCAGTCAACACGTATTGTTCGCGTTCCATCCGACGGCTGGCGCAAAACTCGAACAACTCCGGATGCACGGAGCGTCCGAACACGCGCAAGGCCAATTCACAGATTTTCGGACGCACGAACAACACGACGCACCTGGCACCACTCGATTTCGATAAACTCCCGGCCCCATTTCAACACCTCGCCGCAGGAGGCGGCAATGATTTCATCGGCATCTGCTTCATTATAGAATAAGCCCAGATCGGATAGAAGCGACGAATTCCGTGAAAGATTTTTCTGAAAATTCTACTTGACAATTCGACGAACAGGTGATTTGGATCGCGAAGGTCAAGTTGGAGGGAGAACGCTCAGGATCACCGGCCCCGAACGGACGAGTCACCATTGCCGCCGAGCGCTTGAGAGTTCCGATGCATCCGGTTGTTCGCCAGCAATTTAGGGCTTGTCTTTTTCCTACTCGTACCCAGCATCGCGGTACTCGTACTCGATTCGATCTTCAGTTACGATCGCTGTTCATTGGATCCGCCGAGAGAACATCGATCCTATCTGCTTAAATATTGATTCTCCATCGCGGTTGGCGTCGTCGCCAGGAGCTTCGCCAGTCGTTCATGGTCGAAAGCCGATTCTGCGATCACGCCCGTTTCGAGTACCAGTACCGTTGCACTGAGTACGAGTACGATTGCCCTGACGAACAAGTCGTGCGCCGGCGTCGGTGCAGTCTCACGGGGGACACTACCTAGATAGGCTGTTGAGGACGATAATCGATCAAGTGTAATTCCACCTGTTGCCGGCCTCGAAACTCGTTGATGACCGGTTTGAATGCAAAGTCGTACTTGTGTTCCGTGCCGAAAACCAAATGCTCACACCAATCGGCCTTTCCGAACGCTACCGCCCGCAGCTTCGTGTTCTGTTGTTGGATCTCCACCGCCAGATGCCGTTCGTCACTCCCCATTTTTCGCGGTTCGCCCGCCAAGTTTGCGCCTAACGTGCACAGCACGGGGCGCGGATTCTCATGGCCGAAAGGGGCCAGTTGTTCCAGTTGACGGATGGTTGGAACATCCAACAACCACAACGGCGCTTCGACGTCAATGCGCAACTCGCGCTGCCGCTTTCCGGACGGCTCCAACTCGACAACCGCTTGGCAGAATGCCTCCCGAAACGAATCAATCTGTTCAGGAAGGATTTTTAAACCGGCCGCAGCCGGATGTCCGCCAAATCCCACCAACCACGACGCCGAACGTTGCAGCGCTTGGTGGAGATGAATGCCTCGCGCGGAGCGCCCCGAACCGACATAGGGTTGGCCTTCCTTGACCTCTGGCGAAATGATAACCACGGGGATTTGATACTCCTCGGCCAAACGCCCGGCGACAATGCCGATGACTCCCGGATGCCATCCGGCGGCGGTCAACACCAACGCCGGGTCGTCTTGGGGATCGTAATGTTCGGCGACGAGTTCCTTTGCCTGTCGGACCATCGCCCGTTCGATACTTTCACGACTCTTGTTCAAATTGTTGATATATTGAGGCGACTCCAACAACTCCACAGCCAATCGGGCCGAACCGAGTCTTCCCGCTGCATTCAGGCGCGGCGCCAACGTGAAGGCCAGGTCTTCGGCCGTATAATGCGACTTCGGTCCCAATTTGGCTTCGCGGGCCAGCGCATGCAGTCCCACACCGCCGAATTGAGGGAGCAATTTCAAACCATGATGGACCAGGATGCGATTCTCACCTAATAGCGGGACGACGTCGGCAACTGTTCCGACTGCTGCCAAGACGATTAATTGAAACAGCAGTTTGCGCAATCGCTCGGGCAACTTGTCGCTCCCCGCGGCACGTTGGCACAAGGCCCAAGCCAGTTTGAACGCCACACCGGCGCCGCACAAATAAGGAAACGGATAATCGGAACCGGGAAGCGCTGGATGGACCAAGGCTTCGGCGATGGGCAATTCTGCCGATGGTTGGTGGTGGTCGGTGATGATCAATTGCATTCCGAGTTGCCGCGCGACATCGGCTTCGGTGGGGCTTCCAGCACCGCAGTCCACGGTCACGATCAGCTCCGTCCCTTTGTCGCGCAGGGCGCGAATCTGTTGGGCATTTAAACCATAGCCATCTTCAAAACGGTCGGGGACAAAGTACGTGACATTGGCCTGCAAGGCGCGCAAGGTCAAATACAGGATGGCCGTGGCGGTGATCCCATCACAATCATAATCGCCGTAGATGGCGATTCTCTTGCCGGCCGTCGCGGCACGATGCAGCAGTTCGACGGCCGCGGGAACACCGGGCAGCGTCTGCGGCGGATGTAACTGCGTGAGCTTGGTTTCCAAAAATGACTGAATCTCGCGGGGATGCGTGATGTCGCGCACGGCCAGAACCTGGGCGATCACGGGCGACACGCCGGTCAGTTCACAGATTTGATGCACGATCTCGCGGTCGTGGGGTCGCACCCGCCAATCCACGGCTATCCCTCCTGGATGAAAACCGGCAGCGCTCAACGCCAGGTGGCGCTGCACTCCGCAACCTTCTATTTCTTCTTTTCCACATGAGTGGTGTGCTTGCGCAACCGGGGAGAGTATTTCTTGACTTTGAGTTTCTCGCCCCCAGTCTTACGTCGCAGGGTGTAGTTGTAGTCGCCGGTTTCTTCGCAAACCAGGTGAACAACTTCCAGTTTTTTCTTGCTTTTGGCCATGTTGGCTTCTCCGAAAAATCGCGCACGCATCGCTCCGCGTCGGCGGCAGAAAGTGAGGGATTAATCGTAGTACAAACCGCCCGGCATTGTAAAGGCCCGCTCCCAGATTGGCGCGGCTCGGCCTAGTCGATCCGCGCGGTTGCGGTCGTATCGAGCGCCGCGGCCGGAATCCATTTGGTGATTGACTGGGGCTTGCCGTAGAAGTACCCTTGCGCCAGATGAAAGCCCATATCGAGCAGGATTTGGTGGGATTCTTGGGTTTCCACGCCTTCCGCCAATGCGCAGATGCCCATGTCGTTCACGAACTTGGCGAACAGATTAACCAGTTTCTTCAATCCGCACGACGCATGTTGAATGTTCTGAGTCAGTTTCATATCGAACTTCAAATAGCGCGGACTCAGCTCGGCTAATTCCACCAACCGGGCCTGGCCGACCCCAAAATCGTCGAAGGCCAACTGCAGGTTGAGGTCGTTCATCAGTCGCACGAGTTCCTTCATCCGCTGCAGATTCGTGATCGCCGCCTCGTGAATTTCCAACGTGATCAGCCGTTCGTCTCCCGCTTGGATGCGCAAGTCCTCGAGGGACTTGGCCAGACGCGGGTCTTCCAGTTCTTTGGGATGCGTGTTGACGAAGAGAATGAGATCGTTGGGAATCGCGCGCGCGACTTCGATTCCCCGATGCCGTGCGACTTGGCTTAGTTCAACTTCCATATCCAAACGCGCTGCAGCTTCAAACATGTCTTTGGGACTTTGCAAACGGAACAGGCTGCTCCGGGCCAGCAATTCGTATCCGATTATCCGTTGGTCGGCCAGGGAGACGATCGGTTGCAAGTAGGGCGTGAGTTTGTCGTCGTGAATCAAACGGTCGAACTGCAACATGGTCAACGCCTGTTCGTCGGCTTCTTCGGCTACAGTCAAGCCTGAGGTACCTCTCTTGACCCGTTGCACGCGGAAGACCACCGAGGCGAATTGCAATAGATCGCCGTGAAATACTTCCCCCTCACCGTGGAGCTTCACTCCGTTGATGAAGGTTCCATTCGTGCTGTTCAGATCGCAGACGAACATCCGTCCCTCGCGCAGGCGGAGTTCGGCGTGGTTCGAAGAGACGCAACTGGTGTTCAGCGGTAAGGAGCAATTGGCACGGCGGCCGATGGTAAAGACCTCCGAGTGAATCTCCAGTTCACGCACCGGCTGGTTTTCCGCGACGCGACCGGCCAGAGTCCACAGGGCCTCCGTGGACTTCTCACATGGATTTTGGTTTGTCAGAATCATGAATATCGCTCTCCAACAAGTTACTTTGGACGACGTCGCAGTCGCCCCCGGTATTGGGAACTATAGGTCGGGTCTGGCTTTTTTCGCAGAGAACGGTGAACGTACTGGACCAGTACATCTTGGCTATTGTGCCGTTCGTGAGGGTTGCATCACCTAGTCCGGCCCGGACCATGGATTTCCCCTCTCCGCATCCTCCACGAGCGGTTTCCATAACCTAGCGTTTCTGTGGTTTCCTGCGCCAATTCTGCGCGGCGGTTCCTTCGGAAGTGCTTCCGAAATCGCGGACTGGGCAGTAATCCCCCTTGGCAACTACGAAACGCGCTATGTTAACGACATCCTCCCTAGGACTCAGCCGAGATATCTACAACGCGATCTTTTCGGACGAAGTTTTTTGGCCGCGCGAACCCGTCGCCTTGAACGACTTGGGATTACCTCCCAGTTTGACGGAGGCCATGTTGCTGAAGCGTTTGATGATCGCGGGGCAAACCAGCGGCCGGCAGTTGGCGACGGACCTTTGTTTGCCCTTCGCCATTTTGGATGGCGTTTTCCTGGAACTGCGCACACGGCAACTCATCGTCCATCGCGGTGCGGCTCCGTTCAATGACTATTTTTACGCTCTGACGGACCAAGGCCGCGAGCGCGCGGCCTCGTATATGCAGGCTTGTGCTTACACGGGTCCGATGCCGGTGCCGCTCAGCGATTATCAGTTGTCGGTCGAAGCGCAATCGATTCGCGCCGAGCAACCCAAACGGGAAAACTTGAAACGCGCGTTCCGCGACATCACGATTGATCCCGTGTTGTTCGAAAGCCTCGGTCCGGCCATTAACTCGGGAGCCGGTATGTTCCTCTATGGCGAGCCGGGTAACGGTAAATCGACATTGGCTCGCCGGATCACCAAGTGTTTCGGGAACCAAATATGGATTCCCCATGCCCTCTATGAAGACGGCCAGATCATCAAAGTCTTCGATGGCGCGGTCCACCAAACCGTCGAAGAACCTGGCGTGGTGACGGACAATGGCGACCATGATCGCCGCTGGGTGCGGATTCGTCGGCCGACGGTCGTGGTCGGTGGTGAGTTGACGATGGACGCATTGGAGATTCGCTTCGATCCAACCAGCAAGATTTCGGAGGCTCCACTGCAAGTCAAAAGCAACTGTGGCTGCTTGTTAGTTGACGACTTTGGCCGGCAGCGAATTGAGCCGCACGAGCTACTCAACCGTTGGATCATACCTTTAGAAATGCGCTGCGACTTCCTGACCCTTAGCACCGGCAAGAAAATCCCCGTGCCGTTCGAACAACTGGTCATTTTCTCCACGAACTTGGAACCTGCCGATCTCGTGGACGAAGCCTTCTTACGACGGATTCCTTACAAGATCGAAATCGGCAATCCCAGTTTGGAAGAGTACCACCGATTATTTCAACTGTACTGCGAGCAGTTTGAATGTGAATACCGCCCCGAAGTTGTTCAGGCAGTGATTAAGGATCATTATCACAATTGCGGCCGATCTCTGCGGCGGTGCCATCCCCGCGATTTGTTGCAGCAAATTCAGGCATATTGTGCCTACAACGAACGATCCCTGGAGTTGCGCAAGGAGTATTTCGACATCGTGGTCAAGAACTATTTTACGGACGTGTTGATGGATCGCGGCTCGAAGTCGCGACCCGTCCCTAGTTCGGGGCACAGTCAGGCGCACGTCCCGACGGTCAACTTGCAGAATCCAACGGTCTTGTAATTGGAGCGCTGGAAAGATCAGGCGTCGCTTCTGACGAGGAATCTCATGTTAACGAACGCAACGATTGAAAAAGCCGTTTCGGTTCTTGGTTACGAACTGAGGGAGCGCCTTGGCGCCGGCGGGTACGGTGAAGTTTGGGGTGTGACAGCCCCCGGCGGCTTGCCCAAAGCCATCAAAATCCTGTTTGGTACATCGGATGAACGCCGAGCGCAAACGGAATTGAAGTCGCTCCATCGCATTCGTCAAATTCGGCACCCCTTCTTGCTTTCCTTGGAGCGCATCGATGTCATCGAGAACCAAGTTGTCATCGTCACGGAACTGGCCGACAGCAGCCTAGCAGACTTGTTTGAAGAATGCGTCAATAACGGTTTGCCGGGAATTCCCCGCAAAGAATTGATCGAATACATGCGCCAGGCGGCGGAGGTCTTGGATTATTTGTACAACGACCACTCGTTGCAACACTTGGATGTCAAGCCGGAGAACTTGATGTTGGTCGGCAAGCACGTCAAACTCGGCGATTTCGGCTTGGTCAAAGACCTGCGCGATTGTAGCGAATCCCTGGTAGGAGGATTGACGCCCAATTACTCCGCTCCTGAGATCTTTGACGGTGCTCCCAAACCGACCAGCGATCAGTACAGTTTGGCGATTGTCTATCAGGAGATGCTCACCGGCACGCGCCCCTTTTCGGGCGTTACGCCGGCGCAACTCGCTGCCCAGCATCTCCATGAAGCACCGGACGTGTCACCATTGCCGAAGTCGGACCAGCCCGTGGTGGCCAAGGCCTTGTCGAAGAGCGCCGAACGCCGCTTTCGCACCTGTTCCGAGTTCATTCAGCAACTTCACGACGTGGAATTGCTCCCCAAGAAGCGCAGCCGCAGCACGGTCTTGGCCCGCTGCATGTCCGATACCGTACAGAACCGATTAGCGGACAAAATGGGCAACGTCCCCTCGACCAAAGGCGGCACGACGACGAAATCCGTCAATGTCCCCGCTCCGCGCGAGTTGGAGTGGCAGCATGCTGCCACATCGCTCCCCAGCCCCCCCGAATTCTCTCCCACGCTCATCGTCGGTCTGGGACGCACCGGCGCCGACATCGTCCGCTTGCTCAAGACAAAATTGCAACAACAGGTCGGTGAGCTATCCAAGCTGCCGGCAATCAGTTTTGCAGCAATTGACACAGATCACACCACGATCTCCGAATGTTCATTCGACTCCCACGGCCTAGTCTCGTTGGCGCCGCGCGAATTGATTCATGTGCCCCTGCGCAAACCCGAGGCCTATCGCAACCGGAACGCGATCCATGCGCACTGGCTCCATCGGCGTTGGATCTTCAATGTACCCAAATCGCTGCAGACGGAAGGTTTGCGCCCGTTGGGGCGATTGGCCATAGCCGATCACTTCGAAAGCCTCTGTACTCGATTGATGCCCCATCTGGAATCCTTGACCACAGCCGAGGGAGTCGCCTGCACGGCCGAGGCCCTCGGCATGTCGCCAGGTGACAGTGGGCGCTATCAGCGGTGGATTCGCCAGCGGCGCATTGCTCGATTGCAGCTACTTGGTCAAAGCGATGTTCGCGGAACTGGGTCTCAATCAACACCATGTTCACGGCATTCTGCTGCACGCGCAAAAACAACCCAATCGCCAAGGCGACCTCAATGTCGCCAATACCCTGGCCTTCCTGACGGAATTGCGACACTACACTCAAGCCGGTTATGTCGGCGATCAGAGCACGGGCATTCCAGAAATGCCGGAGGTCTGTCCCTTGGACCAGGCCTATCTGGTTCAATTGGGTGTGGACATCGAGGAAGACCGTTGGCAGGAACAACTCAACTCCGTCGCGGATTTCGTCCGTTTGTCTCATTTTTCTGCTGCGGAGCCGTATTTCCGACGACGGCGCCAAATCGATGAGCAGTCCGACTATTTCGCACTCAAATCATTCGGTGTTCAGTACCTCTATCGGCTAAGCCACGAACGTTTCGCCGATTTGGCCGAGCACTTGATCTACCAACTCATGAAACAATGGGTCCAGGGCAATGATGCGCAGGTCGTGGCGGTCGATGCGGTTCAAGCATTCGAGTCCTTTTTGGACGTCGAACGTTGGATGAATGCTATTGGCTCCCGAGTTTTTCCGACTGGGTCGTTCACTCAGTGGCGGAAAGTGCTACTGACGAGCATCGACCCATCGCGAACGAGCCCAGACAACATCCCTTTGCAAATCGAGCAGTTGCTTGAATTCTTGTTGCGCGCCGATACCGTTGAGCAATCCTCGATGGACTTGGAAATTGGCTCTCGGTCCGACGAGTTTATCGCCGCCAACGTGAAAATATTCGGCGCTCAGCTCCTCGATTGGATCCAAGCGGAACTCAATCGCCCCCGACTCAATCTCGCCAGGATTCTTAATACTTTGCGCGCGATCCAAACCCGCATAGAACAATCGATTGCCACGCAACGCGACTTGGCAAACGAGCTGAACTCACAATTGGGCAAGGTCCACGCGCAACGAATCGCCGATGACCGCCAGTTTCGGATCAACCGCAGGCAATTCGATTGGCAGGCACTGGTCGATGTCCTCATTCAAACCAAACAACAACTTTCCGCGGGTCACATTCTCGTGCGTTTGCTGAAGCGTTTCAGCGGCCTCGTCGATCAAATGCGCGAGCAGCTTTTCCAACTCCAAAATCACTTGGAACTCATCTTCCAACCCGGAACGAAATCGTCCCAGCAATGCTCGCCGACAACCGGCACCGGGTCGGCAGGCGACGATCCTTTGGCACAAGCCGCCTGGGCGCGATTGGCCGCTCAAGCGCCCGAACTGGTCGAGAACAGCTTGCAGCGTATCTATCGCCGTTTCATTCAGCCGGCTGGCGGTTACGGTACGGTTCTGTACAGCCTGGACACCTACCAGAAACAATTCATTCACGAGGTGCACGTGGCCATCAACCAAGAACTTTTTGCCGCCTGTCAGGCTTTGAACTGCGATCAATTGGTGGCCACGAATTTGTCCCCGTCGAAATGGCAAGAGCTGTTGGCGGAGGCTGCAGAAAACGCGCAACCTCACGTCGATACCTGTCGGGCTAGAACGCGCTTGATGATCGCCGGCCCGGATGAGTGCCTCGCCAAATATACAGTACAAGCTCTCACGCAACAGCTTCCCGCGCAGCCCGCGTTTTTCCCCACGTCCACCGGCGAACTCTTCATTGTGGCCGATGCGGATGAAATCCAAATCGCGGACGTCGCCTTTGAAATGATCAACAACTATCCCACGACCTTGGACATGTCGCAGCGGATTCTCACACGCAACGATATTCAATGGGAACCGCTGGGCGATTTGTTCTGATCTCGGGACACGTCTGCCTTGAACACACATCTTGAAGTTGCGAGTTCCTGTTCAAAACGGAACTCGTACTCGTGCTCCTACTCGAAACGAACTGCGCACGCGCAGGCACCGGTTCATCGAGTGCGCTGCTGGTTCGACAATCGCACCTTCTAGGTTCGCATTCGAACGTGCGAAAACCCGGATCCGTCCAATACCTAGTTGATGGTCCGTTTGCCGGGTGGCATTCCGCAACATGTTGCTGTTTGGCAACCAGTCGTTGCCAAAAATCCACAACGCGGCAGATGGCAGCGCCCGCCCAGCTCGTGTTGTTTCCCTGATAATAGTTGTTTTTCCCGGTATTCTTGGTTCCTTTTGGCCCGCCCTTGGATGGCACTTTGTTTCTGGCATGTGGCTTGCTTTTTCTGTTCAGTGCCAAAACGACGGCGGCTCGCGAGCCCCTCCGACTCGCGAGCCGCTCCCTTTGATTGACCGTGGAGGTTCAGAAACATGCACGCCCGACAACACGTTGAATTCGCCGCGTGGCTCGCCATTCATTCCCCGGCCATCTCGCGCCACCTGAAATCGCTCCAAGGACTGGAGATCGAGAGTTATTGGGTCCATTCCAAGTCGCGACTGGAACGCTGGCAATCGGCGTTGAAACTATTTGACGCCGATCTGGTCGCCTCCTCACCGACGTATAATCCCTGGCCGGCGTTGGAAACCGTGATCGACGAGATCTTTCTGTCCGAAGTGTTGACTCGGGTCTGGAGCGCCCTCCTGCTGTCCGTTGACCGCCAACGCGGACGCGATGACTTTTCCGGTTTGGTCTATAGTGTTTTCTTGCGCCATTTAGAAACCAAGAATCGCGCGCTGCGGATGATCCTGGCGGCACAAGATAAAAACTCTGCCGCCGCTGACCGACTGAACCAGGTGCGGCGCAGCGCGGAAAAATGGACCGACCTGTTGTTGAGCTATCTCGACGACCAGGAGCTGGCGGCCAAGTTCGCTTCCGACCGCCAGCGCCTGCGCGATTATGTCGGGGAACGCGGCGACTATCATCCCCAGGACGCCACACGACGCACGGCCGTGTTAATGCAATCCTTGCGGTCATCGTTGACCGCCAAAGGCCAACGTT
The DNA here is from genome assembly GCA_014584305.1 of Planctomycetota bacterium. Lineage (GTDB taxonomy): Bacteria > Planctomycetota > Planctomycetia > Pirellulales > Pirellulaceae > BJ22. The sequence goes on along the minus strand of JACTND010000284.1, from coordinate 1,547 downwards.
GGGGCGCGAACCCGCAACTCAACCGGCAGATCGTCGCTGGAATCCTGGTCGCGCTGGAACATCAGATGACGGAATCGGTCGCGATTCCACAACCGTACATGCAGTTGTGGATAGAAAAGTCTCATTGCGAAACAGAGGCGCTGGTCGCCGCGCTCAACCGCTTGGACAATCCTACGAACAGGCCCGCCCAGATATTTGCAACAGGTCAATAATCGCCTGCCGCGCCGCATCGTGACGCACGGACGTGGCCACTTCCATATTGTTGCGCCATTCGGCAGGCATCCGGCGATCAAACACGGTCGCCCCGCGCGTCAATTCCCCCTCCGTCTCCACGTCGCCGGCCATTTCGACAAAACCGAACAACTCAGGCTCCAATACGGCTAACGCGCCAACGGCGTCGTTCAAGGCAATACATTCCCAGCCCCATTGCTGGCGAAACGCCCGAAACGCATACGGTAACATCTGCCGCAGGAAACACCCGATCCGACTCGTTTCCGGTGGCAATTCGTTCAAGAAATCCAAACCGAAGGTCACGTGGCGTGTCACATCCAACGGGATTAGCGATTTCGTCAACCGCGACTGCACCACGGCGCGCGCCGCCGCCGGGTCAAAATAGAAATTGAACTCGGCCGCCGGTGTGATGTTCCCAATGCCGTTGACGCTCCCTCCCGTGATCACAATCCGATTCAACAGATCGGGCAAGGTCGGATCGCGCGACAGAGCGCGCGCCACGTTGGTCAACGGCCCCAACGTAACCAAAGTCACCTCGCCCGGATATTGCCGCGCAAAATCGACAATCAACTTTTCCGACGGCTGTAAATGTTGTTTGGTGGGCGCTTCCAAACCGATGTTCCCTAAACCGTCCGGGCCATAGAGAAACGTCGTGTTAATCGCGGGTGCTTCGTCGCTGGCGACGGCCATGCCCATCCGTGGGTAACGGTCGGGGTCGATTTCCGCCAAGATCGCCTGCAAATTGCTATTCGCCTGCGCGGCCGTTACCGAACCTTCACTGGCAGTAATGGCCAGAATCTCCACGCGCGGGTCAAACAATAGAAAACAGAGCGCGACGGCATCGTCCGTCCCCATATCGCCGTCGATTATGATCTTTCTCGTCAACGCCCGTTCCTCGGAATCAATCACCCATTCATGTTGGGCCGCGAAAAAACCTACGAACGACGATTGTAAAACCCCGCATTTGCCGAAACAAGCAAAATCGGCCAAAATCAAGAACGAATTCAGCCGATCGCCAGGTATTCCTTAGCGATTGGGTAAAGTGCGCAACCAGATTCTCAGGTCATTATCATGCAATCCGCTATTGCAACCGTCGAATCGGGACAGTCACTTACCGCCGACGAAATGGCTGCCATCGTCGAGCATTGCATGTCGGGCCAAGCGGACGCGACACAAGTCGCACAGTTATTGGTCGCCTTGCACCGCAAAGGTGAAACCGCCGCCGAACTCGTCGGCGCAGCCCGCGCGATGCGGCAGTTCATGACCCCGATCCGCAGCCACCGCCGACCGCTGATCGACACCTGCGGAACCGGTGG
>JACTND010000120.1 GCA_014584305.1 Planctomycetota bacterium | reverse complement strand
AAAGTCTGCCAAAGGGGTGTCGGCCTCGCGAATAACGTGGACTAATGCAACATGGAACAAATAGGGCTTGGTCGCCGTCGGGTCAACAAAAATCGCCCCACGCAAAGCTTGTTGGCTTAACCGGTCACTAACCATCGCCCGAAACTGTTCAAACACAGGCTCGCCAGGATGAACCCAAATGGCGGAATCTTTTGCTGCTGGACGGACTATGGATAGACATTGGCTGGACTGCGGATCGTAACTCTCCAAGGCGCGCAGCAGGGGTTCGACGGCCCCTTTCTTCTTTGGCAGTAAGGAAAAACAACGATCCATTTCGCCATCAATTTCCAAGTCCACCAGCGGACAAGCCGACTGGAGATATTGACGTGTGTAGCCCGGTAACAGCCGCCGATAAGCCTCCTGAGTCAGGTCTTCACGCAAGCGGGGCAATTGGCTTTTCACATCACCGCCATCGCCGTACAACATTTTTTCTTGGGCCAGCAGCGCGGCGACTTGCTCCTCGGTCAAACGACCGTCAAGTTCGTGAGCAACAGTGTCCGCACTCTCCACAACGGCTCGTTCCATGTAGGATTTGAGCGAGACTCCTTCGAAGAGACGGCCAATGGAGTCGAATACTTTTTCGCTGCCGAGACTTTCTCGTATGATCTCCAGTTTGTTGAGCAGCGTTTCGATCACCAATCCTTCACGGGTACTCGGGGCCACGAGGTTGACGATCCGAACGGGGTCATGCTTTTGCCCATATCGGTGGATGCGCCCCATCCGTTGTTCCAATCGGGCCGGATTCCAGGGTACGTCGAAGTTGATCATGATCCAGCAAAATTGCAGGTTGATCCCTTCGGCCGCGGCGTCGGTGCAAATCATGAATCGCGCACCACCCTCGGTATGCGGTCGGCGAAAATGTTCCACTTGCTGCTGGCGCTCGGTGTAGTACATGCCGCCGTGAATTTGAGCGATCTGGCCGGTGTAACCCATGCCGCCCAATCGCTGAACCAGGTAGCTGAGCGTGTCGCGATGCTCGGTGAAGACGATGAACTTTTCGCCGGCGAACCGCGATTCGGTGAGCACCTCGCGAAGTTTGTCGAATTTCGATTCCGCACCTTGTTCGTAGACCTGCCGGGCCATGTCGCGGAGTGCGATAACCTGTTCGCGTTCGACCACCAGATCGGCCAGCGACGTGGCGATGACGCCGGCGAGCAGACGATCCTCGGAAATCTCGTTCTCTTCGCGGCCATCGATGGGACCGCCTTCTTCTTCGGCCGTCTTGGAGTCGAGCACGTCATCGTCTTCGGCCAACCGGCGCTGGAGCACGACGAGTTGCTCTTCGGTCAGCTTGCCGTCTTGCACGTCGCGGATGAGTTGACTGAGCTTCTCGATGCGCCGCTCGAACGAACGCAGCAGCGCGTAGGTGGAACTGGCCAAGCGACGTTGCAGGACGCTCATCGCCAGCCGAGCGGCCGAGCGGTTCAGCAGCTTGGCCCGGTTGTAAACGTGCCGCATGTACTCGGTGGTTTCGTCGTACAGGGTTTGTTCGCTGATAGGGCCTTGGGTCAGGTCGTAGCCGAGCGTGACGGAGATGCGCTTGGGATAAAGGGGCTTGCCGCTGAGGTGAACCATTTCCTCCTTGGTCCGGCGAATGAAGCGGGCTTGCCGCTGCGCCGGCGGAAACTGGTCGAACGCCTCGGGCGTCGAAAGCACGTCGGGCTCGAGCAGTCGCCAGAGACCGTAGTACGGATAGTCCTTGCCCTGGTGCGGCGTGGCGGTCAACAGCAGTAGGTGGTGCGGCATCCAAGGCAATCGCCACGCTGGGTCGAGCCCGCGAACTCCGGCCAACGCTTCGGCCAGGCGATAGCGGTCGGTTCTGCGGATGCGAAGGTCGTTGCCGCGATCCACCGAGAGCTTATGGGCCTCGTCAAACACGACCAGATCATAAGGCTCGACCTTCTCGTCGCGCAGCCGCGCGAACACGCGCTCGCCGGCCAGGGTATCGACGCTGACGATGACGCGGTCGCTGCCCGATCCGATGAACGGGTTGGAGTTTCGGGCGTCGGCCCCCGCGACGACGTTGAACGGCAAGTTGAACAGCACCTGCAATTCGCGTTGCCAGTTTCCAATCAGCCCGGCGGGCGGCACGATCAGCACCCGGCGCAGGAGGCGACGCGAAAACATTTCGCGGATGTAGAGACCGGTCATGATCGTCTTGCCGGCACCCGCGTCGTCCGCTAGCAGAAACCGCAGGCGTGGCTGCTTCAGCATGTGGTCGTAAACCGCAATCCTCTGATGGGGGAGGGGGTCGATGCTGGAAATCTCGGTGGCGAAGGCCGGATTGGCGAGGTGCCCAAACGACAGCCGCTCCCCTTCGACCACTGCACGCACGATGTCGGGGCTGGCAGTAAAATCGAGTATTGGAGGGGCCAACTGGGCGGTGTCACCCTCTCTTGCCAGCTCGACTTCCTCTTCGCCGGAAATCTCGCGCAGGCGGTTCCAAGACAATTGCGACGGCACCGACTTACCGTTCTCCCAACGGTTTACGGTTGGGAACGACACGCCGAGCCGCTCTGCTAGCAGGACTTGGGTCAACCCCAGTCGGGCTCGCAGTTGCTTGATCTGCTCGGGAAAGTTGTCGCCCGGCGTTGGGTCCATTTATCTGTGCTCGAGTTCGGCCATTCTCGCCACGAGGCCGCTAGTATATCAGATGATATATTGAATGTCAAACGTCCACGCGATGCCGATTGGCGAAGCCGGGTTGCCGGGATTTGCTTTCAGGAGTTTGGCCAACGGGTGGGGGAACTAGGTGGCCATTTCCACAGGTTTCAGGAGTCGCAATCAGATTCACGGAGGTAACAAATGGCCACGTTCCGATTACGACATTTTTCCAACCCCGCCACGCTGCGATCCATTGAGCCCGAGCGATTGCTGAATCTGCTCGATCCGTATCGAGCGTTTTTTGTCGGGCGCGAATACACGCTGCCCGCGACCGGCGGTGGCGACGCAATCGACTACCAAGCGCTGGTCGATATTTTCCTGACGGCTGCTGATTCAGGTACTCCGAAGGAATTGCTCGATGCGCTCTTCCTGATTGACGAAATGTCGACTTCCGAAGGAATGGACGCGTTGCTGACCGCCGCCGCAAGCGCGGGTCTGGCGCTTGAAGCTGGCGACGACTATTCTCCCGCAGACGTCGCGGTTTAGGTATGGCTGTTGGACCATGATATTCTTGAGCGCCGGCACGCCGAGCAATTCCTGTTTCGACCGAAGACGTTCGAGCATTTTCAATCTCAGTGTGCCGAACCACCTACATTCAACATGCCGTCGACACTTCGCCGACAGCAACTCGAACGAGATTTGGATGACTGGTTTGAAGAAAGGCGACGCGGCCGCGGCACCCGGGTCTTTATCTACCCCGACGAGCACGAGGTCCGATTCCTCGTTCGGCACAACGAGCCGTTCAAACGAGACGAGAGCTTGAACGCCGGCGAAGTTGTGAGCGTTTGCTATTGGCCGCTCAAATACGATGTATTGGTCTACAATCGGCAATTGGGCGAACTGCGCATCAACTGCCAACTAGTGGGTGAGAAAAAGTTGTACTGCCAGAAATTCGGCTTGCGCTTTTTCAACGACGCGACCTGCTTCCCCGGCACACGCAAGTACACCCTGGAACCGCTGCGCGACTTGGGTGAGGACTCGCTTGCGTGCGGCGACATTGAAGGCATCGAGTCGATCACACTCACGGAAGTTCAGTTCTATTGGGGAGGCGCTCACGGCGAAATTGAGATTCGCTAGGCGGGTGACTTGTTCGCATCGCTCGCGGCCCGACACGGCCATCTCCCAGCCAACCCGCGAATCATCAAGGCTTGCTTCAAGGTGAAATTCGCCGACTCGAAGAACCCGCGGTCTGTGAAGATTCGTCCCGGCAACATTGCCGAGTACATGCGGGATAGCGACGCGGTTTTGATCGAGCAGTGGCTGGAACTGCGCGGGTTCATCTTGCACGAGGAGGCATCGCACCAGGAAGCCCCTGCGACATCTATGGACGGCAATTGAGACCGTTCCCGGTTTGAAAGCTGTCGAGGGCGAGTGGATTCACCGCCTTTCGACGGAGTACGAATTGGCTCGGCAATTCCTGGTGGTGACCGGCGAATTGGCAACGTCTTATCCAGCCCTCGATCAAGGCGAACCACGCCCCATCATCCCGCATGGCGACGACGACTTTGCCGCCACTTGTCCGCGTGGCGGCGAACCCCTCGCTCTACGACGAACGGATGTCTTGGTTCGTCGGTTCGACCAGATGCGACTCGCTAGGGCAATCGGCAAGGCCCTTGGCGCGACCTTAATTGTCGAACCGGTGGCCGGCGAGGAACTCGCGTGGCGCATCGGCAACCTGCCTTTGGCCTTTGGTGCCCGGCCTGTCTTCATGACGATTCCGTGGGATTCGCTCGCCTTGGCATCAGCCATTGATGTACTAACGTCACAGTACCGACACCCGTATCTGCTCTTGGCCCCTACGCGCCGCTGGGTCAACGCGATAGTCGAGTCAAAACTCGACACCACGGATGGAATATTCTTTGCGATGTGCGACTTGGTGCAACCGACGAACGACGGCCATCTACAAATCTCGTCGCTGGTCATGCAGTCACTGGCAACGATGCTAGGCGTGGGTCCAATCGGTGGCGTGACAGCCAACGTTTTTCAGCGACAGGGCGACAAGTGGGTGGTGAGCTTCGATGGGACGACGATTTACGAGGACCATTCTGTTGGACTGAACCATCTTGCGAGATTGCTGGCGAAACCGCACAAAAAGATTCCCGTCGTCCTGTTGGACTCGGACCAAACGGGCGTCCATCCAGATGTCCTCAAAGGCTCGTTAGGGGTGCTTATGGACTATGAATACAGGGAAGAGTGCAGAGAACGACGCAAAGCCATAAAAGAGGAACTGGGGGAGGCCAAGCGGAATCACGACCATGCGCGACTTGAAAAACTACAAGAAGAAGATGCATTCCTGAAAAAGGAAGTGGCGAAGGCGACCGGGCTGAATGGCCGATTACGCAAATACTCCGACATCGGAAAAGCTCGGAAGCGGGTAGGGACGGCTGTCTGGCGTTCAATCGGCGAGTTCGAAACGAAACATCCGCCACTCTTTCTTCATCGATCAAACACCATCAATACTGGTCTCTTGTGTAGCTACACCCCCGAACGCGATCCCTGTTGGCTGATCTGACCACAAAGCAAACGGGATGGCCTCGATCCGTAACCGTCGGAAGTTTGGCGCGTGATTATGATTGCCACGGTCCAGGTGGAATCCATTTCTGCTGGAAGGACTCGCCGCTCCCACTCGCATCGGACGGCGGCAGCAAGAAAGTTCTTAATTCCGCGATCATGTCGGGCAACGGCGGCGTGGTCAGCCCACCCTTGGCGACGAACGCTTTCCACTGCTTCTGCTTGGAATCATCTTCGTGAAATTCCGCGGTTAGCGCGGCGGGAATGTTCCGTGGAATTGCCGTTCTCCGACGTTCGAAGGTCGCTTGAATGGCCCGCGCGAGTAGTTCCCCATCGAACTCAAAGTTGTCGCACAATACCCACAGATCGAAGAAGTCCTTCATCCGGCTGTTCGCCATGCCTAGCATCACCATTGCCTGATACTTTTCCGCAACGACCGTTTCCTTGGGATACGTCGAAACGATGGGTGTGGGAAATCCCAGCAGGGATGGATACTCGACTTGTTGCGGCCCCGGAGTGATCGCATCTCCGAAACCGATGTCGATTTGCACGGGAATGCGGGCGCGCTCCAACTTGGCTTCGAGTTGAATCCGAATCCCCTGATATTCTTGATCGGGCTTAATGACATCGCCCGCCACCGAGGCCGCCATGAAGACAAGACCGTCGTCCTGCACGGCTTGATCGCAGACCTCCCGAAACAATGTTTCCAGGCGGGCCACCGATTGGTCGCCGTAGGATAGAAAGTCGATATCGCGCGTCGGCCGGTAAGGCTGGTTGGTCCAGAGATGGAATAGCATCGCCCCCTTCACAACGAACTGGCCGCGATGAGGAGATTGGTCGATGCGATGGAGCAATCGTTCGAGTGCATAACGGCTCAGCACCAGTTGAAAGTCTTCCTTGCGTTCGCGGGCCAGGTTCTGCAGACGTTGCCGCACCGAGGCCGCGATGTTTTGGGGTGGTTGTTTCGTCATGCCAGCGACTCCAGGTAGGGGCGCATGACGTTGTTCACGCGACAGACCTTGGCGGCCTTCCAGATGTCGTCGCGGGTGGCCTTCCGCTTTGCGATGCATTCCCGCAGCGCTTCCAGGGCCACATCGAGCCCGATCTTGTTACGGAACTTAAAGCAATCGGCGACGGTCTTGGCGGGGTTGAAGACGCGAATCGTCGAACCGTCGATGCGAGGCTCCGATACGCCATACGTGAATGCCGCAGTCGACCTGAATCGAATTATGCGAAGGCGAAGCGAGTCCATTTTGGGTGTCCACGAACTTGCGCCCAGTGCCAGCCAAACTTCATGCGGCAGTTGCGTGGTGAGCCCATGAAACTGAAGGGCTGAGAGAAGGCAGACGACCCCGCGGGGAACACGTTTGCAAACTTCCGCCAGCGACTGGTGTTCGGTTGGCTTCCCGTCGGCCAGGACATAGAGGCCTCTCCCAGGTTGATCGAGCACCCCTTCGTCCCGCAGGCGGCGCAGGTATTCGCGCGGAACACCGATTTCCTCCAGATCTTTCGGTCTGAGGAGGCCACGTTTTCTGGCAAGTTGCAGCACGCGCTGGCGCGGGGATTCGGGTTTTTTGGCGTTCGCGGCCATGTTACAAAACCTAGTACACAACGAGCAATGTCCTAGTATATGTAACACACGAATCGCATTTTGGCAAGCCGAGAAAAGTTCTCTGACCCAAAAGTACATTACCCGCGTCCATTTCGCGGCGGGAGATTCCGGGTAATGTAGCGTGGTCAATTACCGGCGTGTCGGAGACCGCTCGAACGGAGTGTGAACCCCGCACAACCCCATTACCCGGACGCTGAGCGGGGTTGCGAGCGATCGAGCGCTAACAACTTTTCGAGATTCGGCGGGACTAGAATGGCTCGGGAGGCGGTATGAAGCAGCCACCGAATCTGGGCCTCCCATAGTTACTTATGCCGTTTGCCCGCGCGACTGTACACTTTTTACTACGTTTTGGGGCTTTATTTCTGTTGCCGGTCCAACCGAAGCTTCGAGCGCAAAAAAACACTGTTCGGCACGGAATTTCTGGGTTGACGATATACCGTATCCGATATACACTTGGAATGGCCGAATAACGGATCGGGTAGCGCATGGCAAAGGAAACCGAACAGCAAGAGCCATCGCGAAAACCAGTGGTGTGGCTGCACGGGGAAATCCAGACCCCTCCGTTCACCGCCGACGGTCGCCAGGAAGCCGGGATGCTCCTGCGATTACTTCAAGAGGGCGAACGATTGGGAATGCCGCAATCCGAACTGTTGCCAGACGTTGGGCCGCGATGCGGTGCGTTGCGCGCTCGCGATGCCGAGCACAACTGGCGGATCATGTACCGAATCGATCCGGACGCCGTGTTGGTCCTGGAGGTTTACGCAAAGAAGACCCGAAAGATACCAAATGAGGTCATTGAGCGTTGCCAAAAACGACTAAAGCAATACGACGCGGTCGTAAGGGCAGCGAAGAAGAAACAATCAGACCATTGAGGACAGATTGATGGATGCAACAAAACGAAAAGCGCTGGAATCCGCCGGCTGGAAGGTTGGCGATGCAGCTGATTTTCTGGAAATGAGCGACCAGGAGCGCCAGTTGCTTGATGCACGCGTCGCACTGGCGACGGCCATTCGCCGCCAGCGCGAAGCGGTCGCACTGTCACAGAAGGAACTGGGGACCAGGCTCAAGACGAGCCAGCCCCGCGTCGCCAAGATTGAACGCGCCGCGTCCGACGTTTCGCTGGACCAGTTGGTGCGCGCGCTGACGGCCGCAGGAGGCCGCATCGTGGTAAAGAATGTCAACTCAAAAGCCAGAAAGGGAAAGCAGGCCAAGGGGAAACGAAGTGGTGCTGTAGTTCTGGAAGTGACGTCGAAATAGCGAATCCGCCGTCGCCGGAATCCAGGCATAACCGAGACTCGTCTCGGTCTCATAACCCCTTACGGTCAGTTTCGCAGCCGAGAAATGTTGCGAAACTCAGGTAATGACGCGCCGAACATTACCCGTGTCCATTTCGCGACGAGAGTTTCCGGGTAATGTAGCGTAGTCAATTACCGGCGTGTCGGAGACCGCTCGAACGGAGTGTGAACCCCGCAACTGAATCAAGGGCATCAAACTATGTTTGACCCTTGGGTTATACGGTTAAATCCGTAAGCGAAATTGGCTGGCCGACGCCTCAAAACGTCGGCCTGCTCGCGTTTCTGGCCCTTGTTTTCGCGGCATTTCGCAAAACTATCGCCTCTCCAACTCTCCCGTTTTCGCCCCCACTCCGCCGACCAGCGCGAATCCTTTGGGGAGACATTTCGCCCCTTCTCGCCCCGACTCTCGGCACTCTCCAAGTCTGTGGCGGATGAGGTAATGCCTGTGTTGCGATCGCTAATTCGAAATTTTCAGGTGATTTAAGTCTGTCGGAAGAAAACGAGCCTCTTTCAAGTATTCTAATAATTTGGATGATGGGCGATCCATTCACGATCAAATTTGCGGCCGATTGAGTTGATTAAAAGCTCCTGCCGAACTGTACCGCCGGAGTTTACGCAAACTCTGATCTCGCTCGGCAGGAGCATGCTGTGTTGAATGCCAGTCACCAACCTGAAAGGTTAGTGGTCGTGTGCGACTTCTTTAAAATTACCGGAGTAAGGAGTGCCACTGACAACCCCAGAGATGGTGCCTTCATATTCCATCACCGTTCCCAAATTCTCATGCTTGCCGACAAAACGCGACGACTTGCCCTGCGGATCACCTTCCTGAGGAACCGGCAGTAAAGTGACTTGCGTTGCCGGATTCTTGATCGCCAAAATGACTTCGGCTGCGTCTATGGGGACTGCCGTCTTTTCGTCGTCGCCTAAGATGTAGACCGTCGCTTCCTGCTTGTCGTGATCGACAGTGAACTCGACATGGAACTTGCCCCCTCCCCAATCGGCGACGACTCCGCCATGAGGCCCCTCGCCATGCGAGTGGCCTCCGTCGTGAGACTTGTGAACTGTGCCGTCGGCGTGAACGTGTTCGCCGGACGTCGAAGATTTCTTTGACTGTTGAGAGTCAGGTTGACTCGAACTACACCCGCCAAGCGTGCCCATGGCAGCAATGGCGATCAACATCAGGACGTTTTGGTAACGCATCGAACTTCTCCTCGTTAAACATTGTGGTGGAAA
>JACTND010000235.1 GCA_014584305.1 Planctomycetota bacterium | reverse complement strand
TCCGAAATGAGACCTTTGGAACGGGAGAAGTCACTCTTCGCTCCGAACCTTTGGCCATACTCGTCCCCGACGAAGCCGTTCATTGGGAAGGCTGTTGCCCTTTCGATGCCGGCCTCGACCTAAATAGGGCTGGCGGATTATTTCTGGACCGGAGAGAAGGGCAATTGGGACCATCATGTTGAACAAGTGCGAAAACAGTCAGGACCTTCCGACAGAATCCAAACGGCTGATCAAGACGAGTCGCATCCCTGAGTTTGAAGGGTTGCGGGGGATTCTCGCCGCCTGGGTGATCTTTGGTCACATCTTGTTGTTCAGCGGGTTCACCTATACCGATGGCCTATTTGGGATCATTTTTTCACCCGTGCTGGGCGTCTACGTTTTCATGATGCTGAGTGGATTTGTCGTGACTTATGCACTGGAATCAGGCTTAGTGAACTGGTTGGAGTTTATGCGACGCAGGTTCTTCCGGATCTATCCGGTTTATGTAATTTGCATTTTGCTTGCGATCGGGCTGTCGGATGTGTCACGAGACGTGGCATTAAAGCATCCGGGCGTCTCATTTGGCCATGAGACCGAGGCGCGTTTGGATGAAGTCGGCGAGAATTTCTGGCTCTATGCGTTGGCAGATTCGTTGTTGGTTCAAAGCCTGCTGCCGCGGGCCATTTTTCCGAATGCTCACGAGACCTTTCTGCCGCCGACCTGGAGTTTGTCCCTGGAGTGGATGTTCTATTTGGTCATGCCTTTTTTGATTGGTCTTTACCGCCAGCGATGGTGGATCAAAAGTTTGGGATTGGCCGCACTGGTCGCCGGAATAGCATTGTGCCACGAGCCGTTGACGAGAATCAACTCTTCCATGAGCCTCGCAACGGGGAGCTATTTTCTGACAGGCATCGTGAGTTACTTTGTGTGGAAAAAGTTGCCTCGGATACGGGGTCGGCGGCAATGGTTCGCAATCGGTCTCTTTTGGGGATTGCTTGGGATCGAGATGGCATTAACCTCTTTACCTTTTAAACTGTGGTTCGCCACGCTGGCGGTGATTCTTTATGATCGGGTTCATTCGCACCGGGTTTGGCCGCTTGAATTCGGGCGTTGGGTTCTGAATTGCACGCCGATCAACTTCCTCGGCAAGATTTCGTACTCCAGTTACCTCGTCCACTGGGTCGTGATCGAGGTCTGCCTGTTTAACTTCTTTACGTGGTGGCCCGGCGTCGATAACAGAATCGCCGTCGCTGTTGTCGGCTGCCTTACCGTTTATCCGGTGACTTACGCCGCGTCATGGCTGATGTTTAAGTACGTGGAACGGCCTTGGAACACATCGAGATCAATAAACCCGTTTCAGAGGCTTGTCCCTATAGCGCGGCAGGCGGGCTAAGTTCACGTCCGGCGAATTGCTGTGTTCAGGCAAGTTGCGCCCCGCTTGTCTGGCTTAATTTCGCCGTCTATTATTCGTCTTTGATCTTAAGTACTAACCAGCGGATTTCTCGCCATTTTACAGGCAATTCGCGAGACTTTTCAGGGTTTCCCAATGTCAAAACGACTCCAATCCGCGTTTGCGGCAGCTGCGGTTTTCCTCTCCATTTTCGTTAGCAGTGCATCGGCACATTACGTTTGGATTGTTAGGGTAGACGGGGAAACGAGAATCTGTTTTGGGGAGCGTCCAGAACCGGATAAGGCGGAGTTTTTGAAAGGTCCCGAGCTATTTTCCGTTTGGTGTGGGGAACTACCTGTCGCTGCGAGCCAAATCAAGCTGGTTACCAGGGATTCTCTAGGCTGGTTGGATGTAGTGGGCGTCGATTCGACAAACGACATTTTTGTCGAGCACGACTATGGCACTTTCGAGCGAAATGGCAAAACTACTCATTTGCGCTATTTTGCGCAAAACATTCGGTTACGTTCCGATCGGGAATCTGAAGTGCCAAGTCGTGGAGCACTTTCGTTGGTCCCACAGATCGAGGAGGGACAGCTCAAGATCTGTTCGTACTACAATGGTGGTCGAACGCCCGTACTGTTGAAACGGCTTCGATCGGACAACGATCCTCAAGTGGTCGAACCCATCGCACCAGGAGAGTTCAGTATCCAGCCGCAAACCGGCGAAGTTGCCTTGATTGCAAAACACGTGGTTCCAGCCTCAGGTTCCCAACCTGAGCAGGCTTACTACTGCACGCTGGTGGTAAGCGTTGTCGATCCCGCGTTTGAGGCAGATACCAATCCTTTGGGGGACTTGCCAATGGGATTGACCAGTTTTGGTTGCGCACGAATTGAGGAACGATTGTTTGTCTTTGGCGGACATTTCGGCCAAGCCCACGAATACTCGGTCGAGACGCAAAGCGACGACCTGCTTGAACTGGATTTAAGAAATCCGGTCGCGTGGCGATCAATTGGGCGAGGACCGCGGCTACAGGGCCTGGCGTTGGTGGCGCATCGCGGCAACCTCTATCGAATAGGAGGGATGGAAGCGCGCAATCAACTCTCGGCGGACCAGGACTTACATTCGTCGTCCGAATTCGCCCGATTTGATTTTGAGTCGAAAGTCTGGATTCCGCTTCCGAATCTCCCGTCAGGCCGCTCATCTTTTGACGCGGTTGTGGTGGACAACACGGTTTATGTCGTCGGTGGATGGGAATTGAGGGGAGACATGAACGCTGTTTGGCCAGAGCCGACTTTGAGTTTTGACTTGGCGAATCCCGATTCGGAGTGGATGGAAATGGCGTCCCCGCCAACCAGGCGTCGAGCGTTGTCGATTGGCATTTGGGAGAGGCATTTGGTATCGGTCGGTGGGATGGCAGAGAATGGTGAGCCTGTGAATACTGTCGAATTGTTCGATATCGACCGACAGGTTTGGAAAGCGGGTCCAGGCCTTCCGGACCAGAGTGAGATGGCAGGTTTTGGTGCCGCCTGTTGCTGGAATAAACACGGCTTGTTCGTTAATTCCAATGACGGCGGACTCTACCGATTGTCCGACGACTTCTCGGCCTGGGAACTTTGTGGTCGGGCGAAGACTCCCCGTTTCTTTCATCGGCTTATCGTGTTGGCCGAAGGTAATTTTGCGATCTTTGGAGGGGCGAACATGGAAATTGGCCATGTCGTGTCGTCGGAAAAGATCAGCGCCCCGCAACAATCCAGTCCGAGCAAGGACTGAGCAATCCGCATTTGCCGGGCAATTCAAAGCTTCAGCGTGGTGACGGATTGATGAGGGTCATGAAAATAGAGCCCCCGTAATCGCGAATCAGCGATGCTGACCGCGATTACGGAGAATTTGTGTTGACTCAATCAGGCAGGAGCGATTCAACCGGACTATTTGTCGTGTCCATGACCGTGTGGTTCCGCGTGCGCCTCGGCATGATGGCCCGAATGCACGTTTGCTGCGTAGAGTTGGTCAACCTTCGACAGAAACGTCCTCGGGTCGGCGGCCAATTTTTTTTCGCAGCCGGGACAGCAAATGAAGACGCGACGGCCATTCACGACCACCGATTTGGCGTTCTCGGTCAGAGCCTTGTCCATGACAGGGCATTTTCCTTGCGCTGCTCGCAAGTTGGATTGAATGGAAGCCCAATGGTTCGCATCCGCAGCTTTCCCCTCGCAGCCCTTGCAGCACAGGAACACTTCCTCGCCTTCCGCAGTTTTGACCGAAACGGGTTCGCCCATTGAACCGAGTTCGTTGCCCGAAACAGGACAGATTTTCTGGGCAGTTATGCGAAGGTGGACCGCTTCGTGGGCGGCGGTTGCAGCGACGTATGCCGTGTATTTTTCATCCACCATCGCCGTGAAAGTGGCGGGGTCGGCCGCGATTTTTTTCGAGCAAGGAGGACAGCAAACGAAGATTCGTCGCCCATTGACGACTGTCGACGAGGCGTTTTCCGGCAACTCACGTTTCATCACGGGGCAAATCCCCTGGGCCTTGGCCATATTGGCCTGGATGGTCTTCCAGTGTTCGGGGTTGATGGCCTTACCCATGCAGTCTTCGCAGCAAAGGAATGCCGTTTCTCCCTCGACCTGGATTTTGATCAGGTCACCCATTGCGCCGAGCTTTTCCCCCATGACGGGACAGATTCCCTGAACAGACGCCAGTAACTGGTCGGAAGGGGAAAGTTGCGCCGGAGTTGGCGATTGGGCAGCGGCGAAATTGGTAAACAATGCGATCATGAACAGGGACAAGAGTTGTTTCATCGTAATTCTCCAAAAGTGTACAAAACTCATTCAAAAAAATCGGTTGGTTGATTGGATCTAAATCAGTTCGGGCATAGGCTTCCTTTCAATTGAACCGTGTTCAGTGCGCACGTCTTGCGTTCCGGGCATCATGGATTGGGTTCCTGAGCTGAATTCGTATCTTGGTCCGAAGACAGTTGATTTCCGTCGGATTTTGTGTCCGGCTCGTTTCCTACACGAAACTGCGAATCGCCCGGCGAATCCGTGGAAACGGGATTGGCGGTTTCCGAATCACCGGATCTTTCAGGATTGGACGAAACCGGTACATGGCTTTCCAGGGGCGCGTTGTTCGTCAAGATTGTTGAGCTTGCAATGTTAGACTGTCTGTTCGTTATTCGCGTGGGAAACCACTTCTCTGCTTTTTCTTCCAATTCGTTGTCAATGAGTGCAAAGTCGGACTCCTTGAGAAACACCCGCCCGCCAAACTTGTAGAACAAAGCTGGGGTTACGATCTGATCGAGGAGTGTTGAGGCCAACATTCCGCCAAACACGACAACAGCCAGTGGATACAGGATTTCCTTCCCCGTCTGACCGGCCCCAAACAAAAGTGGAAGCAATCCAACAAAGCTCGTCGTTGCAGTCATCATTACGGGGGCCAGTCGCTCAAGGCTGCCGCGAATGATCATCTGCTCGCTGAACGTCTCCCCTTCGTGCTGCACCAAGTGGATGTAGTGTGAGATCATCATGATCCCGTTCCGGCTGACGATCCCGATGAGCGTGATAAAGCCAACCCAATGCGCAACGGACAAACTCGTAGCCTGAATCCAGACCTTTGGCCATTCCCACCAATTGGCTGCTTGCAAGGGTTGCCAATCCGGCCAATTGGTTAGAAGCAAGGCGATGACCGAACCCATTGCGGCAAGCGGGATATTTGCCAATACCTGCAATGCCGCCACCCATGAATGAACGGCCTTGCAGAGAAGCAGAAACACTCCAAAGACAGCGGCCGTTCCGAGAATGGCAAGTCGGAAATTGGCCTGTTGCTGGGCTTCAAATTGTCCGCCAAGTTCGATCCGGTAGTCGCCGGGGAGATTGCGAATTGAAGACTCGATCGACGTCAGTCTCGCCTTGATATCGGCCACGACGCTGGAAAGATCACGACCGTGGACGTTGCAAAACACTACGATCCGTCGTTGCACGTTTTCCCGGTTGAGAGTGTTCGGACCACTGGTGTCGAGAACTTCGGCCACGGTACCCAAAGCAACTTTGCGACCGGAAGGCGTATCGAGAATCGTACGGTTTATCTGTACAGGATCATTCCGGGAATTCTCGTCGAACCAGACGATCAGATCGAAATAGCGATCCTCCTCCAGAATCTGTGAAACTCGGCGACCCTTGTAGGCTGTCTCCAGCATCTGGGCGATATCGCCTGGAGCCAATCCGTAGCGAGCCGCTTCCTCGTGCCGGACACGCAAGCGGAGTTGTGAAATCTCGATCTGCGGTTCGATTTGCAAATCCACCACCCCCTCGACCTGCGCCATTTGTTCGTAGACTTCCTGGGCGGCGGTTCGGAGCTCACGCAAATCGTTGCCGAAAATCTTGACGGCGATCTGGGCTCGCACGCCTGACATGATGTGGTCGAGCCGGTGTGAAATCGGCTGGCCGACATTAACTTTGACACCTGGTACGCTGGTGACCTTGTCGCGAATGTCGACGAGCACTTCTTCACGCTCGCGTCCCTGCCGGTCGTAGCCCCAGTAGTGGGCAATCGGGGTGAGTCGGAACACGAAAAACAGCATTCCGGGTTTCTGGACTTCGTGAGGGTATAACCGGACATCGATCTCCGACGAATTAACCCCTTCGGCGTGTTCATCCAGTTCAGCCCTGCCCGTTCGTCGCGATACGGAAGCAACTTCGGGAACCTCCAGCAGCAGGCTCTCGACCTGGCGGGCGACGCGATTGCTTTCTGCCAAACTTGTCCCCGGTTCAGCCTGAACGTTGATCGTCAACGTCCCTTCGTTGAAGGGTGGGAGAAACTCGCCTCCCATCCAGAGTATCGATGTGATCGAAACAGCGCACAGGACGGCAACTGCAATCAGAATCGCGTTCGCGTGCCGCAACGTGGTTCGCAATACGCTAGTTGCAGCCGATTTCAGGCCACGCAACAAAAGGGGATCCCTTCGCTCTTCCAGGAATTTCGCTCGTGGGAGGAGAAGTGAGCCGAGTACCGGCGTGACGGTTAGCGAAACCAGCAGCGAACACAAAAGGGAAACGATGTACGCGATTCCCAGCGGTGCAAACATGCGTCCTTCGAGCCCTTCCAGCGCGAACAACGGCAAAACCACCAACGTGACAATCAGGGTGGCATAGACGATGGAATTCCGCACTTCGCTTGATGCAAGGAAGACAATCTTGAGCGGGTTCTGGGGATTTGCAGACTGCCGATTCAGTTTCAGTCTGCGGAGGATGTTCTCGATATCGACGATGGAGTCGTCGACAAGGTCTCCGATGGCCACGGCAATTCCACCCATGGTCATGGTGTTGATGGAGATACCCATCACGCGAAAGACAATGATAGTGAGCAGAATCGACAACGGCATCGCCGTCAGCGAACTGATGCTAACCCGGAAATTCCACATGAACAGGAACAGGATTACGACGACCCAGAGCGCTCCGTCACGGACCGCTTCCACGACATTGTTGATAGCGGCGTTAATAAAGTCGGCCTGTTTGAAGATGCGCCGTTCGATCACCACGTTTGAAGGAAGGTCTTCCTGGAGCGCGTCGAGCACGATCTCCAGTTGATCGTCAAGTTTGAGCGTGTCGGCATTGGGCTGTTTCTGAACTGCCAGGATCACGGCGTCGCCGCCGACGGCTTGGCCGTTCTCCTTGACCCAAACACTCCCATCTCCCCGCCGGACTGGCCCTCCCAGGCGAACGTCGGCAACATCGCGCAGCAAGACTGGTCGGGGATCCCTCCAGGCGACGACAGTGTTCTGAATCTGCTCGATTGCGAAGCTTTGTCCGCTGATTCGTATGAGAGATTCTTTCTCGCCGCGTTCCATGATGCCGCCGCCGGTCATGACATTGGCCTTTTCTGCAGCTTCCGTAAGTTGTTGCAACGTCACGTTCTGGGCGGCAAGTCGTTGGGGGGATGTGATGACTTGAAACTGTTTGAGGATGCCACCCATGACCGTGACCTGGGAGATACCCTCCACAGCCAGCAAGCGATTGCGGATGGTGAACTCTGCCAGTGTCCGCAACTCCATCAACTGGTCGGCGCGTTCTGTTTCCGTTGCGGCCGGTGCGTTCGAACGCAACCCCAAAAGCATGATTTCGCCCATGATCGAAGAAATAGGCGCCATCACTGGATTAGTACCCTGGGGTAAACGCTCGCGTGCAAGTTGCAGCTTTTCAGCGACGATTTGCCTATCCTTGTAGATGTCCGTTCCCCATTCAAACTCCACCCAGACGATTGAGAGTCCGATTCCCGAAGCGGAGCGGACGCGTTTGACTCCGGTCGCCCCGTTGACCAGGTATTCAATCTGTCGGGTGACGAGGACTTCGACTTCTTCCGGCGCGAGTCCGGGGGCCTCGGTCATGACCGTCACGGTGGGGCGATTAAGATCGGGAAATACGTCAAGCGGCATTTCCCGCAGTTGATACAAGCCGAACAGCATTGCCACGACGGCCAAAGCGGCAACCAATGCACGGTTGCGTAGCGAGAATGCAATAACCTGATTGAGCATGTTCTATCTCACAGATGCATATGTAGTTTGCAGTTCGGCGGTCCCTTGCACGGCGATCATTTCTCCGGAGTTCAGGCCTGATTGGATGACGACAAACCGGTCGTCCGCCTGCCCCGTTTCCACATTACGCCTTTCAATCAATCCATCTTCTTTCTGGACAAAAACGAAATTGCGAGTTCCGTCGGTAGCAATTGCTGTTAAGGGAACAGCAATGGCGGTTTGTGGCTCGCCGAAAATTGTTGAAATCCGTGCGAGCAAATTGCGTTGCAACGTCGGAATGCCACCTGTTTCCAATTCAACCCAGACCACCAGCGTCCGGTTTAATTCGCTGAGCTGTCGTGTCGATCTCACAATTTTTCCGTTTACCACAAGGCTGGGATCGGCGGTTAAACGGACACGTGCCGAGGCCCCGGTTTGAACCAATCCGGCATCGCGCTCGGACAGAAAGCCCTTGGCCAGCACGTGGCTCAAGTCGTGGATCTCGAAAACCGATTCATCCGGGCCGACCTGCTCTCCAAGAACTTTGTTCAACTTGACCACGGTTCCATTGATGGGGGAACGGATCGGGAGGGTTTCCCTGGGTCGCCCCGATTGCATGATCTCGTCGATTTCTTGCGCGATCAGCCCCATCGACGCCAATCGCTGGCTGTGCGATTTTCGGCGATTGAGGGAGTCCGCTCGGGACGACTCCATTTCCCAAATTCGTTTGGTGGGAACGATTCCCTCCGATCCCGTTTGGGAGATCTTTTCCAGCATTTCTTTCAGTAGCTGGTATTCGCGATCGGCTTTCAGCATTTCCAACTGAGTAGTCAGGAACTCAAGACTGGTGACCTCGGCGATAACGTCGCCAATGGCTACCGGCTCATCACGATCGACGAGCACTCGACGAAGCGTACCGGGAACTTGTGAGGTGACGTTGGCGATCCTTCCTGGTGGGAGGTCGATCATCCCATCGATCGAGACGACTCGCGAAACCAATTGTTCGGACACCGGTTCGATTTGGAGTCCAACATTGCGGATTCCCTCCGGACTCAGGCGAAGCGACCCCAGGACAAAAAACGAAGAAAGGACTTGTCCCCCTCGACTGACCACGCGATCACCGGGAAACAGGGAGCCTTCTCCGACCTGTGCGACGACCGTGTTCTCCGAGACAACGACGACGTTCTGCTTCCGGAACTCATGGCCCTTGGCCGTGGCGGCGACTTCGACCAGCACATAACGCTCCGCGCCACTACCCAAAAGTGATGCCGCGGGAATGGTGAGCAGTTTGGACTGGTTCGCCGTACTGATTTTGGCCGTCCCGTACATTCCCGGAAGCAAATCGGGCGAATCCGGATCGTTCAAGACCTCAGCCCAAACCGTCGCAACGTGAGTTACGGGATCGACATAATTACCCACAATGGCGATCGTCGATTGGAATGTTTGGCCCGGGATGGCGGTGAATTCAAGTTCGACAGGCTGGCCGACATTGATTCGCATCAAGTCGGTTTCGAGCACCCCGATCTGAACCCACAATTTGGAGATGTCGTTGATTTCGAACAGGTGTTCATTGGCCATGACTACCTTGCCAACGGCGAGATCAGCATGACTGACGCTGCCGCGAATGGGGCTGACCAGTGGCAACCGCAATGGGGAACTCGCATCGGCATCGGCAGCCTGGAGACTGGCTATCGTTGTTTCACTGAGCCCTAAACTAGCGAGTTTGCTGGATGCGACCTGCAAGGCAATCTTGTCCTGTTCCAGTGCGGTAACGGCCTCCATCAGCTCGCGACCTGGTATCGCCTGGTTGCGCGCGAGGCCGCCAAGTCGGTCTACCTGACGTTGCGATAGATCGACTGCATTCGCCGCATTGCGCAGCTCCAATCGGAGGTTCTCAAGCTCCGGACTTTCGATTTCCGCCAACACCTGCCCGGCTTCAACGCTATCACCACTATTGACGTGTAGCGCAGTGATCCGTCCCGCAACTTGAGTACTAACGAAGTTTTGCTGATTCCAGGGAGTTACCAACGTGGCGTAAGCAAGCGATTCCTGTTCGAGAATTTGCATGTCCGCAGGAGTGGTCAATAATCCCAGGGACTTCTGAGCGTCGGGACTGAGTGTAAGGAGTCCCTTCTTGATGTCGACTTCCACACCCTTGGTGGGCAAGGGAGCGTGGCCTTCATGCGTGGTTGCAATGTCGGCCACGAACACGACGGACAGGAACGCAACCAGGGCTAATGTCGCCGAATGTGGTCTGTTGCGGATTGGTCTGGAGAACATTACTGAATTCCTTGAAAACTGCCGCCTAGTGTTGGTGGACCTTGCCGCTAAATTCGACTACTGCCGGAATCGTATGGACCTGGCCGTTTCGCTGAAACTGTCCCCAAAGCTTGTAGACACCGGCCCTGGGAAAATGCACTTCGAACTCGACGACATTGGTGTTGGGCTCCGACTCTAATGGGTGTGCGTGAACGTATTGGTCCGCCTCCGCGCCAATCACAACAAGGTGGCCCATCGCTCCGAGGTACGGCTGCAAATCAGCAACGGGCTGCCCGGACAAATTAAGAAGGGAAAACCTCACGACGGCACTTGAATCTGACGCCTCCATCGATACATCTGCAAGCAGGCCACCACTTTCAACGCGCCCCGGCACATTGGGCTTCAATCGCTCAGCGGTTGGGGAGTCACCCCCAACTGTCAAGGTTCCTTGTGCCGTTGCTTGGGACTTGCCCACCGGTTTGTAGTCGACAAAGACGTGGTGCGTGCCCCCTTTGGCGAACGTGTGGCCGACCGAAAGCTTGCCATCAAGGTCAAGCGTCGGATGCAAATGAGAAAATTCGTCCAGGCCATCGCGAACGACTATCAGGTGAATTTTCTTGTCGTGTACAACCTCGAAGTCTTTCAGCATCTTTCCCGACGTGTCGTGCAACATCCCCCGGATCTCTGTCGCCTCACCTGCTTTCGGACTTGTAGGGCTGGTTTGTAGATGCAAGGTAGCTGCAAGCGGGTTCTCAGACGAAGCGCCGCTTTGGTGTTCTGCATGTGGTTCCGTTTGGCTATTCGAATCGTGCGATTTGGAATGTTCGCCGGAAGGATTCGATGTCGAATGAACTTCAGGGCCGTGCGGCTGCCGCGCACACCCGGATACAATCACACCAGTGCCGAGGAGAACAAGGCTTAGCCATATTCCTAAGTGATTTCTCGTGCTCATTTTTCACTCTTGATTACCTGACATTGAATTGTGTACGTGTCGTTATCCACGTTTTCCCAAGCTGCGACGATGCACTTTCCTTCAGCGTTTGCAGCAATGACCGGGTCATTTGCATGCGTGGCAAGAGATTCCGTTTTGGCGACATCCGGGCGATGCAGTAGTCCTTGGCGTCGTTGACTGACACTGCCGCGTTCCAGGTCTTTCCCCCGTCTGAAGATGTCTGGGCAGGCAAGTCACCATCGCGACCTTTGCCTTGTTTCCCTCCCAGTAAGGTAACGCAGACCGCGTTTTCCGTCACGGCGATTCAGGGACCTCGCCGCATTCCAGTGGCGATCTCCATTTCACCGGAAATTTC
This sequence comes from Planctomycetota bacterium, assembly GCA_014584305.1. Classification (GTDB taxonomy): domain Bacteria; phylum Planctomycetota; class Planctomycetia; order Pirellulales; family Pirellulaceae; genus BJ22. The sequence continues at coordinate 50,506 of JACTND010000235.1, read as the reverse complement.
CTTTGCCTCCGTGAATGTCTTTCCGCCGTCGTATGAATGGCTGTAGCAAACGTGACCACGCCGGCCGAAGGCATCGTGAATGGTCCCCAGTAGCCCAATTGCAACCTGAGGCTGAATCGGCTTGTCCTGAACCGTCCCTCGTGCGACTTCGACGGACTGGCCCATCGCCGTCGATTTGGCCGCGACGAGAAATCCGAATGTTAATTTCACCGTGCTTGAACGAATCATAGTTTTCTCGATTTTCAATAAACTCCGGCGACGTGGTGGCAATTGCCCCAGGGGAAGACAATCGAGTGATCCCACCACGTCACCGAAACCTCCAAGGCCGCTTAACGCGAGCAACTGCTGCAACCGGACGCCCCCGATCTGTTACTGGAGTAGCGGTCTGTTGCGCAGCCGCTTGCGACCAGTAATCCAACCATTAACAAAACCAAAACCAGATCAACTCCAACTATGTACTTTTTCATCGGCGAGACTCCTTTCATTACCGATAAACTGGAACGAAAAACCGTCGCGACGAACGTCGGCAGCCGCGACCAAACAACGCTTCTATTTTTTGACGTACTCCTCGGGTGCCTTGACTTCATCCGGATTGGTCTTGGCAAGCGTCACGAATTCGTCAACGCAGGGAGGGCAGCAGAACTCGTATTTCTTGCCGCCGACGATCCACGAACATTTGGCGTTCGCTTTTGTGAAAGTAACCGGGCAGATCTTGTCACCGGGCTTGGGGTTCATGTCGTGCGCCGCCATGAATCCCTGGAACTTTTCAGAAGCCGTGACGTTTCCATTGGCTTCGATGTCAGATTGGGTGTAAATTCCGCCGGGAGTCAGATAGAGCTCTCTTTCTGCCTCATTGCTAACCTTGGCGGGCATTCCTTCCAGTCCGTGTTCGGCGGATTCTGTGGTAAAGCCGAGTCGGAATCGCTCTCCGGCAATGGTTATGTTAGGGATCGTGACGTTGACGGCCTGCCCCTTGAAAGCTTCCGGCATTTTCCCGGTAAACAAGGAGGCCTTGCCGGACCCGTCTCCGGGTTGCGGCTGGGGTTTGACGGTGATCGAAGTCGAATCCGTTCCCGTCGGCGATTTCACGTAGGCCGTCATTTCCTGAGCGTCGATATCAATCACACGCGTTTCATCGCTGCCCAGCGTGTAGAGTTGTAATTCCCCGGCGCTGGTGACGATTGCTTCAACGTGATAACTGTCACGTCCAAGCGAAACGATGATCCCGCCATGGGAACCCGGAACGTGGCCGTGTTCTTCGTCATCCCCTTTTTCATTCTGCAATCCACCTGACTTGGTTGATGGTTGCTGATTGTTGGCGGCGACTTTGTTGTCGCCTTGCGAAGTAGATGCCGCGGTATTCGCGGTCGGCGACTTTGAGCAGGCGGTCATGGCGACGAAGAACAGGACTCCGATGAGTCCAAGTGAAACGCGAAGTAACTGAGACGTAGTCATTGAATACTCCGTAGAGAAAACTGTTGATTGATGTATGTACAAACCAGTCCGCTCGAATTCGGACGAATGATGAAACCGGGAACAATGTGAATCACGGGACGGGATAGCGGCAACGCATTTCCCTTCGCAGCAACAAGGTTGCCAGACCTCAAGACCTGGCGACAGGGCCGCGAATTGGACTTAGAAAATTAGCAGCGCCAGATTTGATAAGCGCGCAGTATCTCCCTGCCACTTAGACTGGCAGTTCTTTCTTCGATTGAAGCCGAGAGATAGGCCAAATTGGAGAACGCCGCCTGAACGATAGGTGTCTGGTCAATCGGCTGCAAAAAGTTCAGCACACCAGCCACAACGACGGCGGACAGTTCAAACGTTCCGTTTACCAGGACGGGATCGTGTCGCCCGCATGGGCAAGACGATTCGCAGGGACCGCGAGATTCTTGCTCATCCGCCGATTCACTTGATGTCGACTCATGATTGCCCGACAACACGCTGGCCGAATCGTCGTGATGGCAATGGCCGACATGCGATTCGTGATCCTGCTTTTGCGGAATGAAATCATGCGAGTGCGAAGTACCGTGTTGTCCGCAACAAGCCGATGAATTGAGTCCCGGCAGAATGCGACCAAGTTGGCAGCAACAGAACGCTGGCCCCAGCGCTGTTGAAATGGTTAGATACGAGATCAGAAGGAATCGGAACATTATCGAATCGAAATGGTGTTGGGCCTTCCAGAAAGCGTACACAGTTCAGACTCTCGTGACAATGCCATCGAAGGATCCACCCAGATCATCAGATGATAGGACGGAAGATGCGTTCGAGAATTACGCCGATTCCGCAGCTTTGTTCCCGAATTCGTGGATTTTTTGTCGCAGTTTCCGGAAAATGCGACTTTTGGCGAGCGTCGATTGGTCCCGAATTCTGCCCCGTGTCCAACTCTGGGTGGACGCGAAAGAAAGGATATTTGACGGGAGCTAGCAAGCCTGATAGACCTGATTTCGCTCATCGATGGCGCCTGCAGAAACGTCAAAACGACTCGTTGTCGGAACTCGCGCAAGCTCGTTGTCGGAACTCGCGCAAGCGCGGGCAAAAATTGACGGGTTCTTGTTAGAAGGGGGTCTCGATCCCGCCGACGATTTTGATGCCGACGACAGCAACCGCGAAAGGGTGTTCAGCCAGAAATAGCGATTATCCCGAGCAGACGCTGCTTGACCCAGGACTCCAGACTTGTAACTTGAATTGACGGGGTTTCGAGATTGACCATTGGCTTTCCGTGGCCTAGAATTGCGGTCAGGTTTCCAGCTATCCATAATCGCGTCGTGATGTCAAAGCAGCGTCTGGTCCAATACGTGCTTGCTTTTCTGGTGGTCCAATGCCCATTCCAGTGTTGGGTCGGCGACCGTTGTTGTTCGCGAGCATCTGTTGAAACCTGTAGTTGCGGCAACCCCGACGAATTTGATGGATCCGATCTTGACGGACCCCGAGACGACTCGGATCCCTCGGCACCCAAGTCTTCAGACCAATGTCCCTGTGGCGATTGTTTTTGCAACGGGGCAATTACAACTTCATCTGTCGACCCACCGTCGGTTATGGAAACTGATGTTCGGCTCCAATTCAGTTTCATGGACGTCGCTTCGGCAGCATGTAAATCGTGTCGATGTGGCCAGCTGCCGGCCAATTCTCTGTTTTTGCCCCTATTAGCGTCCGGGCATTGCGTCCGCGCTGCGCTTTCTTCTTGGCAAATATAAGACCCTGACGTCTTGATTCTGACGGCGTGTCGAATCCCGACTGCTGTGCAGTGTTTGTCTTTTGACACGTTTCGCCGCTGAGCAACCGCCTGTGATTCCTGATGCAGGCGGCGAGTATTCCTGGTCGTATACCGTGGTAGCACCGATGAATGATAATTCGAATTGGCTTACGTCCGGTTCGACGACGCTGGACGGGTCGCAAGATCCTTCGCGATCTTCAGCAACGAACCTCACTTTGTCATTACGTTTCCGAGGAATTCTCGTTTGGTTTCTCCGCAGGTTTTCCACCCTTGCGGTGTTGCTTGGTCTCGGAGGTGCAGCATGGTTGGGGCACCGGTTGGAATGGAAGATCCCCCGGTTCTCCGAATTGGCCGGCAGCGCGAAAACAACAGATGAGCCCTGGTGCGACGAGCATGGAGTTCCTGAAGCTATTTGCGTTTCGTGCAACGCCGACCTGATGCCCAAGGGGAAACTGTTTGGCTGGTGCAAGGTCCATGGCGTTCACGAATGTCTTTTGGAGCATCCGCAATTGGCCCAACTCGCCGATCCGGTTCACGTCACTCCGGAAGACCTCGAACGGGCATCGCACGCCCTGGAACTTAGGCCTCGCCTCGCCAACGACCCAGCTTGCCAAATGCACTTGCGACGAATCCAGTTCCAGTCGATTGAAGCTGTTGATCGAGCGGGCATTGATATTGCGCTGGTGGAGCAAGGTCCAGTGCTCGAATCGATCAAAGCGCCTGGGGAGATAGTTTACGATCCCACCCGGGTCGCACATTTGATGTCAAGGAGCGAAGGCTCCATCTGGCGGGTGGAGAAGAACGTAGGCGACCGCGTTTTCGCAGGCGATGTCCTGGCATTGGTGGATTCCCCCGAAGTGGGCAAGGCCAAGACTGACCTACTTCAGGCGCTTGTCGAGCAGGAACTTAATCAGAAGACCATGAACCGATTGTCTGGGCTGGCGGCAGGAGCGGTTCCAGGCACTCGGATCATTGATGCCGAAGCCGCACTTTCCAAATCCAAAGTGGCGGTGATCCAGTGTCGTCAGAAGCTCGTGTCACTTGGGCTCCCGATCGATGGGTTGGAATTTGCGGGGAAATCTCCCGAAGAGTTGAGTTCGATGCTTCAATTTCTGGGCATTCCGCAAACGGTTCGCGAATCGATCAGCCCATCGGTCGTCAATTCAAACTTGATGCCTGTGGTGGCAAGTCGGGATGGAGTTGTCATCGATCGTGATGCCGTCCCCGGTGAGGTTGTCGGACGGGACGATTCATTGTTTACCATCGCCGACGCCAGTCAAATGTACGTGTTTCTGGACGTGCAATTAGAGGAGGCCAAATACATCCGCACCGGGCAGACTATCCAGTTTCGGGCGGACGGAGCTGATGCTGAGGTTGCGGGGACAGTCACCTGGATCAGTACAGATGTCGATTCCGATCCGAAATGAGACCTTTGGAACGGGAGAAGTCACTCTTCGCTCCGAACCTTTGGCCATACTCGTCCCCGACGAAGCCGTTCATTGGGAAGGCTGTTGCCACGTCGCCTTTGTTCGCGACAAAAATTACTTTGCGGAAAATTCATTCAAGGTGTTTCACACTCGTTCGATTCGACCTGGAATCAAGGCAAATGGCAAGACGGAGGTGATTGCCGGACTCCTGCCCGGTGAAGTTGTGGTCACCAAAGGGAGCGGTGTCTTGCGAGCCGAATTGCTCAAAGGCAATCTCGGTGCGGGCTGACTTTGCGAGCATTAAGCGGTTCGGTCGAACCGCGATCCCCCACTAACAAAAACGGAATTGTTCGCAAACGATCAGGAAGGATTTCCAAAGTGCTGAATTGGATCATCGAGTTTTCGCTTCGCAATCGCGTCGTAATACTAATCGGCGCATTGGTCGTCATTGTCGTTGGATCGTTATCGCTGCGTTACTTGAACGTCGATGCGTTTCCCGACACAACACCCGTAATGGTTCAGATCAATACGACGGCCGCTGCGTTGTCGCCCGAGGAAGTTGAACGACAGATCACGTTTCCGGTCGAGCAGGTAATCGGAGGACTTCCGAGACTGCACGCCATGAGATCCATTTCCAAATTTGGGCTTTCACAGGTTGTAGTGACGTTCGAAGATGGGATGGACATTTACTTTGCGCGGCAACTCGTCAACGAACGCCTTGCAGCTTTGGAATTACCCGAAGGAATTGAGCGCCCGCGCCTCGGTCCCGTCTCGACCGGCCTGGGAGAAGTCTTTCATTATGTAATGAGACTGAAAGATGTCGATCTCACGACCCTCTCCCTGGATCAAGCGCAGGAGAAGTTGACTGAACTGCGAACGGTCCACGACTGGATCGTCAAACCGCAAATGAGGACGGTGCCCGGCACCGCGGAAATCAACTCCTGGGGCGGCTTCGAGAAGCAGTTTCAAGTCCGGCTCGATCCAAACAAGCTCCTGAAGCACCAACTTGCTTTTGACGAGGTTGTCGATGCGCTGAGGGCAAACAATCGGAATGTCGGGGGCGGGAGTATTTCGCAAAATACCGAGGCCCTGTTGATTCACGGCCTTGGGCGACCGGCGACAATCGATGAAATTCGGAACATTGTGATCAAGGCTATTGATGGGTCGCCGATTCGCATCCGCGATGTTGCGGACGTCCAGATCGGTCACGAAATTCGGCGCGGCGCGGTGACGGCGGATGGGCGCGGAGAAGTGGTTTACGGACTGGGATTCATGTTGATGGGCGAAAACAGCCATCACGTGACCCGCGAACTGAAAGAAAAACTTGCCGAGGCGTCTGGAAATCTTCCTCCCGGGATGGAAATTGTAACGGTTTACGACCGGACTGAGCTGATTGACCATGTCATCGATACCGTGCAGCGCAACCTGTTTGAAGGGGGGTTATTGGTCGTTGCCGTACTGTTCATGTTTCTGGGAAACTTTCGCGCAGGCCTGATTGTTGCGCTGGCGATACCTTTATCGATGCTTTTCGCTTTCTCCGGAATGCTCAAGGTTGGAATTGCGGCGAGTCTGTTGAGCCTGGGCGCGATTGACTTTGGACTTGTTGTCGACAGTTCCGTCGTGATGGTTGAAAACTGTGTTCGTCGTTTGTCATTGGGTGCATCACCGGACAAGACAAGATTGGAGATTATCCGGGACGCCGCCGTAGAAGTCCGGAAGCCCACGATGTTTGGCGAATTGATCATCATGATCGTTTACTTGCCCATCCTGACCCTGGAAGGTATCGAAGGCAAACTGTTCCGCCCGATGGCGCTTACCGTAATCTTTGCTTTGGCTGGATCAATGCTCATGTCAGTGACGTTGATGCCCGTACTGGCCAGCTATCTTCTTCCGCGCCGGATGGAACATGAGGAGCCGGTCCTGCTGCGCGTGGCTAAATGGCTGTATTTGCCAATCCTGAGATTGACCATCCAATACAAGTTTGCTGTGATTTGCCTCGCCGGAACGGTTCTGGCGTATTCCTTTGGGATGATTGCCCCTCACCTCGGTTCGGAATTTGTCCCGAAGCTCTCGGAGGGAGCACTCGCCATCAATGTGGTGCGTTTGGCCGGCACGGATTTGAGCGAATCAATCAGGCTAAATACCGAAATGGAGCGTACGATTCTCAGAACGTTTCCGGATGAAGTCGACCATGCCTGGAGCCGCATCGGAAGCGCCGAGGTTGCCACGGATCCGATGGGAATTGAGTTGACGGACATATTTATCACGCTCAAACCGCGCGCCCAATGGAAACGCGCAAAGACTCAAGACGATTTGACCGTGCTGGTTCACAAGGCACTTAGAGAATTGCCCGGCCAACGGATTGCCATGACCCAGCCGATCGAAATGCGGCTGAATGAAATGATCAGTGGTGTCCGCTCCGATGTCGGCGTCAAGCTGTTTGGTGATGACTTCGGGATACTGGAAGAAAAAGCGAGGGATATAGAACGGGTATTGAAGTCCATTCCCGGGAATGCCGACGTCAATGTCGAACAGATCACGGGCCAACCCGTGGTTCAAATCCGAATCAGGCAGGACGAAATCGCCAGATATGGAGTATCAGCCACGGACGTACTCAATCTGGTGGAATCGGTTGGGAGTTTCCAAGTTGGTCAAGTCTTCGAAGGGCAGATCCACTTTCCCCTGATTGTCAGATTGTCTGAATCGTACCGGGAGAGTCCAAGCTCCATCGGCAACATTGAAATTATTTCGGCCGCCGGAGATCGCATTCCAATTGGCCGCCTGGCAGAAATTCGCGTCGTCGAAGGTCCTTCGACCATCACGCGCGAATGGGGATACCGGCGAATCACGATTTCGGCCAATGTTCGCGGCCGGGACCTTGGCAGTTTTGTCGCTGAGGCACAAGCCAGAGTTAAAAATGAGGTTCAGTTGCCAAGAGGACGTTACCACATTGAATGGGGTGGTCAGTTTGAGAACTTGATCCGCGCGCAACAGCGACTGATGATTGTCGTGCCACTGGCGCTCGCATTGATCTTCGTGCTCCTCTACATGACTTATGGAAACCTCGTTGACACATTCCGGGTGGCGACAGGCATTCCGTTTGCCTGGACCGGCGGGATTATCGCGCTTTGGATGCGGGACATGCCGTTCTCGATCTCGGCGGCCATCGGTTTTATCGCTCTCTCCGGTGTTGCCGTACTCGACGACATGCTGCTGGTTTCGACCATACGATCGCTGAGAAAACGCGGAATGGAACTGGAGCAGGCCGTTGAGACGGCTGCCATCGTCCGTCTTCGCCCCGTGTTGATGACCACTTTGGTGGCCGCCGTCGGGTTCATTCCAATGGCTTTCAACACCAGCATGGGCTCGGAAGTTCAGCGGCCGCTGGCAACGGTCGTGATTGGTGGAGTGATCAGCGCAATGCTGATGTCCTTGCTCGTTTTGCGAGTCCTATACATGGTTTTTGCGGGGACTATCGGCAGCAATGTTGCTACCGATGAACTCCAGCACGGTCCAAAGATCGTGTCCTCCGCCGGATGTACATGACGATCGGTCATTGACCGACTTGATTTCATTCGGCGTTTTACTTTTTTTCGGAGATTGAAAATGTTAAGAAAGTTGTCGTGCTCAATTCTGATTGTGGGATTTGTTGGCGTTCTGGGTCTATGCGGCTGTTCGGGGAAGCCGGATACCACAAGCCCTTCCGGGAATGAAAGTGTTTCGACTGTCGACGATCATTCGGGTTGGTGGTGCAAGGAGCATGGAATCCCGGAAGAGGAATGCAGCATGTGCAGTGCCAAAGCAGCGGCGGAATTCAAGGCTAAGGGCGATTGGTGCGAGGAACACAATCGAGCCGAATCGCAGTGCTTCAAATGCGATCCCAAGCGGGCTGAGAAATACGCAAAGCTTTACGAAGCCAAATACGGCAAACAGCCGCCACCCATTATGGATTAGTGAATTGGCAATAGTTTTGAAACGGGTGGCTTTCGACGGCGGTTCGAGAGGACCTTCAGAAATTTAGGTTCAGGTGCTCGGCGACCGCAACCGACATTTGGTCCATCGATGCCGAGTTTCAATGCCATCTCGTCAGGCTGATTGGCAACTTTAGGCCTTGCAATCTATGCCCACTCAAATCATCCCGACCCAAAACGCTCAAGCGGCAAGGAGGAGATTGTTCCCAACCCCTTGGCCGAATGAGGCTGCCAGAATCGAAGAACCTTCAAGTCGACGCTTCGGCTCGCTATCCCTGGCACGTTGCGTCCCCGCAGAGCTCGCTTCCGTTTCACCAAGCAATGGAAAGGGTGGATCAACGCGATTGAATTGTCAACGATAATCCGTGGCAGCCCTTCCTTGCGGGTTCGACCTTGGAAACTTGGGCTCCATGCCGATTGGGACCGGTTTGCTTAACTCGGTGATACAATGGCGATATTCTCATTCGACCATTGTCGATCGGATGCCATTTCGAATACCCAGTTGCGGAGTCACCGTCTCCGATGTCGCGGTCGAAAAAAGACGTTCTTACACAGTTCGAAGCTGGCCTGGTTCCAAACCAGATCAGCGGAGTGGAGGAGTTTTATGCTTCGTTGCCACCCGAGGAACAAAGGCCGGAGCTGATTTCCGATCTGGCCAGAGCTGAACTCTATTTCTGCAACTGGCGGACCAGTCGATTGGCTCAGATTCTCAAGTTTGCCAACGAAGTGGATCCCGACGGGCCTACCTGCAAGTCAATATTGGAAGGCGTGTACGCAGATCGAGTTGAATGTGGCGAGAATCCTTCGCTGGACGAGTTTCAAGACTTTGACCTTAGTTTGGTATCGCTCCGCGGGCGGGATGACCCGTTTGCACTTGGGGATCACTGCGGCGACTTCCTGATCAATCGGCGCCTTGGCGCTGGAGCTTTCGGAGTCGTCTTCGAAGGAAAATCGCCCACAGGACATCGTGTCGCAATCAAATCGCCATTTCGAACACGAAACGAGGCACGAGCCGCCTTGCACAACGAGTTGCTTCGCGCCGAGGCAAATGCGGCCCAGCTACTTTCCGGCCGGTTTTTTCCAAGGTTTGTTGGCTGGATCGAAGAGAAAGGACGCTCAAGTTTGCTAACCGTGCTGATCGAAGGGCAAAGCCTCAAGGCGATTCTGAAATCTCAACCACTTGACCCGAAGATTGCGGCATCGATCGTTGCCGATGTGGCTGAGGCGCTGTTCCACGCGCATACCAAGGGCCTAATTCACAGAGATGTTAAACCGGCGAACGTGATGGTCCGCGACGATGGCAGTGCTGTCGTCTTGGATTTTGGATTTGCTGTTGATGACGAGCAAGTGATTGACTTGGAAGGACAGGTTGCAGGCACCCTGGGTCACCAGAGCCCCGACGCGATTCTCGGCAATGTTCCGGACATGGATGCCCGAAGCGATGTTTGGGCTCTTGGACCCTTGCTGTACGAGTGCTTGACCGGGCGATCACTTTTCAACCCCGATGGTGTTGAAGATGCCCTTACCAGTGCCATCGTCGCGGCCGTTTTGCCCAAGGACGACTCATCGGTTCCCGATGAACTCAATTTAGTCATCCTAAAATGTGTTCAAGCCAATCCAATCGGTCGTTACGACACTGCGCTGGAGGTGAGCCACGACCTGCGAAGGTTTATTGATCCATCCACCCCGACGCAGCCAGTCGATCGAATTCCGCTTCTGGCCTTTCGAATTGGCCGCGAGCTTGGTGAGGCTCAATGCCACGTTGACGCATTCAACCATTACTTTGAAGCTGCACCGTACGACTCAGATGCACTACGATTTGCAGTCGGCTCCCTGTTTATGGTGAGTGAAGAGATTCGCCACACTCGTATTCAACTTGGAAAGTTGGTGACTGATTACCGAGAATGGCCTAGTTTCGAACACGATGTTATTTCAAGGCTCTTTTACACTTCGAGCAAATTGACCTCAGAAGATTTGCCCGCGCTTGAGGCGGCGTCCCAAACTGCCATGCGTTGGCTGGAGGACACCTGTACACAAGTGCAAGAGTTCCTCTGCCAAGAACCGAAATCGACGCGCGCCATCTTTGAGCTTGGGGTGGCGGCAACACTGCCTAAAAGCATTATGTCCAGGCAAATTCGGATTAAGGGACTTGCTGAGCTTGCCGAACTGCCACAAGACATTTGGACCCAATTTAACGAGTTCCTCGATGGCAAGTGCCCCTCATCGTTCGTTAACGACGAATGGCGACGTTTCTCAAAACGAGTCGAGCGATTCTATCTTTACGGTGCAGGTCGTCCGGATCTTGAATCGAGCTAACTCGATCACACCAGATTGCCAATAGCGGGGCTCCACCGGTACCAAGCCCCTAAAGGCGGGCGCTACCCGCCATGTGACCTGTTGGCAATCGCGTCTCAGCCATAACTCTTGGCGAGCTCGGAGTCCCAGTACGATGGGTTGCGAAGTACGCGATCGAGTATGGACGGGTCTTGCAACGCTGCTGCCTGCGGCATGGAGGCCAACGTGTGCTTGGTGCGAATTCCATGAAATTCGATGTTCTGTGCTGTCACGGGAAAAACGCGACCATCCAGGATGACATACAAGGGGCCAAGGGAAATGTCGCGAAGTAAAGCCCGCATGGACATCGCCCAGCGGGCGCACTCACTCTTCGACGCTTTGACGCCCTTAAACCCCCAGAGATCCTGGCGAGCCAGCTCCTCCCAGCTCGTATCAAGCTCGACGGCCTCCGCAATCGTAAAGGCTATGCGGCACGTGATGCACGAAAAAAGCCAACCGCACCCGCACCACGGGCAACCCATTTGTGGTGGATAGGTGATTCGCCCGTCCCCACAGCGGCAGCCTGAAACCAAAAGGTCAGATGCCTTCCTCAGATACAAGATTCCCATAAATCACCATTCCCTTCGCATCGTTGATCTTGATTAGTGCTTGACCCGGGGCGAGCCACATTGGCGGCACCGCGCACATTTGATTAGCGATCCAAATCGTGGCACGATCGGCTTTCCGACCGTTTTGAGGCTCCGGATGCCACGAAACGAAATCGCCACATCTCCCCCGGTGAGTAGTTGCCAAATCTTGCACCAACGCGCAATTGGCAGCACTGACCGAGAGAGACGGTGATGCGTGAAAAGGTTTGTTCTGACTTTTAGCCCATAGAAAGGTAAATGGTGCTGTATGAATCAGGATCGTCCTGTTCACGAAATTCGCATGGGTCGGGTGAAAGCTGCGATCTGGCGTAATGAAAACGACTCGGGTAGCTGGTTCAGCGTCCAAATCACTCGGATCTACAAGACCGAGGAGGGTTGGGAGACGTCGAACTCGTTTAGTCGCGATGAGTTGCCGCTGGTTTCCAAGGTAGCCGACCTGGCACACACTTGGATTTTCCTGCATGCCAACGATCGCGATGAACCCGAAGATGGAGAACGCAACAAAAACGGCTCGCGAAAGCGTGAGTCGCCTCGTTCCCGGTAGTGGCTTCTGCCACATTTAGCGCCTTTTCTCCATTTGCATTCGAAGGTTGATGGTCCCCGATGACTTCCCTCGATTGCATTTGGCCAATTGGCGTTTGATTCAACTTGGCTTCGAAATTGACTTGCCCTCTGGGTGTCTTTCGAACGAAGTTGAAGTTTTTCTTGGTGAGAAGGGGTTTTCCCAATAATGACTGCACGCATCACCAGTCTCTCACCTTTTTCGACAATCTGGTCGGGTAGAAGACACAACCCCACTGGCTTCCGTTGACCGGCTCCGAAATGCAGCCGCTGCCAACGGAGGCAAGTGGCGTGCATCCAATGGTTTTCTTTACTTCCCGTCATCGGCTTGTCCGAGCTTAACGCGGCGTCAATGTCCGCCGCTCCCATCTCTGGGTCGTAGCGGCTGCTGCTCGCCTTCTCAGGCGAGGCTCCACATTGACTTGCCGCGTTGGTCGCGATCTGACCGCCGACGGGTTTTCTTCTTTTACCCCCTTTCAAGGTCGAGACAGTCGGCTCGTACCAAGGAGGATTGTATGAATCGAGATGAAGCTCTCAAAAAGAGTGACGCAGCGCTGAAGGAACTTGCCGAAGCGTTGCAAAATGGCCGCAGCGATGAGCTGGTGAAGTACCTGGACTTTTGCTCCCGGTTTCACAAGTACTCGTTCGGCAACTGCATGCTCATCGCCTTGCAGTTTCCGAATGCCACGATGGTGGCTGGTTTTAATCGCTGGAAAGAACTGAATCGCTTCGTGAAGAAGGGCGAAAAGGGGATTGGCATTTTGGCCCCCCTGATGGTTCGTTCCAAGAAGAAGGACCAGGCCGCAAGTCAAGATGAGGAACCGGACGACCGCGAAGCTCCTTATATCAAGGGCTTCAAAGTCGTCTGCGTGTTCGATGTTTCCCAAACCGATGGAGCTGAGCTTCCAACGCTTTCTTCTGTCGAGGGTGATCCCGGCGACAAAGTCGAGCGGCTGGAGGCCATCATTCGCGGCAAGGGAATCGAGTTGAACTATGCGACCGATCTGGGTGGTGCATTCGGATTGTCCCACGGCAACCGAATCTCCATCCTGGCTGAATTGCCCAAGGCCCAAACGTTTTCCGTTTTGGCCCACGAATTGGCTCATGAGCTTTTGCATCGCGGTGACCGTCGGTCGGAAACGACCAAGGCCATGCGCGAAACGGAAGCCGAGGCGGTGGCTTTTGTGGTCTGCCGTTCGGTTGGATTGCCCGCGACGAAATCCTCGTCCGATTACATCCAACTTTGGAACGGGGATCTGCCGCTCTTGGCACAATCGCTTGAGCTGATTCGCGACATCTCCGCCAAGATCATCACGGAACTTGAGTCCGTCGTATCCGAGGAGGTGGCCCATGTTGCATAGGAGTCGCTTTTGGTCAGTCGTTGATGTGGCTGTGGCCGAGGCGTTGGCTTACAAGCTGACTCAGCAAACCTGGACAGGTTGCACCGCGTTTCGTTTGGGAACTTACGTCTATACAAACGATGCAACAGGTCCTGACGGCGCTCAGGAATACGCCGTACTTCGTTCCTTCACTCGGTCCGATCTGCTCGTTCAAGTCGAGACGATCACGTTCTCGTGGTGCAGCGAAGATCGCGCATTGGCGCTGATCCAACAGATTAACGCCAACGAATTCGACTCGCAGCTTTTGGCAAAGGTTCCGGCAATTCGTTTTCAGACGGCTGCGGAACACGGTTCTTGCCATCTCTGCGTTTGAAAGGAGGCGTTATGTCAGATCTAAGCAACCTGAGTAACATGTCTCCAAAGTTCACGGGCCCTGACGTGGTACGACTGATGCGAAAGCACCATGTGACCATTGAAGGACTTTCTTTTCGCTTGGGGATTTCGCAAAAGCGGATTCGCAACGTGAGGGAAATTGGATTGACTGATTCGCTCGCGGTTCGCGACTGGCTTCAGGCAATCACCGGTTCGGACCCTGGTCCGCTTCCGGAGAAGTACCGCATCAACCACATCACCGAGGAGGGCAACTGCGGATTCTGCGGTTATCCGATGGGGGTGGGGGATGAGACGTACGGTTACATGGGAGAATTGTTTTGTTCGATCACCTGCTGTCGCAAAAGTCGACGCTGGTAATCGAACCGAGGTTTTCCCAAGAGGTCTTTGCTCCATGCACGCCACAAAGGCCTCATTTTTTTGTAGAGTTAAAGCAGACTGCTCGGAATGAGAGGATCTACGTATGACCAAGGAAGCAATCGTCAAAGAGCTCGTTGCGCAGGGGAAACGACTGCTAGATTCCTCCAGCGCGTTTCACGAGTTTACCGGCAACGCTGATGCGGATGCGTTATTGAACGATCTTGAACGTTTCCCGCACGCTTTTGTGATTGGTTGCATCATGGATCGCCAGGTCAAAGCCGAGCGGGCATGGATCATACCTTACGAGTTCGCACGAGTGCTTGGAGACTTTTCTTTTGCCACACTCTCGGCGCTCTCGCAGGCTCGCATCTACAAATTGATGACGAAGCCGCGCTCACTGCATCGTTTCGCCGAGGACATGAGCAGGAATTTCTACGACGCCATCCAACTAATCGGATCGAATTGGGGAGGCGATGCTTCGCGAATCTGGACCAACAAGCCTTCGAGTGCTCAAGTCGTATATCGGTTCCTGCAGTTTCGAGGCGTCGGCCCAAAGATCGCCACGATGGCAGCCAATATTTTGGCCCGCAACCTAAAAGTCCCGTTCTCTGACTACTTCTCGATAGACATCTCCGTCGACGTTCAGGTGCGACGGGTTTTTTGGCGTCTTGGCCTCTCGGAACGTAATGAATCAATTGACTCGATCACATATCTCGCCCGCTCGCTTAACCCCGAGTTTCCCGGACTCCTGGACTCGCCTGCTTGGAATCTGGGTCGCAATTATTGCCTCGAAACTGAGCCCAATTGTTCAAAGTGCCCAATGTCGAAAAAGCACCTCTGTCCGTGGCCCAATCGAAAACTCACTGATGACACTTTGGCGGTCGCCGCTTCAGTCCGAGATCACCGAGCCGGGGTTAAAGGCAAACCTGCAAAACGAGTCGTCCGCAAATTGAAAAAGCGGCTATCGTAAGTTAACTCGGTCTTGCTTGTCTTTCGATCATAGCACGGCGTCAAGGTCCGCCGCATATTTTGACTGGGCTTAGCGGCTGCTGCTCGCCTGCGGCGAGGCTCCACCTTGACTTGCCGTGCTGGACGTTCCTCCCAGCCAAGGGCGACTTGGAAGAATTCGCTTCCAGTCGAGGCTTGGCAAATTGCCTATTTCAGACATGGAGGAACATGTTTCAAGTACTTCAGAACTCAAACCCTGGCTTTACCGACAAATTCATTCGCGAGGTAATCGTCAATTATCGGCCGTCCACGGAGTCGCCTTTCAAAGTGACTGCCCCTGGCGATGCCGTGCAGTTTATTCGGGACGTACTGCCGGACAACAGCCGCGAGCATTTTGTCGCGTTATATCTGGATGGAGCAAATCAAGTCGCGAGCTTCTCTGTGATCTCGACCGGCACTGCGAATTCGTCGCTCGTTCATCCCCGGGAAGTGTTTCAACGTGCCGTCCTTGTCGGGGCCCGTGCTTTTATCGTGGCTCACAATCACCCGTCGGGATCCTTGACGCCAAGCCGCGAAGATCTGGACATTACGCAACGCCTTTCCAAGGCCGGTGAGCTGATGGGAATTACGCTAATCGACTCTTTGATCGTCACCGCAGCTGGCGCCCATTCCGTGCTCAACAACGAATCCTTCTGAAGTATTCGGCTCAATGCTGGCTGCTCAGATCGACGGCCAGCATTGACCGAAACCTCATTGAGTTTCTAACCGGTGTTGCATAAGTCCGGCCACCAGCTTTGTCGCTACTTTCGCGAGTTCACGAACATCCGCCTGGTTGACCACAAGCCGCTGCCCCGGTTGGTAATTGGAATCTCCGGTATTTCGAACATACCTACTATCAATCATTCCCTGCGAGTGCCCAAGTTTATGACGGCGTTGCACCATCTTCTTCAAAAACACAAATTCGGTCGCGTTGAGAATGTCGCCATAACCTCGCCCAATCGCGGATTGCCAAAGCTCAGAAGCTTCATCCATCCGCTGGAACACATTGAACGGCGCAGCTGAGATGCCGGGGAGTTTTTCGTACATCGATTCCGTTACTCGCTGCAGCGCCGTCACGAGATTTTCGATTTGACTTTCATCATTTGCTGCTGAAGATCTTCGGCGACATCAGCATCGGCATGCTCAATAACCGTTGCCTTGATTTGCCCCAGCAAGTCAACTGCCCTCAGCGTCGTTTCCACCGTCTGTGCAAAGTCTCGCTCTGCCGAGTTGTGCCCGCACGCCGGGCAGAAATATCCAGCGCCAATCGTCGAATACCTACAATTGCATTCCGAACACTCAAAATCTTGCCGCAGTACCTCATTGGCTTTGTGGGCGATCGGCCTTTGGACCCGCTCGGATGTATACGACAGAGTCATTTCAATGTTGAAAAGGCCCGCGCTAACCTTCTGCGGTCGTGTCCGCCTAATTGCCCTTTTCATGGTCTTGTCGAGTTGTTCAGCCGCAAACCTCTCGCCCACCTTTTTGATGAATCTCTGCTGGGCTTCCGTATTGAATTCGTCTGCCGGGGATGCTCCGCCGCATTTGGGGCAAAACGCGGCTTCATCTCTCACTTTGTTAATCCAATCCTGCTCCATGACCTTGAATTGGCATGTACATTCACGCTGATGACACGCTCGGTCAAGGTAGCCCTTTTCATCAAGAGGCAATTCAATTGGAATAGTGAATGTTTTTGGCATCCGTCGCAATTCGCGCAATATTTCGTCGAACATGGTCACTCCGTTACTAAATCTAAAGACGTGGTCATTCTAGCGAGAGTGTAAGAATCGGCAAACTTTTTCGCTGAGGCGATGCCATCGCTGTCGATTCGCCAACGCTGCAACTCGCAGCGTTCGCATCAACCAAAGCGAGCAGTCCGCATTCTCGAATCGTGCGTGCCTGACTAACAGCGTATTGGTTTCTTTGCCAGTGGGGCTCCACCGATTCAAAGCCCCTTGAGGAGGCCTTTGCCTGCCTCGTAACCTGTTGGCGAAAAGTGGCTGAACAGTTCGAGGCTACACTGCGGCCCTTCGGACCGTTTCGATTACAATCAGAATTGACTTTGCCGCCAATTGCAAAGCATAATTGGCTGTAACATGACATACGAGAAAAGCGACCCGGATCCAAAAGAAATCAATCTCGTGCCCAGCGAAGACTGGCTGCGGCGCGTTGCTGCAGAGGAGGATCGGTACCCCTCAATCAGCGTAGGTGGGCTGCTTTGTCGTTTGGGAATGTACCCAATTGCCGACGACGCTGCACAGGAGAGGTCGGGCCCGCCTGAGGAGTGACTAACACATCCTGTCCCCAGCGAGCCGACTCAATTAAGTCGAAACGGGCTCGCGGCCGGTGGCGACGCTTTCGCCAAAAGTAACGACTGATGTACGAACCTCCGCACCCAGAGCGTCGAGGATTCGCTTGATACGATCGACCGAGATACCGTGGTACTCGTTCCGTTCATCGCGGGAGACTTGAGACTCGTGTACGTTTAGTCGCTCGGCCAGTTCACGCTGAGAAAGTCCTTGAGCGATTCGCAAGGCGACCAACAATCGGCCCATCCCTTCAAAGTTGCGGACTTCCTCAAATTCGCCGCGTTTCAGCTTCTCATAACTGTCGACTTCTTCCTTGAGCTGCTCATGAAATGATCGCATCGGGTCAAGGACTCGCTTGATCTCCTCCTTGGATAGATCTAGCCCCTGTAGCTCCTTTTGCTGTGCCTTGATTCGCTGCGCCTCATCCTTAATTCGCTCAACGGCTTGTTGATACTCTGTTTCGCTCTTAATCATAAATCACCTCACGATTTGCACGATTCCTTTGGGCTTTCCGTCCCGGCGGGATTGCCGAAAAGCGGAAGGAAATTCCAACTCGTGCCCAAACTTGTCGCGGATCCCAGACGATTGGCCGTAATGCGGATATAGCTCGACGCGATAAATATGCCACATGGGCAATTGCTTCTTGGGGTACCCACGATAGGGCCGCCGTGAAGCAGGGTCCCAGGTCCAGATCTTGTGCGGATCGAGCACGTTCAACTCGCGTTGCAAGTCGCCGCTGGCAAGGCGCCGAAAATCACAAACGAAGTAGCCGTCGATGTCATTGGGATGATCTTTGTCTTCCACGAACGACCCGTTGACGAATATCTCCACGATGCCAACTTGCCAGAGCTGCCGACACATTACCGACAGGTTTTCGACCAAAGCCAAACGCCAGTCGCGATCCCAATGCGAGGAGAGTTGTGATCCTTCCACTAACAAGGATTCCCGAAGCTGGTCGAGCGTCAGCGGGTAATCACCCGGAGGCAACACGCCGTTTTCGTCAAACTGTGGCACCATTCCTTAATCCTCGACAACAATCATACGATAACGTGACATATTTGTCAAGCATGACGTTTTAGCCAAGCATCATGGCTGGAAACCGCCGCAGAGCGGTCGATTGTTCGCTCTCTTTTTCGCCAATAGCGGGGCTCCATCGGTACCAAGCCCCTTGAGGCGGATTTAGCCTGCCTCGTGACCTGTTGGCGATTTCCCAGACGGTGATTCCCCGATTGCGAAACTCGAATTGCCGTGAGTTTCCGACCGGATCCTGCTAAAATCCGGCCATGGAAAGACAACTCTTTAACGACATCAGGGTAGAGGAGCTTTCGGCAGTCGACCGCGCGGCCTTGGAACGTTTGTTCGACAAGCCTGTAAGCAAAGGCCAACGCGTTTTCATTTCGGGTTACTTTCCAAGCCGGTTGCCGACGCCCGGAAACAAAAGGAGCGCCAAGCAGATCATTAACGCCATTCTCGAAAAGGCCCATGGAAATGCTTGCGACAGGGGCGTTACAGATTCCGACATGGAGTCGGCGATTAGTGAAGCAGTCAACGACGCCAAACGCCGACGATGACCGGCGATTCTCGTTGTTCGGCCTGTCCAATAAGAATTACAGCTGCCTAACTGTGTTCGCTTCAGTAATTCTATCTTGCCAAAGCGGCGATTTTCGTGAACCCTAAAGGACGTTATGGTTCACGATCTATAGGAGGTAATTGAGCCGACTTCCGACCACTTCAAATGCTGTTTCTACCCGCCTGGCGATGGCGGCGCCGGGGTTGATCCGCCAGTCGGGGGCCAAGGCGGTCAAGCGGTACTTTGAGTTCTTCACGGCCAACATTCGGAACCGGAATACCCGGGAAGCGTACCATCGGGCGTTGACCGAGTTCTTTGCTTGGTGCGATGAGCGGCGGATTGAATTGCTCGATATCGAGCCGATGATCGTGGCGGCGTACGTGGAACAACTTAGCGCCGATTATTCCAAGCCGACCGTAAAGCAGAACCTGGCTGCGATCCGCATGTGTTTCGATTGGCTGGTTGTCGGTCAAATCCTGCCGATGAACCCGGCCTCGTCGGTTCGCGGACCGAAATATGTGGTCAAACGTGGCAAGACGCCGGTTTTGACGGCCGACGAAGCCCGCAGGTTGCTGGAGAGCATCAAAATCGACCAGTTGGTCGGGCTGCGCGACCGGGCTTTGATTGGGGTGATGATTTACTCGTTCGCCCGAGTCAGTGCCGTGGTCAAGATGCGAGTCGGCGACTACTTGCAGATCGGAAAACGACATTCGTTGCGGCTTCATGAAAAAGGAGGCAAAGACCACGAGGTTCCGGCTCATCACAAGGTCGTCGAATATCTCGACGCCTACATTCAAGCGGCTGGAATCGGCGTTGACCGGGAAGCTCCCCTCTTCCGGAGTGTGCAGGGGAAGGCTGGCCAATTAACATCGCGGCCGCTCTCGCGGCATGATGCCTATCGAATGGTCCGACGCCGTGCCCGAGCAGCGGGAATCAAGGCTCGAATTGGCTGCCATACTTTTCGAGCAACGGGGATCACGGCCTACCTGGAAAACGGAGGCACCATCGAAAACGCCCAAGCCATTGCCGCACATGAGTCGCCTCGAACCACCAAGCTTTACGACCGGACAAGCGACGAAATCACTTTGGATGAGGTTGAAAGGATTCGCATTTGAGTTCTCGAATTCCTATGCCCTGCCTATCGATTTTGACCGACCTAACCGGAATCGACCCTTGGGAATCGAGCCTGGCTTGAACTTTTGCCTTTCTGCGTTTTTGGTCGTCGATGAATCGGCAAGGCTGGCAGCCTGGAGTTCACGAACAGCCCCAGACACTCGCTTGCTCAAGCTTGTATCAATCTTGAAGGGTTTGCTTTCAGACTTGTCGGACGTGGTGTCCACGCCTCCCGGAGCTTTCGGACTTCCGCCATCACTTCGATTTGGATTAACTCCCTCTCCTTGCACTGCCTGTGGCTCCCTGCCCGTGTATGCCGTGGCTGCGGCTTCTTCCAACAGGATTTGTTGATCAACCCAGGCCGCGAGCGCGAGTTCATCTGTTTCGCGACGCTCCAGGCGAACCAAGTGCTCGCGGCCATCCCAGTTGCTGGGAATCTCGGCATTGAACCAGACTGCCCGGCCCTTCACGATATTCCCGTCCCCAAGGTCAAACCACGCCAGTCCCTTTTCGCTGGACATCTCGTGCTTCAGTTCCTCCGGGCTCACGATATAGTCCTCATCTTCTGCGACGTTAACGGTTCGCGACTCGCCGTCGCCAGATCTGGCTTGGGGATCCATCCCGCCGTGCAACGCTCGACCAGAAGTGTTCTTCGAAACTCCCATCCCAAAAGACGTTCGGACCGTTGACACTTTTCCGAACCACTCGGCCATTTCTTGTGCGGTGCGATTGTCGCCAACTCGCATCATCACTTTCAGGCCGACGTTGGCCATAACGCGTTCAAAGAACGCCTCACTGAGACCAAGTGAAGTGTCGGTCAATCCTCCCGTCGATTGAGCGCCAAAAAAAAGCGCAAATCGACCCTTTCTAGCCAGTTCAAACAAATTGGCCCAGGTTGGACCAAAGGTCGACGATCCCTCGTCGATGATGACCAGATGCGGATCCTCCAACCGATGGTGTCGAGACGATGTGATTTCGCCGATTGAGACTTCCAGGTCCTCACGAAACAGTTTGACCATGCGCGCCGCACCCTCGGCCTCTTCCAGCCGTGGGAGCATGAAGTAAACAATCTTCCCCCTCAGCATCGCATCCGTAAGGACGAGATCCGTATAGTTTGCACAGAACACTGGTCCCATGGAACTGCCGGAAATGGCATGAAGCTCTGAAGCGATTCCGCGCAAATTGTCCGTCAGTTTGGCAGCGTCAATAGCACCGCGTGTCCCCCGGTAACTTGACGCAAGGTGCCCAAGTTCGATCAACGCTTGCGTAGCTCCGATGCTTTGCAGCATTTTCTTCAGATGCGGATAGGACAGATTGAATGCGGAGAGAGCCACCGCCACGTCGTGAATCGACCAGGACAATCCGATGCTTTCCAAGGCCCGCACCATGCGGGCCACGGCGTCGGCGGCCAATCGATCGTAGTGCTTGGTGGTGCTCTGATCCGAAGTGGGCGGCAAGCCAGCACGCAACACTTTTCGAGCCTTCACGTCCGAGCGTTGATTGGTCAGCACGAAGTTATAGGCGTGCACGGGATCGAACGGGTCAATCACGATCAAGTCTTCAATTCGGCCCGCCACCTGAGCCATCAGGATGATCTGTGCCAACGTGCCTGAATCACGTTTGGCATCGATGAACGTGCAGCCGCTCGCACGGCCACGAAGCATTTGCTGGAACATCAAGGCTTCCAGCATCAGCGTCTTACCCACCCCTGTTTTCGCGAACACGCAACCATGGCTGCACATGTCCTCGTCGCTAACCCATAGTGGTTTCCCAGTTGCTAACTCAAAACCTACCAGGTACCGGTCGATCATGGTTTTGCCCTCGGCCCGTAGTTGGTTCATGACCTCCTGGAAGCAGCCGCGATCGGGTGGCTCGCCCAATACCGGCTTTCCGAACCTTCGTGCCACCTCACGCCGACGGTGAACCTCGACCCACCTTTCTCTCGTTAGAACGCTTGCTCCATTAGCGACGGCAATCATTGGCAAGGTTCCCAGCGCGTAGAGCCAGCCGGGATCAATAACTGCTCCCATCGGACTCGCTGCTAACGCCAGGGTGCAAAGGATAGCCAGGCCAATTCCGGTAAGCGCCGACCGCCGTTGGCTATTTCGGATCTCTTCAGCGGAGGTTCTTTTGTAATCCCGTGCCATCCTTACCCCGCCATTGACACTTCACGCGATTGAACATCAAGCCAACGAACATCGAGCGGTCGATTCCCGCTCAAAACTTCTTGCAATTCACTTTCGGACGTGATGACGCTAAGCCCCCGCACGCACGCGACACGCCGTCGCCATTCGTCGCCGAGGGAACGAGTAACCAAAGACGCTCGAATCGGCACCACGTCCTTAAGCACGATGAGTTTTCCGGGAGTTCCCTCGAGTCCATTTGCCTCCGGCTCCACAACGACCGTGACCACTCCACCTGTTGGCACCGATGAAGTCCCCACTTTCTGGCAAAGCCAGCCATGTTGGGACAATGCCCGATGAATCACGCGCCAAGTGGCATGAGGCGAATCGGGCGCGGTGCCCGGTACGTCTTTGATGTCGGGATCTATAACCTGCGCGAGTTCGACCATGCGCCGCAAGTCAGTCGGGTTAATCGAAGCCGAAAAGACATTGACGATCCTCGATTGCGGAATCAGCACGACGTTGCCGCAACAGCAGGCCGCCAATGCGTCCGATCCTTGTGGGCTATCCATCAACCCACCAAGCGACTCTTGAAACCTCTGGTGAATCAGGTTCTGCCAATTCGTGCTCTCAACGGCATTGGCCTTCTGGTCAAGCTCATTTGGCGACGCCAAGCACAGCTCGCTCCAAGACCTCAAAGCTTGAAAGTCTGGCGAAAACCCCGCGGGCAGACAGACTTGGCCGAAGTCCGTTTGGCGAATGGCAAACACGAGTGCTTGCCGTAGTCGTTGTCGTTGGTTCGCGCTGTAGTCCGTTGGGTAGTTTTCCAGCGAATGCAAGACAGCTCGTGCCGAAAGATTTGGATACGAACTGTTTTGAATCCAGCCATTCTCTGTTTGCGTTGACGCCAGGATTTTCCCGGCCTGAACAGAGAGAACCAAGGTTGCGATTTCGCCAGGAGCAACACCAGCCAAGTGCGGTCGCAGATCAGGAGTAATGACTCGGCGAAAGACGCTTGCGATTTCAGTGTTTAGCTTGTCTGGTACGAAGTTGGATTGGTCGGCCTTGAATTCGCCACTTTCTGGGGCAGACATATCCCGGTGAGCCAACAAAGACGAGGCCAAAAGTACCTCCGCATAATCAGCGAGCTCGACCGGTTGTTTGGGAATCGTTGGCGCGCCTGCCAAAACAGCGACCAGCTCCCGGTTGGTCGCGTTTGACGCCTCAAACTGATCAAGGCATCGCAAGAGATTTCTGGACGAGGCTGACTTGGTTGAGCCTTTCGGAAGGCAGGCCAAACCTCGGACGTGCAGACTGGGAGATCCTGCCACTTCTGTGAGCTCGATCGGAACTTGCATGCCCGAGAAAAAAGGCCTTCCATTTCCGGTTTGTCCCAGAATGTCATTTCCGGAGTACGGTCGAAGTAACAGCCACTTCAAAAGCACTGTCAGCAACGCAGCTGTAATCCACAATTTGAACCCTGCTAGAATCACGAACGCGCACCGTGCGATGACGCCGATTGTTCCAAGGTTCCAGCCTGCAATCGGGATTTGTGTTTCGGATTCGCCGCTTCGAAAGTCATGGATTAGCAACCCGCCATTGATGGAGAGCGACAGAAGTGACTCGAAGATAAGAACTTGAGTTGAACCGCTTCGGTCCGCCAGCCATGTGCGGTAACCATCGATTGCATGGACGAGCGGCGATGTGCCCTTCGGGTCCCGCGTGACCATCGCGGTCAGCGACTCACGATAGTTGGTTGGATTGGCACGCCAGGTCATCGTTATTGCGAATGCGGCGACGAGAACAATGCCCACAGTCAAAAGCCGTCGATGGCCGCGTCTTAGCCTTGCCATGTGGATCAAGGTGGTAGATGGCGTATGGGACAATGCGGTCGTCTTCGACATTGCGTTCAACTTACAAAGTGCATTGCAACCCATCACGAGTGCGGGGCCGACACGTGTTTCGGCTTAGAGCGGCGACCTGCAATGCACATCAACCCGGATGAACGGGTCGGTCGCACTTGGGATAGACCAATCTGTGACTGGTTTCTTAAGCGTTTACCAAGACGCGTAAGCCGTTAACCATTCTGCAATTGCGGCGAGTTTGCTTCTGCACCCGAAATGCCGAGCGACCGGCCCCGGATTGACCCAAGGCAGCGAACTTTGGCCTTTTTGAGTTAAGTCACGCTTGTCCGCTGCTGGGCCATAAAACAGGTATGGACTGGGAGAATCGGACAGAGGTTATTTTGCCTGCCGGATGCGGCCTCGGCGCCTTGAGTCAACTTAGGGTTTCGTGGCCTGTTCGGCCGACAGGGAATGGTGTTTTTACAGGCATTCGTCGGGGCATCGTGAGCCGCTTTTGCACCGAAACCAAAAGCGTGGTTGAAATTTGCCCTGCTGGACCTGTAGCAAGCAATTGACGCACAAACCACAAGCCCTTGTGCCCAATGGTTTCGTTCGATTCTTCTCAGGTCCAGTCATTCACTGAATCCAATACCGAAACCGATTGAAACCGTCGTCGCGAACCCAATCGTATACGCTAATGCCATTAAACGCAGACAACTTGATCCCATTTGGATGTTGCCGGAGGTCAAAATGATTGAAGCTAAAGGGTTCGACCTCACTGAACCCAGCCCAAGTCTTACCGTCACATTGCAAGCATTCAGCGTTCCCATTTCGAGAAGGCTTGACCGCCAAAAAATCGAAAGGATTAGGCCCAATCACCTTGGTCAGGCCGTCTCTTCCCTTTATTCCGTTAATGTGGATTCCCAACAGCTTATTGCCGCGCTCGAGACTCTTGAAGATCTCGTAACGCACCCATGGCCTAAACCAAGTCTCCGATCCGATTAACACGGCGGTCACCGATGTGCCCTCCAACTCTTGATTGATCATTCTCTTGAGAGCCATTGTGCTCTGCTTCTTTGCCTCCTCCCAGATCGACCAATCGAAGAAACCAGACTTATCCGATGATTGCAAGGCCCCGTGTTGGCGAATTACGTTAGCACGAAATTCCGCGACGTCCTTATAATGGAATGCAAAGTAAACACGTTTTGCCATCATTCCCCCCTTTGTAACTCCCGGATCATTTCGACTACCGCGCGAATCAATTGATCAGCTGGCGTCGACCGATTCCCTATCAACCCAAAATTATTCCGAAAGGCGCCACTGGCTCCCGGAAAACATGTGTCGAACCGTGCGTTAACGTCATTCCAGAGCTCTTCCGCTAAATAGCCGGTAGCCCCGATTGGCAAAACCTTTACCTCCCTTTCAAGACACAGCTCAAACTCGCGCCGCATGCCATTTGCACTTACGATTACTCCGCTTGAATGATCGATCTTGTTACCAAACACGAACACGGCAATTCCCGCGTGTTGAATCATCAGTTTCCGATATGCTTCCCATCGATCTGGCAAACTAGTGCCACCAGTTGCAAACTGCGGGAACGGACGAAGCATCACGTCCTCGTCTGAAATGGTTTTGCCAGCTTGATCAAGCCAGCTGACCGCACCATTGATAACGGCGTCACCGACACCCAAGCCAAAGCCAGTGATTACGCGGTTTTTTTCCTCCGCAATTCTATACGCCAGATTGTGCAAGAATTCTTTCGGATCTGCGAACCCGCCGTACTCGTGGGCCGAGCCCGAAACAAAAATTGAAGCACGGCGGAAGCGATTTTCGATGCGACGCAAGACTCTCGTGATGTCGGTGTAATCATCAACAAGGACCGTCTGTATTCCAAAGCGTTTCAAGTCCTCGATGAAATAATCCTGCTTGAGCTGCCGCCGCTGAAATACTTCGCCGCTCTCGCCCGCGTTCTGCGTAACGCGCTTCTGAATTGCGTAATGCACTCGTTGATTCTGCCCGTATTGAATCCGAACCCGACTTAATATGTAGTCGATATTCGGGTCCGTAAAACTGAATCCGAGGAACAGAAACGTCTTTTCAATTAGGTTTCCTTTTAATGCTGACAAAAATGGAGCCATCTTGAACGAGTACTGCTCATAGTCGTCCCTTGTCAAAACGGCGTCGGCCGGATGATCTATGTCCCCATGCATCTTGTAAACGTAAACATCGCGATCGAGGCGCGTTATCGCGAGATGATTCGCCGTGTACTTCACATCCGCGATCCTTTTCTCTTGGGTCAACGCGGTTTCTAGAAGCTTGTCGTAATTGGTGGTCCAATACGTATGAATTGGTAGTCGGGATAGTAGTCGGTGGTTGATCGTTGGCTCATTTGTTTCCCTGAACTTGTCGAATACAACTTGCGTGAGCCTTCCCCTGCCTCCGACTTTATTGCAATGGTACTGAGCCAACGTAACCAAATCGGTTTCTGCATTTGGATCCAAGCCCAAGTCGACAATTAGGTCGCGCAGCAACCCGAGCCAGTCAACATATCCTGCACCAACCGACAATCCTGCGCCTACGAAAACGGCAGCGTTGTGATTGTGCAGCTCCTTCGTGAACTCGCGGACGAGTACGTCTTCATCGTTTGGCGGTGGGGTCATGGTTCATCTTTATAGAAACGTTACATTATCCCAGCGCCCTAATCCAGACGCCTTTACCTGATGGCGGAATCGCCGCAGCCGCAAATTCACCGCCACCTTCGGGTGTAGCCTTCTCGATGCGCCGATAGAGGCCGAGGTATTCGCTGCCGTACTGGTACCCGTTATCATCTTGCGTTGGAATAATCAAGATCTTGGATCTTTCCTTCTTGCCATCTGCGTATCCGATTTCCCACGGGCACCAACGTGACACTTTGCATGAGTTCTGCGTGGCGAGGAACAAGAAAAACTCTGTATTCATTATCTTTGCTTGTAAGTTCGTCGCTGTCGCGGCACTGATCGCCTCAGGCATTTCCTCATCCAGCCAATCGATATAAACATCCCACCCTTGCCTTTTGAGATAGACTTGCACGCCCTCGGCAAGGGTCTTGTCTTTGTGGCTATGGCTCAAAAACGCAGTCGTGCGACCTGCCGCAGCCGCTGCCTTGACCGAATAATGCTCACGAATGATTCGGTATTCTGGTGCCAGTTGCCGCAATTCGAATTGCTTAAGGATCATGGGCAATCGCTTTCTATGGCTCAGAAACGTTTTCGAAGTAGTAGGCCATCGATCGACCGCCCATCCAATTCGAGCCGCAGAAATGGACGTCGATTTAGTTCGGCCGGTGGCGGAGTTGTGGTTGTAACAATGTACTGGAACGATGGTTCACAGTCGCCGAATGCATCTTCGAGCGACTTCAAATATCTGAACAGCCTTGCGTAAATATGCGGCTCAAGGTCTGCTTCACGTGGGCTGTCATGAATCGTGAATCGTGGGAGGAAACCAAGGCCACATATAGCAGCGCTCAGACACGCAATATCAAGGCTGAGAACTCGTTCGGATGTGGCAAGTGCTTCACCAAGAGATGATTCGTCCCCGAACGACAAGTGCAACCCCCGCATATCCAGCTTGATCTCGCCATCGACACTTTGTGCAATCAACGAATGAAGCGCACGACTGAAATGGCGATTGAGGAACTTGGTGCGACTGGCAATCAGTTCCCGCGCCGAACTCTGTGTGTTTCGGCTTTCCTCAATCTTGCGTTCAATACGAGCCAAACTGCCTGTGGCCTTTTGAATATCGGTCAGCGACGCGACATACATTTCGGCCTCTTGAACTTGGGCTTCGGCGACCGATAGGTCACGCCGGAACCGTCGCTCAGTATCGCGGCGAAGGTTGCTTAAGTTTCGAAGCTTTTCGAGGGCTTCGTCGCGGCACTCTTTCAGCGCCTCCAATTCACTCTGTAGCCCAGCTATCGCTTGATCGAGTCTTTGAAGGTGGCGCGTCAGTTCCTCAATTCTCATCTGCCGCAGGGGGTCAACTTCTCCCGGTTTACCCGTCGACCTTTTGAATATGCAGTCCTCGGCGGCAGATGGACACGGGTTAGCGAGGACTGAGAGTGATTGAGCCAAATCGTCACTCGATGCGGACTCTTGCTGCTTCTTCTCGCCCTCCGCAGTTTGTCGGTCAGCTTGACGAGTCGCAATTTCTTGTTCCTTTCTAGCGACAGCGTGTTTTGCCTGGTCGACTTCGTCGAGCAAAGCCTGCCAGTCGCGGTCGTCGTCCAGTTCGACGAGTTTCTGTTGAAGGTCTTTTACCAATTGCTTCGCCTTTTCGCGGGCGATGCCCCCAAAAAGATCGTCGCTCAACGCCTCAGACTCCATATTCAGGCGCTCCTGAAGGAACCCACGCGCCTGGGCGAGGCGGCGTTCAATGCGCTCAACTTCACTCATCGTTGCTTTTTTGCTGTCCAATAATTGCTTGTGAAGCTGAATTAGCTTGCCTTCCTCGTCATCCAGCATATCCATCACGAGGCGAATCAAAACGCTCGCATCCTCATTGTGCAAGTCGGCGGTTCCGGATTCGGTCCATGTGGCCCGCCACTCCAACGGATGACGGTACCGGCAGTATTGATCGCGACTAAGCCAAGCAAGTAATTCGATCCACCGTACCGGACGATTGGCGTGCGGAAGAGTGGTTTCAGAGTACCTTGCAATTGTGACCTGATCCAGGACCTCGCTAAATCTACTGAATCGTTCTGTGTTGGCGTTTTCCGTAAGAATGGAACGCCAGGAATCCGATGCCAGACACCTTGCCGTTGTGGCACGGTCAACTCCTATCGGTCGTGAGACTACCCACCAAGTGCCATCGACGCAAATCTCACAAATTACGTGTGCCGCGCTCAATGCCCTGCCAATAGCAGCTCGCACGGTTTCGCGAGCAAAATATTGTTCCCCGAGACAGTATCGAAGCAGTCTCGTCAACAATGTCTTGCCAACGTTGTGGCCGACCGGGCCGTCAGTCACATCGTCGGGGCGAGCCGTGGCTACGATGTTCAAGCCACGACGAAATTCAACCTCCCTTAACGGTTTGACATCAGGATTGAGCTGTTCAACGAGTACAAGCCTCCGAATCCAGACGAGTGGATTCGGTCGATCGTTGGCCGGAAGGAAATCCTCGTCCGGTTCATCGTTAAACAGTGACTTCGTATCGCTCATTAGTCAGTGATGCCACGACCTGCGGTAATGTCCGGATATCGCGAAGGCTGTTGATCGCTTGCAACGTCTCCGCTACTCGCTCACGGTCCGTATGGGGTGCGTCCGTAACAAAATTGCCAGCTGCCAGTTCGAACGCGGATTGCCCGACTCGGCGTATGGCTCCATTGGCCTCTAAGCCCTGATAGATCAGGTCTAATCCTCTCACAAACTGCGGCTCTTCCAACAAATCTACGTTCAAAACGACTGCTGTTCCACTGCTCAACAGGCTTCGCCGTGCTGCTTCATTTCGCATCAACACTAACGCAGGTTCCAGTGCGGAAATGGAGACTGGCTTGTCCCACGCCTCCAGGAGTAGCAAGATGTCGAGCACCACACGCCCACGTTCGATGCGGACCGCTGCAATCTCTATTGGGATCTCAACTGTCGCCTGGCGAGGCAGGTGAACGTGCGATGGCCAGTTGTTCTGATCCCATTGGGCCATTGGGATGAAGTTGCCTTCGGTGTCGGTTGGCGGGCCGGGGGGTGGGTTGAGGCGGGTTTGGTAGGGCTGGTCGGTGCGGATGGCGGTTTGCATGGCGTCGTAGATTTCGAGGATGGTGTCTTTGGTGATGTAGCGTCCGGCTTGGATGATGTTGCCCTGGGCATCTTTGATTAGGGTTCGCTCGATGTCTTTGCGTTTGACGATCGGGAACGTTTCCATAATGTACTCAACAGCATGGCGAGGCGTTAGGAAGCTGGCCTTTAGGCGCGCAAGGTCTTCAGGGGATTCGTCGTGGGGGCATCCATCGGACTGGCGTGCGGGAATCCAGTCGCCGTCTTTGTCGGCGGGAAGGTAAAGGTGGAAGAAGGCTGCGTCGAGTTCCGCGCGGAGCCGGAAGCGACGGTCCTCGTCCCAGCGGAACGGCGGCCCGGCGTACCCGCAATCCCGCGCGAACGGTTCCAAGTCCCACGCCGTGAACGTCAGCTCCAGCACGCGCGGCAGCAGCCAGGCGGAGAGGGACGACCCCGCCGCCCCTCGCGAGTCCGCGCCTGCCCAAGTGAGCGGCTGCAAGTAGGTGTTGGGCGGCAAAACGGGCAACTGTTGCGTAGTACCGAACGTCATGTTGTTGCCACCGAGCTTCTGCCGGACGACGTAGTCGAAAACGAAGCTGCTCAGGTCAGCGAGAAGACAATGACCGTCATGCACGGTGTCGCTTTCCAGTACGACCACTGCGACGCTATTGCCAAATCCCGCCAGCGGCATGATTGTCGGAAGAAAAGTCCGCTCGTTTGTCGCCTTCGTGATGAGCCGAAAGCTGATTATCCAATCGCAATTCCAGCGCGTATTCAAAACATTTTTGACTTCGCTGGCCGGCACCCAGTGCAACGGTTGAATAACGCATTTTGAATTCTGTTTCTGCTCGACGGTTGTTGCCGGAAGAATTCCAACATTCAGATTCGCCTGCGTTGCCCCCTCATAAGTCGAGTAGCGATGGTCGAAATGATGGAACATCTTTGCTTCAAACAAAGGCAAGTACGTACGTTCCTCATCGGCGAAGACATTGCCTTTCACTTTCAGGCCGTTCCCGTTCAACTCCTCCGCCGATCGAAACAATCCTGAGTCGGTTGTCATATTGAAAAGACCTTGCCGAAATCCGACTCGCCAAGGATTGATAGTATTGCCACCCTCTTTGATCAGGATTGGTACGCGGCGGTAAATCGCTTTCGTCAGGCCGGCATCCGTATCAGTGCGGAAAATTGGGCACGTTCCGGAATTCGGATTGAGCATTGCAAATTCGGACGGCGAAAGCGTGAAATGGCGGTGCTCTTCGGAAAGCTCCGTTGCTTGGCGTGCAAAGAAGAAAAAATCTGAGGATAGGCAGGGTCGCGCGTCGCCGGTGACTGTGAGGAGACAGAACTTGGTTGTGTGATCGACTCCGGGAAACAGAAACTCTTCGTTCTCAAAACTGGATAATCGAACGAGCGACATTCGCTGGACGAGACTCTGAAAGAAATGCTTGGTGGTATCGTCAGTTGCGATTCCGGTAGGAAGCACACTTCCTGCACTGCCTGTTCGACTAATCAGCGTTCGCATGTTCTCAGCAAATACAGCATAAAGATTGATTCGCCCGCGCCCGCACAATGGGAAGCGATCGGAGTTTCCAAGAAACAGACTTCGCCCCTCCCGACCGCGTTTCGCATCGACAAATTGGAAATACAACGCCGGATCTCTCTGCGCGAGTCTTTCAATCATACGTTTGCGCTCGGCTCCTGTACGCGCATTTGCGATTTCGGGACAACGCTCTGCAAACCATTCCTTCTCTTTCAATTCAACGTGCTCCCACGGCGGATTGCCGAGCACGACATCGAAGCCGCCGCTCCAGCCGGTTGGCTCGTTCTCCGGTTGCTCGTCCTTGCCCGGCAAGCGGAACACGTCGGGGAAGGCCAGGTGCCAGTGGAAGAATTGGTATTGGTCGCGCAGGCGTTCGACTTCGGCGCGGACGTGCGGCAACAGACCGGTGGCTGCGTGCGATTCGACCTTGCGGAAGTTGCGCTCGGTGGGGCACAGCTTGCCGAGCTCGGAGTCATCTTTCTTCCAGACGAACGCAGCACACCACGTATCGGCCAAAAGCCGGGCGTTGGCATATTCCGCTCCTGAAACTGCCTCGGAGTATCGCTTCTCCGTCGCCAATACGTCGTCAACCGTGTCGTCGTTCGCAATGTTGAGATTAGCGAAAACAGATGGCAAATTGCCAAGTGGGAAAAAGGTCTCAAAGAAACTGAGCTGCCCGCTGGCCCGATCGTCTCGCTCCCGTTTGTTATCGGCTTTAAGCGATTTTACGACCTTCTTGTCATCGCCCTCAATCGCGGCGAATGCCTCGTTGGGAATGCCCTGGGCAAGTAGCCTAGGCGTTGAGCCCAACAGACTGTTGCCGCACTGAATATGGTGGTCGAGGAACGAAAGCGGCTTTCCGGGGTCAATCGCCTCCATCCAAAGGCTGACTTTGCAAAGCTCGACAGCCATTGGATTGATGTCGACGCCATAAATGCAGCGGCCGATGATGTCTCGAAGCGCCGATTGGTATTCATCGGGCGTGGGTTCAGCTTCACCCGTTCGAATTCTTGCCAAATGTCGGGTCAGCCGATGCGCGGCAGCGATCAGGAAATGCCCAGATCCTGACGCCGGGTCGCAGACTTTCAAATTGAGAATGGAACTTTCTGCGAGCAATTGTTGACGTTGCAAAGTCGGAATCCGCTCAACCGATTTCTCGAATGGAACCGAATTCGCAATTCTCTCCGAATTCCCACTCTCGACTTGTTTCCAAGTCCCCTTGGCCAACTCCGTGTTGTTGTCCAACGCCCGAGCAAACGCCTTCATTGTTTCCAGCTTGTCGATATCGTTCTTGTGCTTGAGTTGGGCCAATTCCCGCGCTTCCGCGATCCGTTCCGCAACGACCGGCTCTAGTGCGGAATCGAGAAGGCATTGCACCAACGAGTCGGGCGTGTAATAGGAACCAGACGTTTTCCGGTGTGGCCAAGGAGGAGCTGGCAAGTCAAGCCAACATCAAATCGCGAACAATCGCCAGCTACCGATATCACTTCGACAAGACTCTGAAGCAAAGGGCCATCGACCGGCTCAAGCATGACCTTCGCATGTTGATGCGAGCTGCCCAGGGTAAATCGACCTACTCGCCAAACAAGCCAAAGCTCAACAAAAAAACAGTTCTTGTTGTCGATGAGGCGGGGATGATTGGTTCCCGCACCATGACCAAACTCCTTGGGTACGTCGAAAAGGCGGGGGCCACGGTTGTGCTCGTGGGCGATGCGAAACAACTCTCACCCATCGAGGCAGGGGGGCCGTTTGAACACATTCTTCGCGAAGTGCGCCCTGCGCGGCTTAGCGAGAACCGCCGACTCAAAGACCCTGCCGACATTCGCGCAACGAGCCTAATTCGCGAAGGAAAGACCAAGGAGGCCCTTCAAGATTACCTTGAACGCGGACGTCTTTTTGTGGCGGCAGATCGCTCCGAGGCCGCGAAGCAATTGGTTGATGAATGGTCGAAAGACGGGGCAATCAAGGATCCGAAGGGGAGCATCATTCTCACGCAAACCCGCGCGGAAGCGAAGGAACTCAACCAATACTGCCAATTGAGTCGCCTGCTTTCGGGCGCACTTTCCAAAAAGCTCGTGATGGTTGGCACTGAGCGAATACATGAACGCGACCGCATCATGTTTCACAAGCCCTTTCGATTGCGGGGAATTGAGAACGGTTTTCAAGCCACCGTGGTTCGAATCGATCGCCGCCGCCGCGAAGTCACGATTTGTTTGGACCGAAAGCCCGCTTTTTGTTTCGGAACTATCGAAGGGCAGCAGACCGTGACCCTTACTTATGACCAGATGAAACAGGCCGAAGCGAAGCTGGCCTACGCCTCCACGACCCACAAGCTTCAGGGACAGACTTCCCAACGCTCTTATGTCCTGATGGGCGGGCCGATGACCAGTCAAGAGATGGCTTACGTGCAGGTAACCCGCGCTCGCGAGAACACCAAGTTGTTCATCGACCGGGCGCATGCCGGGAGGGAACTCGAGTTGATCGAAAAAGAGATCGCCAAATCAAAGCTCAAGCTACTGGCCCACGACATGGCTCAATTGAATCCGACCCAATGAACAACTGGAGACTAAATCATGCGTTTGCTTGGAAACCGCCCCCCACCCAATTGGCCCGTGAAAGTGTTTTGGGTGCTGGTGATTATTCACCTGCCGATCATGGCCGTGATGGCTGCCACCGACTTTGTGCACAAGACCATCCTCGACTTGGTGGCGTTCTGGACGGTTAAGGTTCCGTCCTATTTGCTGTCGCTGCTTCTCAATCCACTCCTCATGGTATCGGCCGTTATCGGCGCATTCCTGGTTTGGTATTTGGCGCGCTGCGACTGGACTCCCTTCATGCAAATCATGTTTGGTTGGCATGAAAACGACTGCAACTTTATTCGCGGCCGCGAGTTGCACAACGACTATCGGCTCCGTCAACAACTCGGTTCAAGGCGAATGACACTCCGTGGTCCTGGCACTAACGCCCACCGCCGAATCAACCAACGATAAATGAGGTTCAAAATGTTCGAACGTATTCTCCATTGGATTCAAGTGGCCTTTGAGGTTATCTATAACTTTTTCACGGAGCGAAATTCGGAATCGTCACCGAATCTGCCACCGCCAGTGCCGGATCGATTCCTGTGTTATGACCCTTCGGACCCTGAACAGATTAACTGGCTCTTGTATCCACTCGATGATTCCCACGCCGAGGGACATTTTCTGTCTGTCGGGGCAACGGGCAGTGGAAAGACAACCGTACAGCGACTCCTGATGCAGTCAGTCCTCCCGCAAGTCGGGAAAACTCCGGGTTTGCGGGCCATCGTTTATGACGCCAAGGAGGACCTTCTTCCAATACTGGCCGCATTCGTTGACACCAAGCGGACAGTCACTCTCAATCCCTTTGACGAACGGGGCGTCGCTTGGGCCATCCATCGGGACATCAACGAGCCCCGTTATGCAGTCGAACTCGCCAAAGTTCTGATCAGCGACAGTCAGGAGCAGTCCCGGTTCTTTATCGACGCGGCGCGAGAGGTCATTACCGCCGTCATCATCTCGTTCGTCCATTCTGGGAAGCCCTGGACCCTTGGGGACATCGTACGCGCCGTTTCTAGCCCGGCGACAACGCTTCGCATTCTCAAAAAACACCCTCAGTCGATGCAACTCATCGGCACGTACTTTCGCAGCAAACGACAGTGTGCCGACGTATTCTCAACAATCAATTCCAAAATGCTGGAGATCCGCCCCGTCGTGGCCTGCTGGGAGGCCGCGCAGGAAGAAATCAGCATTCACGATTTCTTAAACAGCGAAATGACTCTGGTGCTTGGAAACTCGGAGGCATCCAGATCTACAGTTCAAGCCATCAACCGACTGTTTTTCAAGCGCGCCTGTGACCTGATTCTATCCAAGCCCGAAGGAACCGATGATCGCACGTGGATTTTCATTGACGAGCTAGGGGATGCAGGGCGACTGGACGGGCTCTCGTCCGTCATGAAAAAAGGTCGGTCGAAAGGTGCTCGCGCAGCACTTTCCTTTCAAACGATTAGCTCGCTTCGAAACGAAAAGGTCTACGGACCTTACGAAACCGACGAAATTCTCGGGCAGATTGCCAACCGCTTTCTTGGACGTATCGAATGCGCGGAGACTGCGGAATGGTGTTCGAAGTTGGTCGGTGAAACCGAGTTTATTCAACGAAACGTCAGTTACACGAATTCCAAGGATTCGTCGACGACAACGAGCTACAACCACGTGATCGCTCGCGCGATTCTCGCATCGGAATTCATGTCGCTCCCTGTCTGCGGTCTTCAGAATGGACTGGTGGGGATTGTAACCATCCGGGGTCTCGGTTGCGCGTTTGTGGAAATCATTCCCGAACTATTGTTCGAGCATTGCTTGATCCCGCCCGATCCAAATGTTCCAGCATTTATCCCTCGTCCGGTTGATTGTCAGTACCTGGACCCTTGGACCGACGAAGACATCGAAGTTTTTGCCGTGCCGAAAAAAGCCATGGCTGAGGGTGTGCCAATGCGAGAACTTAACAACGACCTCATCAACCAAGACCTCGATCAACTGTTTGATTGAGACCCGAACTCAAATTCAATTGGAGTCATCACATGACAATTCAAAACTCAAACCGTTTGCTGCACGAGCCGATAGGTTCGAACACGCCTAACGTTCCGTCACTCAACGACCCAGAAAAACTTTTGTTGACCGAAGGGGAGGCTGCTAAGGCCTTGGGGATCAGCCGCCGTACCCTTTGGACGCTCAGAAACGAAGCCCGGATCCCGTTTCTTCGAATTGGAAAATGCGTTCGCTATTCGGTCGAGGCACTCAAAGCCTGGATTGAAGAAAAGAACAAACGGCGTCGACCGAATTTGCCTCGCTGAGCTGAGGCCAATACGATCGGATCGACCACCGGTGAAGTGTTCTTTAGGCTGTCGGCAGCAGGTGAGATATGGCGAGCATTGTGAAACTTGGCCCCGGGAAACAACCCCCTCGGGCGATCGACTTTTTTGACCATCGGAGCAAGCGGCAAAGGCTTCGCATCGGTAAAGTCACACACGATGTGGCGCATGAGTTCAAGCGTCGAGTCGAAAAACTGGTTAACGCCAAACGGCTGAACCAGTCGCTTGATCCTGAGACGGTGCATTGGCTGACAGGTTTGTGCCTTGAGATCAAAATCAAGATTGCACAGTTTGACTTGTGCGAATTGCCAGAGGCTGAACCCGCCGTTCCCACTCTTGCCGTTCTGCTCGATGACTACCTGGAGTGGAAGCGATACGAGCTAAAGCCCTCCAGCATTAAACGCCTTGAGCACACCTTTGAAGCCATGAAGCAGTTTTTCAAGGGAAGGACGTTGATCGATCAGATTACAACGACTAAGGCCAAGGACTGGCGAACCGAAATGCTGAAGGCCGGGCTTAGTGAAGCTTCCATCCGGACCAACGCCAGAAATGCGAAGTCGGTTTTTCGAGACGCCGTGGAACGTAAACACATTGCCGAGAATCCGTTCTTCGCGCTGGCCAGCAGTTCGATTGCCGCTGAACGATCCAGGTTTGTGACGGAAGCCGAAACGGACAAGATCCTTGCATCCTGTCCCGACGACAACTGGAAGTGCCTCGTAGGTCTGGCAAGGTTTGCTGGCCTTCGGGTTCCCTCTGAGTCCCATGCCGTTACGTGGCAAGACATCGACTGGAATCTCAAAAGACTTAGGGTTTTTGCCCCAAAAACCAGCACGACACGGGTTGTCCCAATCTTCCCCAAACTCGCCAAACTCCTTGATGAAGCAGCCCGAAAGGTGACGGACCATTCTCAACCGATTGTGGCTCTCTCAGGCCACAACCGGCACCGGCAGATGACGAAGATTATCGACGCGGCGGGCCTTGAGCCGTGGCCCGACTTGTTCCAGACGCTTCGGCGAAGTTGCGAGACCCAGATGGCGATGACCGTCCCCCAACATGCGGTCAGTGCCTGGATCGGCCACAGTGAGCTGGTCTCGGCCCGGCATTACTTACAGGTCACCGACGAGCTTTTCCAGAGAATCACCGGGAATACCGAAGGAACGACACATGGACTGCGCGCAGCAGAAAGCGCAGCAGAAAGCGCAGCAGTAAAGCCGGGCACGGAGTCGCAGGACGGGGAAAGTGACTCGGCGGGGGAGAGGGCGGCCGAGGACGAAGCAACAAAAAAGCCCGGCCATTGCCGGGTCTTTCCGATGGTTGCTTCAAATTGCGAAGTGGTCAGGGCCGGGATCGAACCGGCGACACATGGATTTTCAGTCCATTGCTCTACCAACTGAGCTACCTGACCAGTATTGCCTCTGCCGCACGTTCCTCCAGCAACGATCACGTTCCTTCCGACACGCCAAAGGCCGAAGCGGTTCAGTAACACCATTTTGAACAATCGTCATTGGGGACGACAGCCCCAATGCGAAGGTTCAAATGGGGCAGGAAAGTCGGAGGCCGACTCGCGCAACATCTTGACGATTTCGCTGAATTTGTCAATTGGCCCCGACGCCGAATTGACAACCACTGTAACCGCGTATAGGCTAATAACAGCCTCGTTCAAAAGTTGGTCAAATATCAACAGATTTCTAGAGCGGTTCGTAGGGGAGAGCTTTCACATTCACACGCGAGCGGTATCTTGAGTCGATAATCCGCGGTAAGTGAAGGCGATTGAACGGGGGCAATTCAAATGGGCGCGCATCAGCGGCAACCGCAGATTCGGTTGATCGTCTCTTTCTCTC
Organism: Planctomycetota bacterium; assembly: GCA_014584305.1. Taxonomy (GTDB): domain Bacteria; phylum Planctomycetota; class Planctomycetia; order Pirellulales; family Pirellulaceae; genus BJ22. The sequence continues at coordinate 12,342 of JACTND010000235.1, read as the reverse complement.
GATTGTACGATTGTTCGATTGGGTTGTTCGTCGCCTGTGTTTTGTTGTTCTGTGTTGGTGGGCAGGTTAGCGCCCAGGAACGCTTTAACCCGGACCATCCCGTCGTAGAAGAAATGGCTCGAGCTGGAGCACGTTTTCTGGAGAATCGACGCCAAACACGGCTGGGCGAGTCTGTCTTGTCGGCGATGACCATCATTGAAGTTTCCAAGCGGTACGACAACGAGGTGCCCGCGGACAATCCGGTGGTCCGGACCGCGATAGGACAATTAACTCCTGAACTGGCGAAAGTCCGCGAAGGGAGGGAAAGCGAGATATTCAACGGATCGACGTATTTGCCCTGTTTGACTATCATATTCCTCTGCGAACTGGACAAAATCAAATACTACGACGACATCCGCGCGATCTTAAACCAATTGCTAAACAGTCAGCAACGGCTGGGCGCCTACGGTTATTCGCCTCCATCGGATTTGTCACGGTTCGGCGATAGCAGCCAGTCGCAGTACATCGCGTTGGCCTTGGCCGTTGCCAACCTGCACGAGTTTTCCTTTGATTACAATCGGGCCAAAAACTTGCTCGAGTGGTTTTGTCGCGCACAGTTGGAAAACGGCAGTTGGACCTACCATTACCGCTTCGACATGCAACCGGAGCAAGAGATTCGGCGGCATTCGCTACATATCTGCGGACTGAGTGCGATTTACGTACTGGGGGATGTCCTCAATCTGAACCCCAAACTGCGAGGTTCTGATTCGCGCACCAGAAATCTCGTGGGTTTGCCTCCTTCCGTAGCGGTCTATGTCAAACCCCGGGATGGTATCGAGCGCCGCGACGGACCGCGCGTTGATTTCGATGGGCAACGACTTGCAAACGTGAAACAGAAAGCCAAGCGCTGGATGCAAGACAATTTCACTTTCGACAGCCGCCATGAATGGAATTATTACTACATCTATGGGTTCGAGCGCTATGCCTATTTCCGCGAAAAATCGGAGGGAGTTCTCGCCGAGCATCCCACGTGGTATGACCTGGGTGTGGACTTTTTGCGGACCAAGCAACTCGGCGACGGCGGTTTTGATAGCAGCGAGGGTGTGGAAAACCGCGTGAATTCGACCTGTTTCGCGGTGTTATTTTTAGTGCGCAGCAGTCAGTTGTTGATGCGCGAACCGAATATGGGGACCGTGATCGGCAACAAAGGGTTTACGGAAAACACGCGCTTGGCAAACGAAAGCGGCGCGATCAAATCCGAATCGGATGTGCACAACCTGGCCGAGATTATGCAGCTACTTCAAGAAGAAGGAGGCCAGACCAATTTTGAGCGGATCAACGATTCGATCGGAATGGCCCTCAAGGAGTTTCAAGAAAAGGACGGCAAATCGCGCGGCGAACAAATGGCGTTCTTGCGTGGTATGGTGACGGACCCGGACGGCGACCGTCGTTGGTTTGCCGTGAAGATATTGGCCACCCAGCAAGATATGGACAACGTCCCGGCCTTGCTGTTCGCTCTTTCCGATCCCAGTGTGGCGGTTGCCAGGGAAGCACATCAAGGATTGCGGATGACCAGCCGCAAAATGGACGCAGTGCCGTTGCCCCCCAACCCAACGCGCGACGACTTCAAAACCGTCAAGAAGATGTGGGAGGAATGGTATTTGTCCGTTCGTCCCGGCGCAGAGCTGTGGCCAGATGTCGAAGACTAGGAGGTAGGGGATGCGCAATGATGAATGGCGGTTGGAATCCGCGGTTTCAAGAACCTTCGAATCGAATTCGACTGTCCTATCTTACCACCGATGCAACGCCTGGCTGGTCACCAGTTTGGTCATTGTCGGATTCTTGACCTTCACCCTGGTCATCATGGTTGTGAACCAATCACCCAGCGTAAGGTCAGGGTCAGCGCTGTTGATTATGGAGCAGCATGCGGGGGACAATTCGACAAATGGCGGCCAGGCGCCGTTGGCGAATCCCAAAGAAGTATCGCTCCCGGAACTGGCGGTGACGACATTGTCTAAGATCCTGGAATCGGTCGTTCTGGCGGTCGATCAAATCACGGATCAGCCGATCTCAACCGGAACCGGGCTCACGGTCATTCGGGGCGCTGGTCCGAGTAGTGGTGATCTCGGCGTTGTCTGTGGCGTTCGCCCGCCTCATAAGCGTTGGATGCTAGAATATCGGGTCGCGGATTCGGCTACTTACGCGCAGTTGCTCAGTCAATTCGGCATCGCGATCGGGGTGGTACCTCGGACGGTACATGCGATTTGGAAGGTGGCGGATCCAGGTGGCGAAGGGCGCGTGATCGAGAGTTCCCGTCAACAGGAAAATAAGAGGAATGCGAGCTGTTTTGGCCATCGGCACGTGTCGCTGCGGCGGTGGGATACCGAATCGGCGCCCCGCCCCGGAGTTGATACTGAGGAATGTCTGATTGTGCAGTTCTCGCCCGTGAGAATTGTCGAATTGTTGAAACAACTGGCGACCACGTTTGCAGCGAACGCGGGGCGATCGCTGGACGAAATTCGGACCACGGTATTCGAGTTGACAGGCGGCGAAAGCGGCTTTGGCGTGGCTGTCACCGATCAGCGGTGCCAACCGGCTATGACGTCGCGGTGATCGCGTTGAGGAGTATATGACGATGAGTACAACCGATTCCGTATTGATACGACCGCGGGACCATGTGGAAACCAGGGTCTCCAGGTATGATCGCGTCAACGGCTGGTTGGTGACGATGTTGATCATCGTTACTTTTCTGGTCTCGGTGTTATTCATGCTGTGGTTGACTACGTTGCGATTTTCCTCACGGCAAACTCCGCCGATGATGTATTCGGAAGAGGATCCGGGTGAAGACAAGCCCTTAGGTGAAGCGGACGACATTCTGGAACCTGGTGTCGAGGAGTTTCCCGAGGTCGAGGTGCCGCAACTCCGAGATGCGTTGGAAGCCGTCGTGAGCGTGTCGTCAGTCCAAGCGCACCTGGATGTCCGGGATGGGTCTGCGGAAGCAATGGGGCGCGGCCGCGGATTAGGGTCGCGCGACGGTGGCGGAAAGGGGGGCGATGGGGTCATTCCAGAACACAAGCGATGGAAGGTCATCTATGAGGCGAACGACATCAATACGTATGCTCGGCAGTTGAGCTATTTTAAAATCGATCTGGGGGCAGTCAGCGAAACGAACAATCAGATCATTCGGATTGGCGACCCTGGCGGCGCGCGGCGCGTGATACGCACCGATCGCAAAACAGAAAACGACAAAGGAAGCGTCTATTTTGGCCATCAGCAGCCGCGTATGCAGAGGTGGGATGAACGGATGATACGCGACACGGTAGGCCGCGACGCCGAGAGTTCTTTGATCGTTCAGTTTTTCAACGAGGAGACGTTGAGCCAATTGCGGGCCGTGGAAGCGGAGTACCTGAAACAGCAGGGGCGTACGTTACTGGAGGTCAAGAACACATTTTTCAAAATCAAGGAAGTTGGCGGCGGTTATCGATTTGAGGTTTCCAATCAAACCTATCGCAATTGATTGGCGAATCGGCCGCGGCCGATCATAATGGGGTTTTCCAGACAGTCAGCAATCAACACAAGTTACAGGGACTATGGACACGATTTTTTCGGCTTTAGGCAATTTGATCTATGTGATCATCGGCGTCGTTGCCGCTTGGGGAGCGTACTGTGTGATCGTGGTCTGGAACCGCGTGAAACAGAAACAATTTCCCAATGAGGAAGCGCAAATCGCCTTTTTGGAAGCGATTGAGCAGCCGCTCGGGCGAGGCGATTACAAGGGCGCCGTGGAAGTTTGCGAGGGGGATCGGCGGGCCGTGTGTCAGTTGGCGCAACTCGCCTTGGAAAATCGCGAACTCAGCTTCTCCAAGGTCAAACAACTCGTCGTCGATCGCTTCCACCGCGACGTCCTCCAAGATTTGGATTTTCGTTTGAGTTGGGTCTATACCGTCATCAAGGCGGCCCCCATGTTGGGATTGTTGGGTACGGTGATGGGTATGATGGCGGCCTTCGCGAAGTTGGCGGCGGCGAAAACCGTGGAACCGGATAAATTGGCCGGCGATATCCAATTCGCGTTGATTACCACCGCGTTGGGTTTGGCCATCGCCATTCCCTTGGTGCTGTGTACGGCTTACATCAACGTCCAGATTCGCAAAATGGATGACCTGATTTCTTACGGGATCAACCAATTCCTGGAAATTTTCCGCAACACGTTGACGCGATTTCCAAACAAGTAGCAGCAGGGCGGCAACGAAATGACCGACGTGGTAGCGGACCTGGTTGATGTGCGACCGAAGAAGGTCAAAACCGAGGAGGCTGATCTCGACATCACGCCGATGATCGATATCGTCTTCTTGTTGTTGGCGTTCTTCGTGATGTGCTCGAAGATGGATCCGTCGGATCCCGTGGCCATGCCCAAGGCCCAATACGGTTCGACCATCCCGGAGAAAAACTGCATTGTGCTGGTTGCAGTTCCCGGGCCGACGCCGGGAAGCAGCTTGATTTACAAGGGGCGGTCCAAGGACGAAAATCAATTAGTGCGCGCTTCCGATCCGATCGCCATTGAAGAGGAAATTGGTCAGTACGTCGAAAGCGAATACACGCGGAAACCTGACGCGATTGGCGTCATGATCAAAGGGGATCGCGAGGTGAAAACCGGCGTGATTGAGATGATCAAGCGCGGGGTCGGCAATTCGGCGATGGCGCAAACCCGGCAGATTTTCATCGGCGTGGAACAGTTGCGGTAGCCCAAAAATGAGCAGCGACACCGATCTATCAAGTTCTTCGCAGGCCGACGACACCGGTGATGGCGGATTTGAGCTTATGCCGCCGTCAGGTGAGTTGGCTCAATTGCCACAGGGAGACCGACCGCCGCTGGAGTCGATTCCGATTCCCGGCACGCCAATCACACGCGAGATCCCGGCCCTCCGTGACGACGACCGGGCACGGCGCATGGCCTGGAAAGGCTTGGAGGAAGATGACCCGGACGATGGCGACGAAGAACCGCCGGTCGATTTTTCACAGAAGGGGCCGCTCCCCGCTGACGACATGGATATGACGCCGATGGTCGATGTCGTGTTTTTGCTGTTGATCTTTTTCATGGTGACGGCGTCGTTCACGTTGCAGCAGACCATCGAAACGCCCCCCGCAATGACTGAGGATCCGGCCTTCACGCAAATCGAAGATCCCACGGAAGAAGATGAGTATGTGGAAGTGATCGTCGATCAAAACAACTCGTATTTTGTTACTACCCGCAGTCAGGGCGACGTGGAAGCGCCAACAGAACGCGAAATGCGCGAACGGATTAAGCAGGCCAAGACTGATTTTGGCGCGCGTGTGCTGAAGATCCGCGCGCACACCGAATCGACGCATGGTCGTGTGACGGCCGTCTGGGATTCCGGTATAGCCATTGGCATGGATCAGATCATCTTGCGAACGACGGAAGAAGACTTTTAGCCAGTGCCATTCGACATCATAGATACTGTTCGGACCATCAGAGAGCTAGTTGTTAGAGGAACAGCATGACTGCCAAAGAACTGCTTGATCGAATTGAGCGTTCGGGTTTGGTCGAAATCAAAACCTTGATCAAGCTGCGTCGTGAAATACAAGGCAAGGGCCACAAGCCGAAGGCGGTCATCAAGTACTTGGTCGCCAAGGGACACTTGACTGAGGAAGAAGGAGAAGTGTTCTTGGCTGGCGACATCCCCTTACGGGGAACGGACGGGGGAGAGTTTGCCGTCCAACAAGCTGCTGAAAAGGAGTTCGACACCGATGATTTGACGGGGATTCGAGTGGCCAAACCAGTGGCGACGCCGGCGTCACCTGCTAATCGCAATGGAGGCTCGCCAGTACCTTCGGGGCCGACGCGCCAATACCGTCCGCTGGAACTGCAGGGTAAGACAGCTTCGGCCCATAACTTGGCTGACGCTCCGATGGCAGTCGCGATCCCAAACGATTTAGATGCTCCTCTGTACGGGCAGCCGCAAGCCGGATACGCAGCCACGGGGCTGGACGACCCGTGGAGTTCCTCCGCGCAAGAGGAGGCACATCATGAGAAACTGACGTTTAAGGGCAAGATTGACAAATCCAACCAGTGGAAGACGCGATGGATGTATGTCGGCACGGGTGCGTTAGCGCTGTTGCTCATCGCGCTCGGAGTGCTGGCCTGGTACATGACGCACATCAGCGCCGACCAAATGCTGGGTCAAGCGGACCAAGAATACTTCCAGAACAACTTTTCGTCGGCGGGCCCGACGTACGAGCAGTTTATCCAGCGTTTTCCCAGAAGCGATAAAGTCAACTATGCGCGGGTCCGTGCATTCCATTGCCGATTGGTGATTCCTTTTGGCATGAAAAACTATGGTGAAGTATTGACGTTGGCCAAGGAATGGTTGCCACAACTGGAGGACTTACCGGAATTCTCCGACATCCAAGAGGATTTGGCGCGGGTTCTGATCCAAACGACCTATCGCATGACGCAAATTGCGATGGCACAAAGAAATATCGAAGACGTGAAACGCGAATTGGCCCGGGCGCAAGAAGCGAATCAATTGGTCGAGAATCCGGTTTATGTGACATCGGTCCAACGGCGCATGCCTTTCAACGCCGGGCCCTTGGAACAAATAGAGAATAATATTCGCACGATCGAAGGGTTAATTACCAAGGAGCAAGTCTTCCGGGATTCAGTAGCTGAGATCGAGCGCTTTGCGGCGCAAGGCCAGACGGGTTCCGCGTTTCAAGTTTATACCCGATTGACGCGGACCTATGGCGACCTCGGAGCGCGAAAAGAACTGCGCGAAGCGATGATGAACGTCAGCGAAAGCGAAGCGCGTCTGGTGCGCCCCATAGAACTTGCCTTGGTCACAACCGATGTGGACGCGGCGCCGCCCTATGCCGCCAAGCACTTACTGCTCTCGCGACGCGGTGCAGCGGGTGGCGACGCTGGCGAATTGTTGCCGTTCCTGATGAACGGAAATGTCTATGTCGCCGAGGGGGGCAATGGAAATCTGTTGTGGCATCGAGCGATTGGCTGGGAAAGTCGTCTCCTTCCCGTCTGGACGGATCCCAATGAAAGGCGTGACTTGTTGGTCTGCGATCAGCGTTCTCATGACGTGATGCGGATCAACGCACGAACGGGTGAGTTGATTTGGAAAACCACTATTGGCCGCAAATTTGCCCAGCCGACAGCCACGTCGCAGGCGGTTTATATTGCTACCGATGACGGCTTGGTGATCGCCCTGGATCCCGCCAGCGGTCGCACCAAGAAAGCGGTGCAGATTCCCAAGCGTTTGACGGTTTCCGTCGAAGCCCAGGAGCAGGTGCCGATCATTTTCGTGGTGGGCTACGATTCAAACATCTATGTACTGGACGCGGAATCACTGGAATGCCGCCATGTCTATTACACGGGCCATGCCGTCGGTGCCGCGGCGATTCCCCCGGTTTATTGGTCCGGCCATTTGATCGCGACACTAAACGGCGGCGACTATTGCGAAATCATGGCGTTGCGCGTCGAGGAGGAAGGTCGCGCGCTGCAACGCGTTCAATTGATCCGTTTGGCGTCAGGGCCAGTGACTTTGCCGCCGATCCGATTGGGGCGCTTGGTGCTCTACGTTTCGGAGAATGGGCAAATCAAATTGATCGAGTTAACACCCACAGAGCCGGAGACTCCCTTGCGCGTGCTGGCGGAACAGAAGTTCGATAGCTTTGGAGGGCAAGAGGTTTTTGTATCGTCGGAAGCGAGTGATTTGTTTATTGCCGCGAAGGGAATCATGCATTTTCGTATCCTGCGCTCGCAAGGTCAAATCAACCGCGAAAAAGCGGTTGCTCCGCTCGATACGTTCTTGGGAGTTCTGGGAAAACAGAATAACCGACTCGTCAGCCTGCGGCAGCGCTCGGGAGCCCGCCAGATTCGGCTGGCCGGTGCTGACGCCAACAGTTTGGTGGATGCGTGGTCGGTTGATTTCGGCGGTGCGTTGGCCGGAGCGCCAATCGTTTCTGGCGATCGGCTGGTCGCGATTTCTACTCAAGGCGATGTATTCACCATTACCGAGGACGAAGTCGAAGGTGGGTCCTTGACGCGCGCGTTGCAACCGAGCGAAACGGATACGCCGTTTGTTTATCTGGCCAACACCGTATTACCCGACGGACGCGTCGTGTGCACTGGCGAAGGCGGAGTGGATGTCTTGACATTGGCGCCAGGATTATCGAATAGTCAGCGAATACGATTTGCCAGTCCAGCCGATGCGCTCGCCTGCCCGCCAACGGTGCTCGGCGACACGTTGTTGGCGTCGTCGTTGCAAGGTCAAGTGATGCGCGTCAACCCGATCAACGGCCGTCCGGTCGGGGCGCCCTTTCAACCTCCTTTATCGCCGGGACAGAAAATTCAATGGAATGCACCCGCCGTTTTGCCGGACCAGCGCGTTCTGGTTGGTGACGGCGATAACATGATGTACTTGTTGCGGGCTGACGGCGACCGCGCTTTGTTAAAGTCGGCTGAGGCGACCGTTAGCGGTAAATTGGTTGGTCCCATCGCGGCTACAGGCGACATCGGTGCCGCCGCAGTCCGCGGAGAACAAGGAGACTCGTTGCAGTTGTTCGACTGTTCGGCCGAGTTGACGGCGCGTCAAGCACTTGCCTTGCCAGGTCGTGCGGTCGCTGGCCCGTGGTCCGCCGGCACACTATTCGTCCTGGCCTGTGACGATGGGTTCGCCTATGGAGTGAATTCACAGGGCGAGATTCAATGGAAGTATCCCGCCCCCATGGGCCGCTTGAGCGCGGCCGTCGTCACGGACAACGGCGGGACTCTGCTCGTTTGGGAATCGGGACAGCTTGTATCGATCAACAGCAGTGGCGAGGTGGTGGGGGCTGTCGATTTGGGACAACCTATTCGCCATGCCGCCGTGAACTTTGGCAAGTACTATGCCGTCGGGACGTTGGATGGCGGCCTGATCTTTGTGGACAAGAATCGGCAGTAAATGATGGCTCCCATGGGCACACATTCAGGGGATCGAATGAAGGTACAGATGCTGCAAGAACCGCTTCACCATCCGCGGAAGTGCAGCGTTATCGGCAATCGGTGGCTCGCGGCGGTAGCCCTGCTCCTGATCGGGGCCGCCAGGGCTGTGGGACAAGATGCTCCGAAAAGTGACGATTACTTTTCTCAGCAAGCTGCCGCGTTCGAGCGCAATCGGCGATTGAACGAAGCCACGGATTTAGTGGAGCGCGAACCGTTTGATCGCCTTTACTTAGATGAGTTCAACAAGTTCGCAACGCTGGACATTGTTCCCTTACTGAATCCGCCCTCGCGACCATTGCCTAGAGAAGGTGGATTGATTTTCGACTTGCCCGAAGACTCACTCAACCAATACATCGTTCCTTGGGCTAACGTCATTAACTACAAGACATACAACGAGCTTCTTTTGGAACATGCCGACGAGATGGTGGCCAAGAACGAGTTCGCCCGGGCATTTCGCAGTCTGATGCGCGTTTATGATCGCGAGGGTGGCCGCAACTCAGCGATTGTTTCGCGGATTCGCTCGGTCATGTTGATGGACGCTAAAGCGGCATATGACCGAGCGGACTACGATATCGCCCTATCGATTTTTGAGGAAGTGTATCGTCAGGATCCGGGGTTTCGGATTCCCGGTGAGAACCTGCGCTCGATCGACCTGATATTGGATTGTCATGAGCGGGCGATTAAACAGCGCATTGAGCAAGGCTTGTACGACGGGGCTCGGGCGTCGTTGGTTAGCTTGGCCGACCGCTACGGCCCGCCGGCGCGCGGATTGATCAGCCGTATCCGAGAAATGCTGACGACGTTGTACGACAACGAAATTGCTCAAGCTGCCGCGGCCTTTGAGACGCAACAACCGCGCGCTGCGCGCTTGGCCGCCTTGAAGGCCCGGGAGATTTTGCCGGAGCGACCGGAGGCTGTTGAGTGGCTGAATAGGATTTTGGAGGAGTTTCCGCTCGTATTTGTCGGCGTGAGTCAGCCCGCTTTGCGTCCAGATCCCAATCGGCTGGAAGACTGGGCTTCCCGCCGCGTCGGGCGATTGACCCAACGTCGAATTGTGGAATTGACTGGATTGTCCGAAGAAGGGGGCAAATACGAGTTTCTCAATGGACGCCTGTACCCCTTGGACAATATTGGAATGTCGTACCGATTTGAAATTGACCCGGAAAAGCGGGCATTTGCGGTCCCGGGGATCACAGCCAATCAATTGGCCTATCGCCTCCTGCGTCATGCCGATCCGAATCCAGAAAATCCACACTACCGCGAGGCTTGGGCGAAAATACTGGGAACCGTAGCTATTGTGGACGAAAGGCGCGTCGATATTCGTCTAAAAATTCCCTTTGTTAAACCCGAAGCGCTGCTCCATTTCCCCTATACGGACCAGTTGACAGAAGAAGAAACCTGGGATGGCCCCTACACGATGGTCTCGGGCGACGATCACACGAATGTGTTTCGGGTGAACACGCGCTACGCCGGCGATCCAGGGGGCCAGTATCCCGAGATCGTGGAATTCTTGTTTGACAGCCCTTCGGCCGCGGTGGATGCGTTGATCCGTGGCGAAATCGATTTGGTCGATCGCATTACGCCGATCGATTTGCCGCGGTTGCGACGCAACGCGAATATTGAAGTTCGTTCCTATATGGTCCCCACGGTCCACATGTTATGTATCAATCAACGGAACGAGTTCTCGCAAACGTTGGTCTTCCGCTCCGGCTTGTATCGCGGCATTAACCGCGAACTGATCTTGCAAAACATGTTGATGGGCGGGCGTACGGAAAATGGTTGCGATGTCATCGATGGTCCGTTTCCGATTGGCATGGCCGGGAACGATCAGATCAGTTACGCCTATGACATGCGAGTGATGCCGATCCCGTATAGTGATGTGATTGCCCGCGTGATGGTGGCCGCATGTGTCGAGATGTTGCGCAACAAATTGATCGAGTCGGGAGTCAAGGACCCAGTGGTGGAGGTTCCCGAATTGGTCTTAGCCTATCCCGCCGGCGAGGTGGCGACGGTGGCTTGTACGGCGATTGCAGCGCAGTGGGCGGCGATTGGTGTGAAAACCAAACTGCGCCCGCTGCCACCGGGAGTAACCATTCCTGAAGACGACGACTACGATTTGCTGTACACGGAGATGATGATGAACGAACCGTTGGTCGAGGCCAGTTTCTTGTTCGGTCCTCAGGGTTTAGTCCGGAAAATCAGCGCACCGTCCGAACAAACCATGCGCGCCGTGAGTTTCTCGCGCAGTTGGCGGGATGCCAGCCTCAATTTGCGGCAAATGCATCGCCAACTGTTGAACGACGTTTCCGTAATTCCCCTGTATCAGATGCGCGAGTTTTACGCGTATCGAAATCATGTGGGGGATACCGGTCGCGATTTGATTTACTTGTATCAGCACGTGGACAAATGGCGGATGCAACCGCTGATCGCGGGAGGAGTGTCCCAATGAGTTCCTCGCACGGATTTGGACAATCGTTGTGTTTGGGCGTTTCCCCTTGCCAACGCCGCGGGTGGATGTGGTGCTTGTTAACGGTCGTCTGGTTCAGTTGCCTGGTGGTATTGCCATCGCGCGCACCGGCCATCCAAGATCCGCCGCCGGCACCCAAAGATGGCATTTTGCCCACCGATCGCGCTTGGGAGTACCAACATTATCGGGTCCGCGTGTGGTTGTGCACCGACGGCAGCCCCATTGCGACCTCCGTTGCCCATTGGTTGCCGGATCAATTAGTACAGCGCGCGGAAGTATTGGACGGTAGCGCTTGGGAGGTGTTTGCGGAGCATGCGCCCGCCCGGTGGAATTATCGTTGCATGGATGGCGTCCGTGACGTCAACCAGTTGAGGGAAGTTGCGGCGACGGCGGAGGCCGCCTTCGACGACAAACTCGTGTTGGTTTGTCTGAGCGAGGCCGGCACGGGGTTGAAGGCCGATGTCCGCGAGTTTGACGTGTTGACGCGGCAATGGAGCGCCTTGATTCAACGCGACTTGGATGCCTTGGCCCATGCCGATGCGGTGGTCTTCGAGGCGATGCGGATTGCATTTATGCCATTGGCCCGAATTGATCATGTGACCGAGTCCAATCACGTGACCTTGCGCGCCCGGGCGATCAATTCCTGTTGGCGCGTCCGCCGGAACGAAGACGGCGAATGGGAGGCGGAAACCAACACGGCCTCGCCCGCTTGGATTCGCCCCGACGACAAGCTGCTGCCGGTACTGCGCCGGACGGACAAACGCAACGCGCTCGATTCGTTGGACCCCGTGCCATTCACGTTCATCACGGTCAGTTCGACAAAGCCGCCGGGGATGGCGGAGATCGACCCTGAATTTACGGAAGAGGAAAATGTGGCGGGCCAAGA